>CAIWOY010000194.1 GCA_903914415.1 uncultured Phycisphaerales bacterium | reverse complement strand
GCTGTCCGCGACGCGATTCGTTCGGCCCAAGCGGCCGACGATTGGCCATTGCTGGTGACACGTCGTCGTCGCCTGCACAACGCCGCACACCCTGGGGACCGGGGACACCAAAACACATTCTGATTACGGACCCGAACCGCGCTTGTCGGAAGCGCGCTTGTCCGAAGCGCGCTGGTCGCCGAAATAGCCGGTTCTGGCCGCCTTTTGCGCCTTCGCTGCGCGCCCGCATCACCGCGGGGCAGGTCGCGTCTGTGTGCGACCTGCCGGGGCCTGATTCCGCCGGCCGCGCAGCGCGCACGTTGGCGATTCGGAAGCGCCTCCCTCCAACCTCGTCGCCCTGCGCTCTCTGCGCTCTTTGCGCTCTCAGCGTCTCGGCGGTTCCGGCGTCACCCGCGGAAGGTGCGGCTCCAGCCGGGCCGCGAAGAGCTTGTAGCCGGCAGCAGTAAGGTGCAGCCCGTCTTCCGTCAGCTCCGCGCGCAGCTCGCCAGCCGGCGAAGCCACGACCGAGTAGAAGTCCATGTGCGTACAGCCATGTTGGGCTGCGATCCGGGCCACGTGCGGGTTGAACTCGCGCACGAAGGGGTTCAGGTCCGCAAAGCGGCCGGTCGTCGGCAGCACGTTGACGATCAGCATGGGAACCGCCGGCAGGCGCCCGCGAATCGTCGCCACCACGCGCTCGTAGCACGCGACGATTGCCTCCATCGGCGGCGTGCCATTTCGCCACAGCTCGCCGAGGTCGTTCGCGCCGTTCTCGAACACGATGAACGCCGGCTGGCAGTCGAAAACCGAGACGTCGAGCCGGTGGAGGATGCCGCGCTCCGTGAGCCCGAGGCGGTCCGATGCGATACCGCGATTGACGAAACGCCGCCCCGGCAACAGCCGCGGCGCGTCGAACCACTCCAGGTGCGACGAACCAAGCAGCACGATGCCGCCGGGCTCGACGCGCTCGTTCGCGAACTGCCGCAGGCGCTCGTAGTAGTGCGGCTCCGGGTCGATCATGGCTAGAAGTTGCTCCAGCGGATGGCGCGATAGGCGACCCAGTATCGCCAGGCCCACACGCCCACTAGTCCCAGGGTGCCCAAGAGAAGTACCTGCGCCTCGGCGGGCAGGAACGCGAACAGCGCCGATCGTCCGAGCAACATGGATAGCCAAGGGCCGCCCACGATGGCACCCACGATGGCCAGGCTGCTCAACAGCGCCCCCCAGAACGCGCAAAAGACCCACAGGAACGCGCTCTCATACTCGATCACCTTCGCGGCCCAGCGAAAGTCGGGCAAAGCGCGGCCGGCCAGCCACACGCTAGCCACCAGTGCGCCCATCAGCCTGTGGCCAAACCAGCACCCGAGCGTCCCGATAATCACGACTGCAGTCCCCGCGAAAGGGATGACCAACCACGCTTCCCGCGGCGGGGGATTCCCCTGCATGGAGATCACCACGATCATGGCCGCGGCCCACAGCGCGGCACACAGGCCGATCGCGACGTAGGACCACATTGCGAAGCCACAATCAGCGGCAGCCGGCGTGCGGAGCTGCAATCGCCGGTAGAACTGTCGCGGACGAAACAACACCCCCACCGTGGTCTGCCACCACGCCCTGGCGGCCTTTTCGGCCGCCCATCGACTGCCCGGCCGGCTGCCCGCTGCGACGAGCGAGGCATCAATGTCGAGCCCGCACTCCGAGCAGCGGCGCTCCGCCGGCTGGTGCGTGAGGTCGTACCCGCACCCTTCGCAGCGCGGCGGCGGTACGGGGTCGGGCGCTCCCGGTGCCAGGGCGCGCGTGGCCCGCACGAGCCAGAGCACCAGGAGCAGCGCAGAAACCGACGAGACCAGCAGGGGCGTGAACTCCGGCTGTGCCGCCAGCGCTCCGGGGGGAACGCCGTAGAAGGCGTGCTCCTGTACGACTGCCGTGCTCCCGCAAACCAGCACTGCGAGCGCGAGCGGCCAGAGCAGGCCGGTCGCGGCGCGGAACGACTGCTTGTACGAACGCCATGCCGAGCCCGTCCCGTAGACCAGCGGCAGATTAAGCCACGCCAGGAAGGCCGGCAGGCACGGCCCCAGGACCAGCATGAGCAAGAACGCTACCTCGAGCGGCCCCAGCCACCCGTCGATCGCTCGCTCGTGCCAGTTTTGCCACACCTGGGCCGGCGGGCGCCAGCCCCACTCTCCGGTAATCGTGTCTGCCCAGAGCGTCAGACCGACGACGGTGACTGCGATGGCGACGAGGCTCAGCACCATGACCGCGACGAACGCGGGACGCGACGCGCCCACGAGGCAGCGCGCTGCGGCGCGCGGGCGGAAAACGTCCAGCAGCGGCGCCAGCAGCACCCGCCACCACGGCACATCCGCTTCCTGGCGGGCGCGGTCCGGATCGTGCGTGCTCCCTGTCAAGGATACACCGTCGCCAACTCCGCCTTGGGGTAGTAATGCCGGCAGATCGTCTCGTAGTCGATCGCACACAGGGCCATGCCGAGCGCGCCGATCTGGCACATCCCGACGCCGTGGCCCCAGCCGGCCCCGCGCAGCGTGATCGCCCGGATGGCGCCGGTGAGCTCGCGTTCCAGGCGCACCGCGAACGCGCTGCTGTACAGGAACTTGCGGTGCAGCACCTGTCGGATGCGGTACTCGCTGTCCAGGCGGCTCCGGACCATCTCGCCGCGCGTGTCCTGCCATTCGAGCCCGACCGCGTACGCCCGGCCGCTGACGCCCCGCGCGCGGACGTGGATGTCGCGCAGCTCCGCCAGCTCGCGCGCGTCGGGGATCTTCTCGCGCAGCAGATCCTCGAGCACCCGTCGCTCGTACCGCACCGTCCAGCGGAAATAGTCGTCGGTCGTGTCGACGCGCCCCAGATACCGCCCGATCGCGTCGACCGGCACCACGTTCGGGCTGCAATAGCAGCGCGTCGTCTGCAGCCACGCCCCATCGAGGTACTCGTCCAGGTTCTGCTCCGTCACCGGGAAGAACCGCCGCTCCGCCGCGTCCGGCGGCGCATCGACGACCGGCGAAATGCCCGGCTTCTCCAGCCCCCACACCGCGACGGGCGTTTCCGACACGCCGCCGCAGCTCTTGGCGTAGTTCGCATCCAGCACGACGCCAGTGGGCGCGAGGAGCACTTGTCCGCGTGTGGCGCGGGTCGCGTCGAGCGCCGCCGGGCCCAGGTCGCCGGTGCCCTGGTACCGCTGGCAGCAGTCGTCGTTGCAGCGGTCGAACGGCTCGTCCCGATGCTTCGGCTCGGTCATCGCCAGCAGCCAGGACCGCGCGACGACGCACTGCGCCTTGAGCAAGGCGGCCGGGCACGCGCCGCCCATCTCGGCCGTGATGACCCCCGCCAGGTAGTCCTCCAGCGGCAACTCGTTGACCAGCACCACCCCGTGCGGCCCCGCGCGCAGCTCGATCATCCCCGTCAGCGTCTGGTCGATCCGCTTCTGCCAGTGAAACCCGCGCCCCGCCACCACGTCGTGCACCAGAACCCCCACTCCCGGCGTAAGCGGCGGCGGCGAAGCACAAACTACGCGCAGCAGCCGCGCGGTCGTCTCGGGAGTCTCGCCGACGCGCACCGCCAACACGTCGCCCACCCGCCGCACCGTCAGGCGCGCGCGTGGCGACAGCCTGCGCGGCGAGCCGCCGTCGCTGTCGAGCGTGTGGCGCCGCTCCGGCACGCGCAGACGCAGCTCATTCATCGCGTCCTCGTCCAGCACGATGCCGATGCGTACGGTGGGCTCGACGCCGGCACTTCGAGTCCAGCCGCGCATGTCCACGCTCTCGCGCGTCGTGCTCATCGGCTCGCTCCTCCTTCCGCGAGCGCCCGGGCCTCGTCGGCGACGCCGCGCAGCACCGCGGTGACCTCGTGCAGGCACGCCGGCTTGTGGCGCGCCAGCCAGAGGGTCTCGTAGACCGGAATGACGCTCTGGAGAGCGTCCGCCAGCCCATCAAGCCCGGCGGCCAACGAGCCGGTGCCCCCCGCAGCGGCCAGCCGTCGCGCCAGCAGAAACCGCCGCGCCGCCAAGGCATGGAGGCGAAGCGCGACGGCCATCTCGTCGCGATCGCGAGCGGCGACGGGGTCGCGCGGCGCAATGGCCGCAAACACCCGAGCCGCCTCCTCGGCGCTGGCCCGCCAGCGCTCCAATGCCGCGTCGTCGAACCGCGCCAGCCGTTCACGGTCCGCCGGCAGCAGCGGTCCGGCGACCGCCGGGCGGTATTTGCTCGGCGCGGCCAGTGGCGCGGCGTCCGCGCCGGCTGGCTCGACCAGCGGCGCGTAGAACATCGGCCAAATGCGCGCGACGGTGCTCGCCGCGAGCGCCTGTCGCCACGCCGCCACCGCCGCCGCCCCACCGTCACCAAGGAACAGGCGCCCGAACGCCGCGTCAAAGTCCTTCGACGCGGGGCCGTCGGCGTTCCACGCCAGCGCCGCCCCGAGCGCCAGCGGGTGCCAGGCGGCCGCCGGCGGCGCTGCGTGCCCGTCGTCCCCCCAGTCCGTGCTCAGCAGACCCACAGCCCCCAAACGTCGGCCGGCGACCGCGTGCCCGCGAATGTTGATCTCGGCCGTGTCGATGTCATTCACGAACCGGTTCCAGGTGCACGAGCCCGGGCAGACGTACGTCGTGAGCCCCGCGGCCCGAAACAAGCCGGTGCTGTTGTAGTCCTCGTTTGCCTCATACCCCCAGTTCAGCACGATCACGTCGCTGGGCAAGCGCGCGAGCAGCTCCGGGTGCTTCCGCAACATGTCGCCCCACACCATGATCTGCTTGTCGTGCCGGCCGCACAGCTCCCGCAGCCAGCCCACATGCTCGAGCAGCAGGCCCGCGACCCCAATCTGGTCCGCGCGGCTCTTCCCGCGCCCCTTCCCGAGGTCGTACGTCTCGTCGCAACACACGTTCACTCGCCGCGATGAGAACAGCGGCAGGTACTCGTCGTAGAGGTGCCGCAACAGCGTCCGCGACTCCGGATTCGTAACGTCGAGCGTCAGCCCGCGCACCCGCTCGCGCCACGTCATCTCTTGCCAGCCCCGTTCCGGGCTGATCTCGGCGAGATGCCGATATTGCGGCAGGCTGAGGATGCGCCCCATGTGCCCGCACGACGCCAGCGACGGCACCAGCTCGATTCGCCGCTGCACGCAGTACGCGTCCAGTTCGCGAATCTCGTCCGGCGTCAGCGGCGAGCAGCCCGCGCTGATCGCGGGGTCAAACGCGAACGCAAACGTGTGCTCGACGTAAAGCTGAAGCTGGTTGACTTTCAGCAGCGCCAGCCGATCGACCAGCTCCTCCAACGTCGCGAGCGTCGGTACTCGTCCGCGACTCACGTCATAGGAGACGCCGCGCGCGGCGAAGTCGGGCGCGTCTTCAATTTCCAGCCCCGGCCACTGGCGCCCGGCCAGCATGGCCAACTGCGTGAGTGTCTGAATCCCGTGGAGCACGCCCGTCGCCGAGGCCCCGCGCAGCTCCACCGCGTCGGGCGCGACCCGCAGTGCGTACTTCTGCGCGACCCGGCTGCCAGCCCCGTCCCCGTCGCCCGGGCCCTCTGCCGCGGTCGGGCCAATGCGGATGTGCACGCCCGCCACGTTTCGACGCGCCGCTCCACCGAGCGTGATCTCCACTCCGAGCGCAGCGGCACAGTACGCGCGGAACCGCTCCAGCGCGGCTCGCTCCGGTGGTTCCAACGCCTCAAAACCGTGCACGGCCACGCCGTCCACGAGCTGAAAGCAGCCGCCGAGCGTCCGCAGCCCGTGCGGACGCGGCAGTAGCCCATCCGTTACCGTCGTGACGTCCGGATCCGCCCTGCCTTGATCGCAGTGATGACTCATGGCACGCACGCGCCTCCTGTTGCGCCGGTATCTTACCGGAGTTTCTGCCGGCCGGCCGCGTCGCGGCCACGCGGACCACCCACCCGCCGGCGCGCAGCGCCGCGTATGTTTTGCCGGCCGTCACACCCCCCCGGACGGTGGACGGCCGCCCTCCCACGAGGTAGGATTCGTCAGTCGTTGCAGCGTTGCCTGCGGCGCGGCCGGCAACGCGGACGCCACTTTAGCCCGGAGCAGTGGGTGGTCTGGCTGGCTTGGTCCATCATCGACGCGATCGCCAGGAACTGGGCCCTGGTCCTGATCGTCGCCACCATTCTCATCCTCAACGTCATCCCCCTGATGGTGCTGACGAAGTACGTGCGCATCTCGCTCAACATCATGCGCACGACCAAACCGCCGCTCGCCCACGGCCCGCTTGACTTCGACCGGATCACCGGCGAACCCGTGAGTTTCCCGGCCTACGACGGGCTGCCGCTAAGCGGCATGTTGGTGCGGGCCCGGACCGGCGTCGGGCGCCGCGGCCTGATCATCTTCGCACACGAATTCTGCTCGGACATGTACTCGTGTGCCCGCTACTGCCGCCCGTTGCAGGAAGCCGGCTACGACATCCTCACCTTCGACTTCCGCGGGCACGGACAGTCCGAATGCCCTCCGAGCTACACGCCGCGCCAGTGGGTGACCGACCGCGATCTGGATGACATGCGCGGCGCCGCCGCTTTCGCCGAGAGTTGGCTGGCCGAGCAGGGCTATCCGCCGGAATACGGAGCCTTCGGGACCTCACGCGGGGCTTGTGCCGCCATCCTCGTCGCCCTCGAAAACCCGCGCGTGCGGGCCATCGTCGCCGACGGCGCCTTCAGCACCGACACCACGATCGAATACTTCATGCGGCGGTGGGCGTATATCTTCGCCCGCGTTCGGCTGGCCTACGAGAACCACCCCCCCACCTTCTGGCGCTTTCTCCGCTGGGCGATGATCTACTTCGCCCGCCGCGAGTTCAAGTGCCGCTTTCCCTCGGTCCGCAAGGCAATCAAACGCATGACGCCGCGGCCGATGCTGTTCATTCACGGGGAGCGCGACTCGTACCTGCCCGTGGAGCAGACACGCCGGCTCTATGCCCTGGCGCCGCAGCCCAAGTACCTGTGGATCGCCCCGGGCGCCCGGCACAATCAGGCCGTCATACACCACCCCGAGTTTTACGCGCGGCTCACCACTGGCTTCTTCGACACGCACCTGGCCCACATCGGGCCGGCTGTGCTCGGCGGCCCGCCCACGATCGTGGCACCGTCGCCCCACTCCGCGCCTCCACCGGCGGCCGTGCTCAGCCGCAACGCCGGCGTGGAATGACCCTCGGCGAGGGCAATCAACCGTGCCCACCTTCCTGGAACACCTCGCCGCCAAGGCCGCTTATCTGCACGCGCGGCGCGTGCACGCACGGTTTCTCCACGCTCTCGACCACGTGGAGCACGAGCAGCAACGCGTGCTCGACCGCGTCCTGGCGCTAACGGCCGATAGCGACTTCGGCCATCGGCACGACCTGCGCCGCGTCCGCACCGCCGACGACCTCAAGCGGGCGCTCCCGCTGCTGACCTACGAGGACTACCGGCCCTATGTCGACCGCCTCTGCGATGGCGATACCGGAGCCCTGTTCTCCGCCGGCCAGCGCATCCTCATGTTCGCCACCAGCAGCGGCACCACCGCCCTCCCCAAACGCATCCCCGTCACGCCGCAGTTCGTCCGCGACTACCGCCGCGGCTGGAACATCTTCGGCTTGAAGATGCTGGCCGACCACCCGCGTGCGATCCTGCGGCCCATCCTCCAGGCCAGCGGCCGATACGACGCGGCCTTCACGCCCGCGGGCATTCCCTGCGGCGCGATCACGGGCCTCCTGGCGCGCACGCAGAAGCGGATCGTCCGGCGCTTCTATGTTGGCCGCCCCGAAGTTGCGCACCTTGACGACGCCCAGGCGCGTTACTACACGCTCATGCGTCTGGGCATCAGCCGCGACGTGGCGTTCGCGGTCACCGCCAACCCGGCCACCCTCATCCAGATGGCCAAGACCGCCGACGACCACAGCGAGACGCTCATCCGCGACGTACGCGACGGCACGCTGTCCGACCGCCTCGTCTCCGACTCCCGCCTCCGTCAGCGACTCAGCGCCCGGCTGAAGCCCGACCCCGTCCGCGCGGCCGAACTCACGCAGCTTCGCTCCCGCCACGAACACCTGCGCCCCCGCGACTACTGGCGACTCGGTTTTCTCGCCTGCTGGACCGGCGGCAGCCTCGGCCACTACCTTCAGCGGCTCGCTGATTGGTGGGGCCCGCTTCCGGTCCGCGATGTCGGCCTGCTCGCCAGCGAAGGACGCGTAAGCCTGCCGCTCGAGGACGATACGCCCGCCGGCGTTCTCGACGTCACCTCCGCCGTCTTCGAGTTTATTCGGCTTGAGGAGGCCGACAGCCCGACGCCGGACACGCTTGTTCCCCGGCAGCTCGAGGTTGGGCGCGATTATGTCGTCGTACTCACCAACGCCGCCGGCCTGCTCCGCTACCGCCTGGATGACGTGGTCCGCGTGCGCGGCTGGCTAGCCCAGACCCCGCTCGTGGAGTTCCTCCACCGTGCCGGCCGCGTGGCCTCCGTCGCCGGCGAGAAGCTCACCGAGAACCAGGCCGTCGCTGCGGTCAAGGCCGCGTCTCGCCAGCTCGGCATCCCCGAATTCGATTTCCTCCTCGTCCCGCGCTGGGCCGACCCTCCTTTCTATCGACTTTGGTGTGCCGGACACCCGTCCGAGGCACTGCCGACTGCCCTCGATGAGGCGCTGGCCGCGCAGAATGAAGAGTACGCCTCGCGACGTAAGTCGAATCGATTAGGCCGCTTAGCGGTCAGCGTCTTGCCGCCCGACGCCCTTGCCGACCTCGACCGGCGGCTCATGGTCAATCGTCGCGCGACGGCCGAGCAGTACAAGCGCCCCTGCTTGCTCACCACCCCAGACGCGGACGACGACTTGCTCGCGTTCGATCGACCGGTGGCGCCCAACTTCCCGTCCTAACAACCCGCCGCCGTGGCAGACAGAAATTATTCCGGCACAACCCGCTGTCGCCGACGGGGTTACGGTAAAAATGAATAGAATAGGTAAAATAGATAAGAAACGTGCACGCGCACGCCCTTGACGTATTTCAACGCTCTGGTATACCACGCCTGTCAGAAGCGGAGTCATTTAATAGGAGAGGCGGTCAGGTCGTCCCCCGGCGTGCAAAGCCCAAATCCGGCTCGATCTGAGCGCGTAGGCACAAACCTTCAATTCAGGAGCCACCGATTCTATGACACCCAAAAGCAACGAAAAGGAGGTCGCTGCCCACTGGCGCGAGTTCCGCCGCTCCCGCTCAGTGGAAGCACGCAATCGCATCGTCGAGCATTACATGCCGATCGTGCATAAGCTCGCCGAAATCATGGCAAGGAGGCTTTGGCCGCGGGTCTCGTCCGACGAGCTGGCCAGCGCCGGATACGACGGCCTGATCGCCGCCGTCGGCGCCTTCGACCCGACGCGGGGCGTCAAGTTCGAGACGTATTGCCGCCAGCGGATCGTCGGGGCCATCCGCGACTGGCAGCGCGAGATTGACCCGCTCGGGCGTTCCGGGCGGAATTTCGAACGCTCCATGAACCTCGCCGAAGAGCGCTTCCACACCGAGTCCGGCAACACCCCCAACTCGCAGGAGCTGGCCCGCCGCATGGGCCTGTCCTGGGGCCGCTTCGTGAAGATGAAGAGGACGGTGTCCGCGTCCCACTGCGTCCCGCTCGAGACGGGCAGCGACCGGAATGACGACTCGCGCATCGGCGCCCTCGTCCCCGTCGACCCGAGCCCAGGGCCGGTGCACCGCACGGAGCGGGAGTTGATCCGCGAGTACATCACCCGCGGCCTGAAAGAGCAGGATCGCCTGATCCTGACCCTGTACTACTACGAGAAACTGACCATGGCTTCGATCGGCGCGGTGCTCGGCGTGAGCGAGTCGCGCGTCTGTCAACGCCATGCGGAGATCGTCGAGCAACTTCGGTCGCGCTTCGCCAATTCCGCCTGCGACCTGGTGGCTTGAGCGCCGCAACCGTACTTCTCTCCATCCGCTGACAGGGGACGTCGCTTCGGCGGCGTCTCCTGCCATTTTTTCGACTGCCGCTGCGACAATGAGCTAGTGTCCTGAGTTACAAGTTCGTTCACAAAGTGTCGCGACCTTTTCGAGGATCAGGCCCGCGTTGGCGCTCCAGACGAAGGGGCGCGGCGCGCGGTTGTGCTCTTCCAGGCACGCTTGAATTTCTCGTTCCCGGTGCGGCACGCTGCGGAAGGCGCCGCGGCGGATACGCTCCGTCGTGATCTTCGCGAAGAACCGCTCGACCAGGTTAAGCCACGAGGCCCCCGTCGGCGTGAAGTGCCGATGGTAGTACGGTCGCCGGGCAAACCAGCGCCGCAGACGCGGGGTCTTGTGCGTGCCGTAGTTGTCCAGCACCAGATGAACCTGCGTGTCCGCCGCGCGCGGCAGGTGGTCGATCCGCTCCATGAATTTCAGGAATTCCTGGTGCCGGTGCCGACGCTGACAAGCGCCCTGCACTTTCCCCGTGGCGACCTCCAGCGCGGCGAACAGCGCGGGGGTCCCGTGCCGCACGTAGTCGTGCGTGCGACGCTCGGCCTGCCCGGGCCCCGCATCGGCAGCAGGAGCTGCGTGCGATCCAAGGCCTGCACCTGCGTTTTTTCGTCGCTGCACAGCACGAGCGCACGCTCCGGCGGATTCAGGTACAGCCCGACGATGTCGCGTACCTTGTCGATGAACAGCGGGTCTTTCGAGCGTTTGAACGTCTCGCTGCGGTGCGGCTGCAGGCCGAAGGTGTGCCAGATCCGCACCCCCGCGCTCTGCGACAGGCCGACCGCCCGGGCCAGGCTCCGCGTGCTCCACGGCGGGGCGTTTTTCGGCCTCGTCTCCAACGTCCGCGTCACGGCGGCTTCCACCTGGGCGTCCGTGATCTTCCGCGGCGCACCGGGCCGCGGCTCATCCGTCAGGCCGTCGAGACGGCGAAGACGAAAGCGCTCGCGCCACTTTCCGACCGTCGCCACGGTCAACCCAGTACGCGCTGCCACCTGCGTGTTGGACAGTCCGTCGCCGCACAGCAGCGCGATCCGCGCCCGCTGCGCCAACCGCTGGGCGCTCGTGGGCCGCCGCGCCCACTGCTGCAACACCACCCGTTCGTCGTCCGTGAGATTCAACGGCTTCGTCGGCCGACCACGCGGCATGGTTGGGCTCCGCACACGCATCCTACCAAGCCCAACCGAACCAGCCGGTTATTTATTCCATGAACTTACAACTCAGGACACTAACAGTCCGCCGCAAAAGGACCTTCGCCGCCGAGGACCGCTCACGAAGGCCGTGTCTTCTCGTATTCTACGTCGGCCACGGGGGGCCGACGCTACTTCTGCGGCGGACTGCTAGGGGGGGAGCGCGCCGTGGCGAACTTGGCAACCTTCACGCCGTAGCGTCCTACGCGGCCTCCGCCGTGCCAACGACGCCCCGCCATCCCGGCGCGCAATCGTCTCGCCGCCGCGGCTCGCTTATAATGCCCGCACAGGATTGACGGCCCCAAAGGACGGGTGACTACCCCGCATGGACCAGAACCTCATCCGCAATTTCTCGATCATCGCCCACATCGACCACGGCAAAAGCACCCTGGCCGACCGGCTGCTCCAGATCTCCGGCGCCGTCGCCGAACGCGACCTCAAGGAGCAGATCCTCGACGACATGGACCTCGAACGCGAACGCGGCATCACGATCAAGGCCTCCGCCGTCACTCTCGACATGGTCGTCGACGGCCAGACCTACATGTTCAACCTGATCGACACGCCCGGCCACGTCGATTTTCACTACGAGGTCGACCGGGCCCTGGCGGCCTGCGACGGCGCGCTGCTGGTGGTCGACGCCACGCAGGGCGTCCAGGCCCAGACCGTCGCCAACGCCTTTGCCGCCGCCAACAACAACCTCGAAATCATCCCCGTCATCAACAAGATCGACCTGCCCGGCGCCACGCCCGAGGACGCCGCCCTCGAAGTCGAGCACGTCCTCGGCATCTCCGCCGACAACGTCCAGTTCGTCTCCGCCAAAACCGGCCTCGGCGTCGCCGACCTCATCCAGGCCATCGCCAAGTGCCTGCCGCCGCCCAAGGGCGACCCCGCCGCCCCGCTCCAGGCCCTTATCTTCGACAGCGAGTACAACGACTACCGTGGCGTCATTTGCTACCTGCGCGTCATGAACGGCACCATTCGCAAGGGCCAGAAGGTCCTGCTCATGGGCCGCCAGCGCACGCACCTCGTCACCGAGCTCGGCAAGTTCCGCCCGCAAATGGCCCCCTGCCCGCAGCTCGCCGCCGGCGAAACCGGCTACCTCGTCGCCAGCATCAAGAGCCTGCACGACGTGACGGTCGGCGACACCGTCACCGACGCCGCGAACCCCGCCACCCAGCCGCTCCCCGGCTACCAGCCGCCGCAACACATGGTCTTCTGCGACTTCTACCCCTCCAGCGGCGAGACCTACGACGCCCTCCGCGAGGCCCTCGAACGCCTCAGCCTCAACGATGCCTCCTTCAGCTTCATCCCCCAGCACTCCGACGCCCTCGGCCCCGGCTTCCGCTGCGGCTTCCTCGGCCTCCTCCACATGGACATCGTCCAGGAGCGGCTCGAACGCGAGTGCGGCGTCAGCGTCGTCCAGACCGCCCCGAGCGTCACCTACGAGGTCGTCCTCCACGACGGCACGACGAAGCGCGTCGAATCCGCCGGCGATCTGCCCGACATGGGCACGATCGCCGAGCTGCGCGAGCCGATCGTCGAAGTCCAGATCATCACGCCCGCCGACGCGATCGGCAGCATCATGCAGCTCGCCGAGCAGCGCCGCGGCGAGTTCAAGAAGCAGGAGTACCTCTCGGCGACGCGCGTCATGCTGACCTACGAGTTCCCCTTCAACGAGATCCTCTACGACTTCTACGACAAGCTGAAGAGCGTGACCCGCGGCTACGGGACGATGGACTACCACGTCACCGGCTACCGCGCCGGCGACCTCGTCAAGCTCGATATTCTCGTCAACGCCATCCCGGTCGACGCCCTCAGCCTGATCTGCCACCGCAGCAAGGCCGAGGCCCGCGGCCGGCGCTTCCTTATCAAGCTCCGCCGCCAGATCGACCGCCACCAGTTCGAAATCGCCCTCCAGGCCGCCATCGGCAGCAAGGTCATCGCCCGCGAGACGATCAAGCCCTTCCGCAAGAACGTCACGGCCAAATGCTACGGCGGCGACGTGACCCGCAAGCGCAAGCTGCTCGAGAAGCAGAAAGAGGGCAAGAAGCGCATGAAGACCATCGGCCGCGTGGACATCCCCCAAAAGGCCTTCATGACGGTGCTGGAGCCGGAGGATTGAACCGCCGATCCGCCAAGAGCGCCAAGGACGCCAAGGTGCTTCAGACGTGAGGCAGAAGTGAGAAGTAGAAGGGGCGTCGGATATCAGTTAGAGCCGGTGGCGGCAGCGGGTGCCGGACGTGGAGCCCGGCGTAAGGGCCAAATCGCAGAAGAATCAGAGAATCTCGCAGACGGGTGAGCTGTTACCTACTCGCACGCGTAGCAATCATCAGAGACCGCCCCGCGGCTGACGGCGTGGTCGCCGGGAACACGCAGGCGTGGCGCGCGTCCAAGAGTCGGGTGACGAGGAGTCGAGCCATGAAATTCGCATCGTACGTCTCGGGCATTGTGTGTGTGTCCTGGCGCTCGCCGGATCACTCGCCGGCGCCGTTGACGCGGCACCGCCTGTCGGGCGACAAACGCGCTTTTCGTTCGCGCCGTATCTGGACCCGAATCTCCCTAACCACACGCTGGGCATAGGCAAAGTGGTCATCGACGGGCGAAGGGTTCAGATCGAGGGCGGAGACTCAGCGCGGCCGACGGGACCATTCCTGTTTGAGTGGGGCGATGGCGAGACAACGGAATCCGGGTTCACCGCTTCGCACACGTACGCGCGGGCGGAACGCGACTACGTCGTGAAGGTGACCGCGAGATACCGGGACGGGAAGGATACGGTTACGGCGCGCGTCAGATTCGTGCCGCGTCAGTATACCTGCCAGCGCCGCGAAGCCGTGCCGCGCCGCGTGTTTATTCCGCAGGAGGAAACTGCGCTCGGCTCGACCATGCCGGGCTACACGGCACCGGAAGGAGTGACCTGTTTTCGGCACGCGGAGCTACGCTCGGTGCCGCGAGAGGTGATCGAGTACGTGCTCGACGTCGGCCACGACATTCAAATGGACCTGTGCAACCGCGATGTCACCAAAGAAGCGGCGACCCGGCAGGTGGTCCTGAAGCAGACGTGCTCCGGCGGCTGCGGTTCGCTGTGGTTCGCCGACCCGGTGGCGCTGGTTTGTCACCCGGATTACCTGTCCGGCGAGATCGGTTTTTCGTCGCTCCTGCACGAGCTGGCCCACAACCTCACGCTCAACTCCCCGGCCGGATACCGCTTTGGCGGCAAGACCGATGGACCCATGAACGCCATCGTCTCGGAAACGCTGGCGCAGATTTTTCAGCACGCCACCATTCACGAGATTCTCAATTCCGAGGGGCGCTATGGACTGTCGGAGGACCTGTGCCAAGCCCTGCAAGAGAGCGGTGTCCAGTCCATCGAGGTCGTCCGCGGAGCTTATCGAAGATACCTGGCCGACCCGCGGCGGTGCACGACCTACAACGATCCGAACACCCCGGAGGATGAGACCTTCAACACCTTCATGACCGTCGCGTACACCTTTTGCAGCCTGGCCGAAGAACGCGCCGACTACCGAGCGCCGCTGAAACGCATGATGCGCCTCATGCAGACGTTCTGTGCCGCCGACCGCGAACGATTCCAGCAGCGTGAGAATGAGTCGTTCCGTTCGACTTTCCTGGTGGCCGCGATGTCGTATGGTTTCGACCAGGACTTGCGCGAGAAGTTTCGGAAGCTCAGCTTTCCCGTGTCGGATGAACTCTACGCGGAATTCCTGGCGCGGATGAGCGGGTCAATGGCGAGTAGTGCGCCGACACCCTAGGCCGGCCGCCATCGGCAGCAAGGTTATCGCCCGCGAGACGATCAAGCCTTTCCGCAAGAACGTCACCGCCAAATGCTACGGCGGCGACGTGACCCGCAAACGCAAGCTGCTCGAGAAGCAGAAAGAGGGTAAGAAGCGCATGAAGACGATCGGCCGCGTGGAAATCCCCCAAAAGGCCTTCATGACCGTCCTGGAGCCGGAGGAGTAAGCGAAGGCGCTGGGCTCTTCGAAGACTCAGCCCACATGTAGGCGGCCGGCCCCGTCACAGCACCTCGTCTCCCTCTTTGCGCTGAATGTCCGCTCCGAGCGCGCGGAGCTTCTCGTCGAACCGCGCGTAGCCGCGGTCGAGGTGGTAGACGCGGTGGATCCGCGTCGTGCCCCGCGCCGCCAGCCCCGCCAGCACGAGCGCCGCCGACGCCCGCAGGTCCGACGCCATCACCGGCGCGCCGACCAGCCGCTTGACCCCCTCGACGATCACCGTCGGCCCCTCTTTCCGCAGCCGCGCCCCCATCCGGTTCAGTTCGGCGACGTGCAGATACCGGTCGGGGAAAATCTTCTCCGTGACGATGCTGTTGCCCTCCGCCAGGCACAGCAGCGCCATGACCTGGGCCTGGAGGTCGGTGGGAAAACCCGGGAACGGCTGCGTCGTCACGTCCACCGGCTCCAGCCGCCGGGCCGACGACACGACCGCCCCGCCGTCCGGGGCCTTCTCCACGTTCGCGCCGATCGCCGCCAGTCGGTCCACGAACGCCATCAGGTGATCGAGCCGGCAGTTCTCGACGGTCACTTCGCCGTTGGTGATCGCGCTCGCGACCATGAACGTCCCCGCCTCGATGCGGTCCGGGATGATGGTGTATTCGCAGCCGTGCAGCTCCTTGACGCCCTCGACGACGACCCGCGGCGTGCCCTGCCCGGTGATCGACGCGCCGCACTGGTTGAGGAAGTTCGCCAAATCGACGACCTCCGGCTCGCACGCCGCCATCTCGATCACGGTCGTGCCTTCGGCCAGGGACGCCGCCATCATGGCGTTCGCGGTGCCGAGCACCGTGGAGCCGAATGGGCCGCCGAGGAACATCTCGCGTCCGCGCAGCCGCTTGGCCTTGGCGATGATGTCGCCGCCGACCAACTCGATTTCGGCCCCGAGGTTCTTCAGGGCGCGGATGTGGATGTCGACCGGCCGGTCGCCGATCGCGCAGCCGCCGGGCATGGAGACCTGGGCCATGTGCCGCTTGGCGACCAGCGGCCCGAGCACGCAGATCGACGCCCGCATCTTGCGGACAATGTCGTACTCGGCGCGGCAGTTCATCTCGTCGCGGGCGACCAGGCGCAGCGTCCCGTCGCTCCGGCGGTCCACGCTCACGCCGAGCTTCATGAGCAACTCGCCCAGCGAGGCGACGTCGGACACGTCCGGCACGTCGTGCAGGATGACTTCGCCCTCGCACAGGATCGACGCCGCCATGATCGGCAGCGCTGCGTTCTTGGCCCCGCCGACCCGCACTTTGCCGCGCAGCCGCGGACCACCGTTGATCTCGAAATACGGCAGACTCACAGCGTTCTCCTCGTACCGTCAGACCTCGCGGCCCGACGCGTGGTGCCAGCCCACTGCCTCGTCGAAATCGCAGCTTACCTGAGCCGCGACATTCATGTCGCGCGGTCCATCATGCCACCTGCGCCTGCTCCGCGACGCGCCGCCGCGCGTGCAGCACCCGTTCGTGCCCCGCCGCATCGCGATACGCGACCACCTCCTGCCAGCCCGCCTGCTCCGCCAGTTTGCGCACGGCCGCCGCCTGGTCGTACGCCATCTCCACCAGCAGATGCCCGCCCCCCCGCAGCCGCCGCGGCCCCTCCCGCACCACCCGCCGAATCACCTCCAGCCCGTCCGCCCCCGCATACAGCGCCGCACGCGGCTCAAAGTCCCGCACGCTCGCATCCACCGGCGCCCCAGCAGTCGCGACGTACGGCGGATTGCACAGAATCACGTCGAACAGCGGGCCGTCGGCCCACGGCGTGAACAGATCGCCGCAGCGAAACTCGATCCGCTCGGCGACGCCGTGACGCTCCGCACTCCGGCGGGCGACGGCGAGCGCGGCCTCTGAGCTGTCGCTGGCCGCGATCCGCGCGTGCGGCAGGTGTTTCGCCAGGCTGATCGCGATGCACCCGCTGCCCGTGCCCAGGTCGAGAATCGTCGGCGCCGGCTCCGGCGTCTTGCGCAACAAGCTGATCGCGCGCTCGACCAGAATCTCCGTCTCCGGGCGCGGGATCAGCACGTCCGGCGAAACCTCAAACGCGAGGGAGAAGAACTCCTTTGTGCCGGTCAGGTACGCGATCGGGTGTCCCGTGCCCGCTTTCTGCACGAGCGCGCGGAACCGTTCGCGAACCTCGACGCCGGGGATCTCTTCGAAGCGTGTGTACAGCCGCAGCCGCTCGCATTGCATGGCGTGGGCCAGCAGAATCTCGGCACACAGCCGCGGCGACTCGATCCCGCTGCGCTGCAGGAATTGCTGTGTCCAGCCGAGCAGCCGGGCGACCGTCCAAGGCGTGTCCTGCTCCGCCGCGCTCATGCCCGGCACTATATCACACAGTGCGCAGCCCGACGAGGCTCATGGGGCGGGCGCGGCTCCCGCCGAGCCGTGGCCCCGCCCGCCGCACCGCCCTATCCGAACGCGAAGCGCCAGCGAGCGCCGCATCAGAGCCCGAGCGGCAGCGAGGGGCATCGTCGCTGGTGCGAGAACCGTGCTTCGCTCGTGCGAGAATCCTTTCTCGCACCACGGCCGCCGGGAATCCTCTCCCGCGCCGCATCGCTCTCCCCGCCCCGGCGAGCCTGTGAAAAAATCGGACCCCGACCCTCGCGAATGCCATCTTCGGGTGTCGGACCCCACCCTGCGATGGTCGAAGATAGTATTCCCGGAGCAGGTCCTTGGAAAAATTCACAGGCTCGGCGGGGCGCAGGGCTGTACTCTCATGAAAGGCTATCTCCCCACCCGAGCGGTACGCTGCTCGGGAACTGGATTTCCTTTCAAGGAGATAGCCCATGGAAGCAGAGCAGAAGGTAGCCCACGTGGGGCTGGATTGCCACAAGACTTTCAGTCGGGTTACGGCCCGCAGCGCCGAGAACCGGGTGCTCTGGCGGGCGCGCTGGGAGCACCGCGACCGACGCGCCCTGCGGGAACAGCTCCGGCGCCTGCCGCCCGGAAACCCCGTCGTACTCGAGGGCACGTTCGGCTGGGCCTGGATGACAGACGAACTGGAGGCGGGCGGACTGTGTCCGCTGCTGGCCAGCAGCCGCAAACTGGCGGGTCGGCGCCAGGCGCGCGGCCTGGCCAAGTGTAACCGCCTGGATGCCGATCTGCTCAGCGAGCTACCGGCCGAGCGGACGCGCTGGTGGGCCATCTGGCTGCCGCCCCAGGAGGTCCGCCAGCGGCGCGAGTGGTTGCGCTACCGCATGGCGCTGGTGCGGACGCAGACCGCCCTGAAGAACCGTGTGCACGGGCTGCTGCACCAGCACGGGATCATCCTGGACGTCTCGGACATCTTCCAGGGCGCCGGACGCCGAGCGCTGCAGCGACTCGTCGGCCCCGCGGCGAGCGCTTTGCCGCCCAGCACGCGCGCCGCCCTGCGCGGCTACCTGCAACTGCTCGACCACGTGCGGCGGCAGATTGCGACGGTGACGCGCGAGTTCCGCCGCCAGGTGGCCCGCCATCCGGTGGCCGAGCGGCTGCGGACGATTCCCGGCCTGGCGTACATTCTGGCGTACACGATCCTGGCGGAGGTGGGCGACTTCGACCGCTTCCCGGATGCCCGCCACTTGGCCAGCTACAGCCTGTTGGCTCCGCGCGCCGACGAGAGCGGCGACGAGGACGAATCGAACCCCCGCGGCCGGCACCTGGGCCGCGCGGGGCGGCGGACCTTGAAGTGGGCGTGGATCGAGGCCGCGCATAGCGCGGTGCGCAGCGGTGGCGTGTGGCGCGCCCTCTTTGACGCGCACACCGACGGCGGCCAACGGAATCGCCGACACGGGGTGATCCGCGTGGCCCATCGTTTGTGCATGGTGGCGTTCGCCTGCCAACGCGAAGCGCACGACTATCAGCCGGTGCCGCCGCCACGCCCGGGTTCGCCGGCGACGCGGCGGCGGTCCAAACGTCCGGGCCCGGGCCAGCCCAACGTGGCTATGGTCCCCGCCAGTTCGTAAGAGCGGCGGCAGGCCTCACTGTACATGGGCCGCCCGCACCGGACGAGAACGTAGGCCGCGTGGGTTGGGAGGACGCCGCGGGGGGCGGCGGCCACGCCAGCCTAGATGGATAGCTGGATCGGGCGCAGCCCGAGACCCTCAGACCGGTGCCTGGACGCAGCCTGCACACAAGAGCGGTTCGCTTCTTTCCCCTCCAAGGGAGACCGGAG
>CAIWOY010000193.1 GCA_903914415.1 uncultured Phycisphaerales bacterium | reverse complement strand
GTCCCGGTGATCGCCGTCCCTACCAGTGTCGGCTACGGCGCCAGCTTCCACGGCCTCGCCGCCCTGCTGGCGATGCTCAATAGCTGCGCCGCAGGCGTCTCAGTCGTGAACATCGACAACGGCTTCGGCGCCGGCTATCAGGCGGCGTTGATAAATCGCCTGGCGCAGGAACCCGCGCGCACGGATAACGCACCATGACCGCACCCGACCACGCGACGCCTCGTTTGACGCTCGACCTGCCGCCGTTGCCGTCCCGCCCCCCGGACATGCACAAGGGCCAGGCCGGCCGTGTCGCGATTGTCGCCGGCAGCCGGGGGATGAGCGGGGCGGCCGTGCTGTGCGCTCAGGGCGCGCTCCGGGGCGGTGCCGGGCTCGTGCGCGTCTACTGCCCAGCGTCCGTCCAGCCGGTCGTCGCCGCCAGCGAGCCGTGCCTGATGACGGTCGGCGTGGGCGAGGACGCCGAGGGGCGCATCGCCTACGGTCCGGCCGCTCAGAAGCTGAACCTGGAGTGGGCCAACGTGCTGGCGATCGGCCCCGGATTGGGGCAAAGCCTTGCCATGCCGGAGTTTGTGAGCTACGCCGTGCGCCATTTCCGCGGCCCCGTGGTTGTCGATGCCGATGGCTTGAACAACCTGGCGACCATCGCCAAGGTGGGCGACCGGCTATGGAAGTTCCGCGCCGGACGCGACACGGTCATCACGCCGCACCCCGGCGAGATGGCCCGGCTGCGGGTCGGGGCGGAAATGCCGCCGGGCGACGGCCAGGACGATGCGTCGCGGGTAGCGTCGGCCTGCGAATACGCCCGTTACGCAGGGGTAACGGTCGTCCTGAAGGGCCACCGGACCGTCGTGAGCACCCCGACCGACGCGTTCGTCAACACGACGGGGAACCCCGGCATGGCGACCGGCGGCATGGGCGACGTCCTGACGGGGCTCATCGCCGCCCTGTTCGCGCAGGGAATGCCGGGTTTCGATGCCGCCCGGCTCGCCGTGCACGCGCACGGACTCGCCGCGGACCACTGCCACCGGGAGATTGGCGACGTAGGGTATCTCGCGCGCGATGTGGCCGACAGCCTGCCCGCGGCGCTGACCGCAGCATCCCGCCCGCGAATCGGATTCGTGTAAACGGCGCCGTCGGCGCAGTTGTGAGCGCCGCACGTCTCGGGCATAATCACCGCGGCTCAGCAAACGCGTGACAGCGCGGTTGGCGCGCGGTGGTTGGTCTTGTCGAACATTATCACGAGGCTGCGGTTTCACCGTCGTCGTGCGAGCGTCACACATGCCGCCCACGTTGGGTGCAGTGGCTTTGTCTTGCCCCGCGGGGTCGCGCACGGATTGACACGTACGCGTTCGGAAGAGGGTACTGGTCGATCAACGCAGGCATCTCGAGTGAGGTAACGCCATGGCGAAGAAGAAGGCGAAAGCTGTCGGCAAGAAGCGAGTGAAGGCCGCCAAGAAGAGGGTCGTGAAGAAGAAGCGCATCGCGCGCGGCGGGAAGAAGGTCGCCAAGAAAGCGGTCAAGAAGCGCGCCAAGAAGGTTGCGAAGAAACCCGCCCGCAAGATGCACGCACC
>CAIWOY010000192.1 GCA_903914415.1 uncultured Phycisphaerales bacterium | reverse complement strand
GCGTGAGTCGCTGCGGCGCCGCGAGACGCTCTACCACCCGGACGACAACGACCTCCGGTGCGGGTACGACGTCGGGTCGCGTTGCGAGATCCACTACGACGTCAAGCCGGTCGAGATCATCGCCTTTTCGGCATGGCCCGGGGAAGGCTGTGAGAGCCTCGAGCTCGGCCTGGCGCGCTATCCCGACCGGATCAGCTTCTGGGACTACCGGTACTCCCGGCGCAGCCGGCGCCGTACGCTCTGGACACGTCTCGGCCATCACTGGCGCTGGGGCGCGTTCTGCAAGACCCAGTACGCCAGCGAGAAGGGTCTGCCGCACTTCCTGCGCTGTCACCTGCTGGTCATCGCCGTACTGGACCGGGCCCGGGAGCTGGGCCTGCTGTGGCGGGTCAACGACGAGGGCGGGTACTGGCGCACGCGCCGGCTGGATGTGCTGGCGCACGAGCTGAACGGCTACAACGCGTTGATCGGCGCCTTTGCGAAGCTCCTCAAGCAGGCGGTGCCCGCGGGGCACAGGGTGGAGACCGCCATCGAGCACCATCCCGACTACGAGCAGTTCACGGTCGAGAAGCTCGCGGCGGACTTCCCCGAGATGCACGCGGCGGTCCAGCGCACGGCCCGCGCCCTGCGCATGACCGCTCAGGCCGGCTCATCAAGCACGGCCTGCAACGAGCGGCAGGTGCCGGGGCCATGCCCGGCGTAGTGGTTGTTGACGAAGACCAGCACCTCGGCCCGCTGGGCGATCCGGCGCAGCGCCCCCGCCACACGCCGCAGGTCCGCGGCTCGGTCCACAACAACCCGATCCCAAGTCGTCGTGACCTTTTCGATGCCTTCGCGATCCCCGATCAGCCGGACGTAGACATACGGTCCGGTCACGACGTCCTGCTGATCGATCAACTGCTCGATCGGCGGCAACCAGGCGTGCTCCACCAAGGCGGCGGCCACGCCGTGCTGCCGGAGCAAGGCGAAGTACTCGGGCGTCAGCCAGGTACGGTTGCGGATCTCGCAGGCGAGCGGCAGGCGGGTCGCATAGCGCCCCAAGAACGCCGCTAGGCGTTCGAAGAACGGCTTTGGTCCGGCGAACGCGGCCCGGTTGAAGTACCCGAACTGCAGCAGCACCGACTTCAGCTTGGCCCCCAGCAGGCCGACCGCGGTGATCAGCTCCTCCATCTCAGACTCGCAGTCGTCGAGCACGTGCTCGTGCGTGATCTGCCGGGGCGCCTTCAGGGCGAAGCGAAAGTGGTCGGGCGTGCGCGCCGCCCAGCCACGCACCATGGCGGCCGTGGGCGGCCGGTAGAAGGTGCTGTCCACCTCCACGATCCCGAAGTGCCGGCCGTAGCGCGCGAGATACTCCGCCGCCTTCGTGCCCGGTTCGTAGAACGGGCCGACCCAGTCCTTGTAGCTCCAACCCGAAGTGCCGATCCGGATCGCGTGCATGTTCCCACTCCGCCGGCCCGGCTGATTCTATTCGCAGCCGGCCCAGCCGGGCGGCATCGATCCGGCGCGCGCCCGTCCAGCCGGAGGATGCGCCGCGCAGTTCGGGTTGGCATGACGTACGTGATCCCTCTTTGTGAAAGTCACTGGAGCAGCCATGAGCAACACATTCCGTGACAGCCTGACCGATTACATCCTGAGTGGGCATGCGTACCTGCACGCCCACACGCCGGAGAAGGCGCGTTTCCTGCAAGAGCTGAAAGACATCGCCGCCGGCCTGCCGCCGGATGGCCGTCCCGTGTTCGTCTGGTCGCCGGCCACCGGCTGGCAGGACGCGGAAGGCAAGCCAGCCAAGACCGCCGCCGGCGCGGAGCTGGGTCCGCCCCAGCCCCAAACGGCGCCGCAGCAGATCCTGGAGCTGCCCGAAGAGGCCATCTTCGTGCTGAAGAACTTCGGGTATTACCTCAACCAGCGCACGTTCGCGTACAGCGACCTGGTGACCGCCTGGCTGTCCGAGATCCGGGATGTGCTGGCCCACAGCGGCCGGACGGTGATCTTCGTCGGGGTCGACTTTGAGATTCCGCCGGTGCTCCAGCACGAGATTACCAGCATCGACTTCAAGCTGCCGGACGATACGGCGATCGAGAAAGCCGTCAAGTACGTGGCCGAAGACCATCCGCTGGATGAAAAGGCGCTGCCGGCGATCATCACCGCCTGCCGGGGCATGACGCAGCAACAGGTCGAGGACCGCACGGCCCTGGCCTTGCGCAAGTTCAAGAAACTCAGCGGGGCGGCCGCCCGACTGATCCTCCGCGAGAAGGCCGAGGTCATCCGCCGGACCGGGCTGTTGGAGTATCGGGACCCGCCCGCCGGCGGTCTGGACCTCATCGGCGGCTGGGACAACGTCAAGCGCCACGTCCAGCTCGACAAGCCGTGCTTCGGCACCGAAGCCCGGAAGTTCGGCATCGAGTTCCCACGGGGCCTGCTGCTGGCTGGCATCTCAGGCGGCGGCAAGACCCAGATGAGCCTGTGCATCGCCAGCTACCTGGGCCTGCCGCTGATCCAGCTCGACGTCGGCAGCCTCATGTCCAAGTGGGTCGGCGAGTCGGAGCGCAATATGCGCGAGGCGATCCGCTTGCTGGAAGGCCTGGGTTCCTGCGTGCTGCAGCTCGACGAGATCGAGAAGGGCTTCGGCGGTGTGGGCGGCGAGCACGATGGCGGCGCCGCGCAGCGCAGCTTCGGGATCTTCCTGAAGTGGCTGAGCGATCGGTCGTGCCCGGTGTACATCGTCGCGACGGCGAACAACATCAAGGCCCTGCCCGTCGAGTTCACGCGCAAAGGGCGTTTCGACGAGCTGTACGGCGTCTACCTGCCCACGCACGCGGAGCGGCAGGAGATCTTCGGGATCCACCTCAAGCTCCGCGGCCATGACCCGCAGCAGTTCGACCTGGATCAGCTCGCGAAGCAAAGTGAGGCCTACACGGGCGCGGACATCAAGGAAGTCGTGCAGATGGGGCTCAAGCTGGCGTTCCACGCCGGCGAGCAGCTCACCAACGACCACCTGCTGGCCGCGGTTCCCGAGATTCGGCCGCTGTCGAAAACGGACCCCGAGGCCGTTACCGAGATGACCCACTGGCTCGACGGCCACACGAAACCAGCCGGCAACGGCCAACCCACCAGCACGCCGCTCAACGGCCAGCCGCGCAAGCGGCGGGTGACCGTCTGAGTCGCACGCAGCTTAATCCCGATTCACAACTTCGCTGCTTCCCTTTGAATGGAGCCACAACCCATGACTACGCTCACCGCACCTGCGCCCACCCCGCAGGCCCACCCGCAGACCGACCACGAGCCCATCAACCTGTTCCAGCTCGGCGTCCTGTTCGTCATCCGCGTCTCGTCCTGGCCCTGCCGGGCCGGCAATGAGCCCGCCGAGCTGAACCTCACGACCGACCGCATCCAACGCCAGGCCATCGCCAGCTTCGGCACCAAGGACCTGATCGACCCCGAAAAGGGCCGCAAGATATTCAGCTTCCTCGAGCAGAAGGCCCGCCACGCCCTGGCCCGGGTCAGCCAGCCGTTCCCGGCCGCGGGGGCGCACTTCGTGCCCTGGCCGCACGCCGGCCAGCTGGTCGCGACGCTCGACGCGCTCCGGGCCGAGTTCGACGCTGCGGTCGAGAAGTTCATCGCCGACTATCCCACGCTGAAGGCGGCCTGGCAGACCGCCCACCCCGACGTGCCCGACTCGGCCTACCCGTCCGCTTGGGAGCTGCGCAAGCGGTTCGCGCTGGGCTGGCACTCGTTCAAGGTGTCGGGCGCCAGTGCCGCCGAGGTGGAGGACATTGCGGCGGAAGTGCAGCGCCGGGAGGTCCAGGTCGAGCAACTGGCCACCATGAAGGCCAACCTGGCCGCCGAGTGCCGGCAGTTCGTGCAGGGGTACGTGCTGGCGTTCCGCCAGGAGGTGGCCGCCTTCTGCGACCAGGTCATCACGGCCGGCGGCCAGGTGCACGGCAAGACGCTGCAGGCGATCCGCCGCAAGATCGACCACTTCCACGCCATGAACATCTTCGGCGACGCCGACACCGCCGCCCAACTCCAGAAGCTCAAGGCCCAGATCCACGGCGTCACCGGCGAGGACCTGGCCCAGCAACCGGCGCTGGCCACGCAACTCAGCCAGGCTTGCGCGCTGCTGAAGCAGGAGGTGCTTGACCCGAGCAGCGTGTCGGCGCTCACGGGTCGGCTCAAGCGGCGGGTCGTGCTGGATTAGCCCCCGCAATTCGCACTGCGCCGCGGACGATGCACATCGGCCCCGTCAATGGTCCTCGTTTGGGCCACGGGGCCCGAAAACCGGCGTGGGCTTGCCGTTGCGGTCCAGCGCCACGTAGGTCAACTCGGCGACCGTGACCGGCACGCGCTTGTTGTTCTCCTCGACGTATTCGGCGTACACGTCCACCTGGACGGTGATCGAGGTCGTGCCGATTTTCAGCGTCTGCGCGTAAAACGAAACCACGTCGCCGCAGTGAATCGGGGCTTTGAAATCCACCCGGCCAATGGAGGCCGTTACATAGCGGTGATAGACCTGCCGCTTGGCCTCGACGAAACCGGCCTCGTCGATGTACGACAGCACCACCCCGCCAAACACCACGCCCTGGTGGTTCAGGTCGCGGGGCCGCATGATCACGCGAATGCAGGGCTCGTGCATCGGGGGCTTGGGCTGGGCCATAGCGATCCTCGCAGCGCGACGCGTCGGGCTGGACCAGCCGTGGCGCAGCTTCCGGGCCCGACGACACACTGTGATGCGGGCGAGCGGGGCATGGGTACGCCCTGCTCGCCTGCATCGTCCCGTGTTCAACACCCCCGGTCAACATCGCACAAGGAGAAGTCACGCCATGTCGCACTACGTGGAATGCAAGCCGGGCTTCAAGGACCGCGAAGCCCTCATCGAAGCGCTGGTCGCCGTCGGCTTCGGCCGCGATCAGATCGAGGTATACGAACAGGCCGCACCGCTGTACGGCTATCGCGGCGACGAGCGCCCGCAACGGGCGCACATCGTCATTCGCCGGGAGCATGTCGGTCCGGCCGCGAACGATGTCGGTTGGGAACGCCTGCCAGACGGCACATACCGGGCCTGGATCAGCGAATACGACGCGCGGCACCGGTTTGACCCGGCGCTGCAAGACCGCATCAAGCAGGAGTACGCGGTCGCTGCCGTGACCCGGCAGGCGCGGGCCACCGGACGTACGGTCGACCGCCGCCAGCGCGAGGACGGCGCCATCGTGCTCCGGATCGCGGGCTACCGCTGATGGGCCGGCACGTGTCACGTCGCCAGAACCAGTCAACTCACGCAGGAGATCCACAACATGAACACGTTCCCGCACAAGCATGTCGAGGTCGTCGTCGCGCCCGACGGCGGCTGCACGATTGATGCCGTCAACTTCCCGGACGCGAGCTGCACGCAGGTTACGCAGCAACTCGCCGCCGCCCTCGGTGGGCAAATCGTGACCGAGCGGCTCAAGCCCGAGGCAGCGATTCGGCCGCCGCTGGCGAGCGAGCGTAAGGAAGCCGCACGATGAAACGACGAGTCGCACAACGGGAAAACGCGCCAGAGATCATGCTCGAAATCACGCCCGACGGCTGCATCCGCGGGCTCTGGAACGACGCGCTCGGCCTGCCCCAGCTCGGGCGCTGCATCGTGCAGCGCGTGAGCTATGTCGAATTCACCATGCACCGCCAGTGCTGGTGCGTCCGCGAAGCGCGGCCGGCAAGCTGGCTGCGGCGCCTGCTACAGGCCCTGCTCGGCCGGCCGCTGGGGCGCACGCTGCACGCGGCACCCTCGCGCGAGCAAGCGCTGCACTGGGAGGCGCGACACTTCGCGCCTGATGGGCCAGGCTGGAAACGCATGAACGGCAAGAAGCGTTCATCACGGATGGCGGGAGCACGTCGGCACGCGCCAGTGCCCAATCTGTGACAGCCCGCTATCCCGTCCCGGGCGGTACTGCCCGACGTGCGGAAGCCGGATCGGGTCGTAAAGAACCCCGGGGAGCTCGACCTTCGGCTTGGCTACCCGGCGGTCGGTGTCTTCACCTGCCCGAGGTCTGCCGTGATCTCGGAGAACTGGTCGAGCGCCGCTTGCAGGTCTTCGACGATCTCCGCGGCGATTACACCGGGCTCCGGCAGGTTCTGGGAGTCTTCGAGGCTCTCGTCCCTGAGCCAGAAGATGTCCAGGTTGGCCTTGTCGCGTTTGACCAGCTCGTCGTAGGAGAACCCCCGCCAACGGCCGTCCGGCTTGCGCTTCTCGCTCCACGTCGATTTGCGCTCGTGCCGATTGTCGGGGCGGAAGCACGCCACGAACTCGTCGAGGTCGCCGCGCTTCAGCGGATTCGTCTTGAGCGTGAAGTTCATGTTCGTCCGCAGGTCGTAAATCCAAAGCTGCTTGGTCCACGGCGTCTCGCTGGCGGGCTTGCGGTCGAAGAACAGGACGTTCGCCTTGACACCCTGGGCATAGAAGATGCCGGTGGGCAGGCGCAGCAGGGTGTGGACCTCGCATTCATGCAGCAGCTTCCGGCGGATCGTCTCGCCCGCGCCACCCTCGAAAAGGACGTTGTCGGGGACGACGATGGCGGCGCGCCCGTTGATCTGAAGCTGCGTCTTGACGTGTTGCAGGAAGTTAAGCTGCTTGTTCTTGGTGGACGCCCAGAAGTCGTCGCGGACGATGACCTGCTCCTGCGTTTCGGCGTCGCCCTCCTCGTTTATCACCGCCACGCTGCTTTTCTTCCCGAACGGCGGATTGGTCAGGACCATCGAGAAGCGCTCGCCGCCGTCGCTCCGCAGCGAATCCGTCACGCGGATCGGGCTGTCGTCGGGGTCGATGCCGTGGAGATACAGGTTCATGACGCACAGCCGGGCGGTGGCGTCCACGATCTCCCAGCCGCGCAGCGCCTTGTGCTTCAGGTGGCGCTTTTGATCGGGGTTCAGCTTGTGGCTGCGCGAAATAAAGTCGTACGCGGCCAGCAGGAACCCGCCCGTACCACAGGCCGGGTCGCAGATCGTCTCGGCCGGGCCGGGGCGCACACAGTCCACGATGGCCTGGATCAGCGGGCGCGGCGTGAAATACTGCCCGGCACCGCCCTTCACGTCCTCGGCGTTCTTCTGAAGCAGCCCCTCGTAGGCGTCACCCTTCACGTCGGCGTCGAGCGTCAGCCAGCTTTCGCGGTCGATGAGGTCCACGATCAGGCGGCGCAAGTTGGCGGGGTCCTGAATCTTGTTCTGCGCCTTGCGGAAGATGATGCCCAGCATACCGGGCTCTTTGCCGAGGCCTTCGAGCGTCCGGCGGTACTGGACCTCCAGCGCGTCGCCGTCCTTCTTGAGGAGCTGCTGCCACGAAAACCGGTCCGGGATGCTGCTCGGCTTGTTGAAGGGCGGCTGGGTCCGCTCGTCCGCCATCTTCAGGAACAGCAGGAACGTGAGCTGCTCGACGTAATCGCCGTAGCTGAGCCCGTCGTCGCGGAGGACGTTGCAGTAGTTCCAGAGCTTCTGGACGATTTGCTGGGCGTGGTTCATTGTCTCTGTCCGCGCACGTCGACGCGATATTTCACCGGCGTAAATGTCAGGTCCGCTATACTTAACGGGCGGATTCGCGCCGTTTTGGGGCTCAATGCAGCGTCTAGCGTGACATGGTACAGTCGATACAGTGTTTTCGGGTCTTCCAGCAGCAACTTCTCATCTTGAGACATGAACCCGATCGATACGGCATCCCTACGGGTGGTACTTTTGACTTCCACGATGACATGACGTGCGTTGTTCCGCGTCACCTCTATGTCCCAGGGGGCGTAGCGATTGTTCTTCGCAGTCCAAATGACAGCGAACTCCGGCGGCACAAACTCGCGCTGAAGCTCCCCGTACACACACTGCTCCCCGACGTACCCCGTCCGGTCTCGACGGTCGGGCTTTAGCGGGCGGGGCGTTTCAAGAAAACGCAACAACTTTCGAAGCGTGCGGCGGTCACCGAGATGCAGTGGCGGTACGAAATTGCCGGTAAACAGGGCTCGGAGATTGCCCTGTTTGTATGGGTGACCACTCTCGGTCGTCCACTTCAGTGATAGCCAGTCCTCCCAGTCGGAGGTGTAGAGCCCGGGCAAGCGTGGCACACCCTGGAAATCCACCTTGGCTCGAAAGGGATACAGACACTGTCCCTGTGCGATTTCATCGGGCCACAGGAGCCGTGGTATCCGCGCGTCCTTCTCATCATAGGGATCGTCCATGACTCGACAATGATCGAAGAAGCGGAGCGGCCCCGCACCCCGGCGTCGGATCGCAATGATGTCCCCGGGTTCTAGCTTCATGAATTTGTTTTTCATCTTGCCGTCACGGGTCGGTGCGCCGAATACACCCTCCCTAATAGTCGTATCGAAGTTCGCGTCAGCGTTATACGTACTCACAAAGATGTTCATCTTCTAGTACTCCTCGGCGTCCGTGACGGCCGGAGTGGGTCCTTGTGCCGCGCTGCCTGGTGCGAGGCATGAACTTGTTGCATGGCATCGGGTGTTCGCAAGGCTCGGATGCGCTCCAGGAGTACCGACGCCGGCTCGTCGTGCGGGTCTTGCTCGACCAGCTTGCCCTCGAAGGCGTTACGCAGGATCGACTGACGGAGATGAGTAGCGCGCCGACGAACTCGGCCAAGGTCGTTTGCAACCTCGTCCCCCAGCGAGAACAAGCGGTCAACCTCTTTGATGATCTCGCGCTGTTCATCCAGCGGCGGAAGCGGCCATGCAATCTGTTTCAGTTCCTTGACTCCGGTGATATTGGCCATCGCCGACCCGCGTACATTCTGACGGAGAAGAGTATCAAGCATGGCTGCGAACACGATCTCAAAGTAACGTGCCAGAATGACATCCGCGTCGAATGTCAGCTTGAGGAGTGCCTGATTGATAATGCCCGGTTGTGCACCCAAGGGGACAATTGCTGTCCTGCCGACCGTCCCCGAGCAGCTTATGATGAGATCGCCGGGCCTTACCTCAAATGCTCGCAGCTCATCGAACTTGTGCTGATCGATGTAGTACTCGCCAAGAGTGAAATCACCGTATATGGCGTGCTTCTGCTCATACACTTTGAAGCCCACCGAGACAAACAGCTCCTTCTTAATCGCGCTTCCGAATGGCCCTCTCTTGATCGCGTTGTTCGTGGCGGCCACAAGCGGGTCGAGAGGAGAGTAAGCCCAACCGGTTGGCAATTCCGGCAGGGCATCCGGTCGTGGAAGTCGGGGCTCCTCGTACCGCTCCTTCCACCGGTCGTCCTTGGGTGGCTTGCCCCTGGCGCGCAGCTTGGCGAGTTCGGATTCCTCCCAGCGGCGGCGGCGGTCGCGGAGGATGCGTTTGAGCAGCTCGGACGCCGGTTCCACGTTCGGATGGGCGGCGCGCCAGGCGGCGGTGAGGCGTCCCTCGCAGGCCGCCTTCAGGACCGACGCCTTGTACCGCCGCAGATTCGCCCCGACCCGCTTCAACGCCGCCACGCCGGCGTCGAGCCGGGAAAAGTGCTTCTCGATCTCGCTGACGATGCGTGACTGCTCGGGTCGGGGAGCAAGCGGAAACGTGAAGCGCTCTATGTGTTCTCGACGCAGGTTGTTGATATTGACGCCGGCAGCGACGGTCGAGACGTAATTGCGATACTGCGCGGTCCGCAGGAAGTCTGCAATGTAGCCGGCGTCCATTTCAGGGGCGGGACGAAGACCGTAGCAGAATGCTCCGAAGCTGCCGCGCCACTCGCCTTTGAACAAGGCGGCTTTGCCGACGACGCTCTTGCTGCCGCTCGAAGCCGCAATGACGACATCACCTGCTTGCAGCATCTGGTCCTGGCTCACGCAGGTTGGCGGAACGTACACCAAGTCGGCGAAGGTGAGACCGTCGTTGATGTTCGTTGCACGAAGAATGGGGACGAACCCGTCCTTTTCTTGTGCGGCAGCGTTTTCCTTCTTGTACGTGACGCCTCGGATGACTCGGAGTATGTCGCCAAGGCAGCACTCCACCCACCCGGCGGGCAGTTTCGAGCCGCCGTGCTTTTGCTCAGGCTGCGAGGGCTTCATTCAACTCATCCAGCAGCGTGTTGAACTCGTCGCCGAAGACTCGATAGACCTTGCCGATGTCGCCCTCCTCGTTTCGGTGCTCGGCCGATCGTGCGGTCCCGGCGGGCAGCCGTTCGGAGCACGCTTCGCTCACGCAGCACCCCCTTGGTCTGCCGCGACGTACTTCTGATCCGGGTGATTCGGCTCCTCCGGATAGAGATAGCGCAGCCGACCCGCCGTCAGGAGCCGCTTGATGTTTCGCATCCGGAGGTGCGTTGTTGCTCGGCCGGTCAATGCGGACAGCTCTTCGAGGCTAAGCGGCTTCCAGCACGCAAGCGCGATCAGAACGGCGTCGAGTTCCTCGGGCGTCGCTCGACGGCCCAGATTCGCCAACTGAGAGCGGACTGGGTCCGGTAACTCCGAGCGCAAGCCGTCGAACTCCGAGCGCAAGGGCGCGGACTCCGAGCGCAGCGCCGTTGTGTCCGTGCGCAAGGGTTCGGGCGGCGTTGGGGTGCCGAGGGCGGCCAGGAGCCGGCCGCCGGGCCGGTAGTACGTGGCGGCACCCTTGCCGCGCTGCTCCAGCAACCCGGCATCTCGCAGTCGGCGGAGGCGGCCGCTGGCCGTGAGGGTGTCCACGTGGTTAATCGAGCGGTAGGCGGCGTTGTCGATGGCCCCCAATTCGCGAATAACGATCAAGGAGCGGGCATCGTCATTGTCGAGGTTGCAGTCCTTGAATTGAGAGAGCCACTGCCAGTCGGCGGGGCTGAGCAGGTGGACGACTAGCAAACGGACGGTGAACTCATCCCGCTCTCGGTCCGACTCGAACAGCGGATGGGACAGGTTGGCCTGCTCCATCGCTTCGCGCATGGCACGGATGCCGGTGCCCTTCGTCTCGGCAAAACCAACGTCGTGCAGGATGGCGGCGATCTTCGGGTTGCGGGTCTTCGAGCCGGGATCGCCGAGGCGATCATCCGGCACGAGCGAGTAGCCGGGGTTCTTAATCTCGATGCGGTTGGCGTAGCGGATGATCTGGACCGGCTGGTGCCGCTGATAGCTGCGGTGCATCACGGAGTTGACCAGCGCCTCGCGGATGACCTTGCGCGGGATCAGGGGCACGTCGCGCCGGCGAACGCCGTCTTCGGCCAGCGTGAACGCCTTCGGGATGTCCTCCAGGACTTGGCCGATCAGCGTGGGGATCGTCAGGATGAGCGGACCGAGCTTCTCGATCGACTGGTAACGCTTATCCGGATCGGGCACCCATTCGCGTCCCTCCACCCGGATGTAGTCGACGCGCGTCATGGGCAGGTGCCGGCGCAGAGCCATTGCCTTGCCGAGCACGACGAGGCCCGCGACGGTCAAGCAGACACGGCCGTCAACTTGCGCAGTGGCACCGAGCGCGTACAGCAGATCCTCGTCGGAGTAGCCAACCAGTTCGCTCTCCGTGCCCGTCTCGACGCGAAGCCGACGGTATTCCTGCAGCGCGCGCGCGTCAACGTCGTCGAGCGACGTGTCGGGCAACGCGGTCTCATCGTGAGAGCGCTGGCCACGCGCCTGATAGAACATGGCGATGTCGTCGTCCGTGCAGACCTGATCCGTCGAGCCCACGCGGCGGAATGCGCCCCTCGGCAACCCTCTGCTCTTGATGAAAACGGGCTTGTCGTGGTCGGCGGCCTCGGGAATGTGCACGACGATGACGTTTCTGTGGTTGTGCTGCTCGACTTGGATGTCCGGCCGGATCGGAACGCTGAACACCTCGCGGCACTGCGTGGCCAAATCAGCCTGGACCTTATCGGGGTCCCGGACGCCGACGATCTCGTACTCGGGAAACAACGAGTTTTCCTGCCGCGCCGCGCCTAGCAACAGATAACCGCCGCCGCGGTCGGGCTCGTTTGCGAACGCCGAAACCGTGCTCAAGACACTCTTGCCGACCTCGTCCGCGCGCTTGGCCTCGATCTCCACCGACTCGTCGCCGGAACAGAGTTTTTGCCACAACTCGTCAAAGGTCGGGAGGCTCATGCCGCCAGCACCTCGTTTAACTCATCCAGTAGCTTGTTGAACTCGTTGCCGAAGACCTGATAGACCTTGCCGATCCCGCCCTCCTCGTTGAAGGGCGTGTACTCAAAGTCGTCCACGGTAAATGCATGCTCGCCAGCGGAAGGGGCCAGTGCCATCGTTGTCCTTACCATATCGGCAGCGGGTCGCCGAGTCCATTCCACCGCGGGATGAATGGTTGCGCAAACGGTACGTTGATATAGTACCAGTCGCACGCCTGGAGCGGCTCTCTCGCGACCGCGTCCATCTCCTCCTCGCCGCGCGCAATACCTTTGTGGCTCAGAATCTCCGACAGCAGACGGCTGTACTGCTGGTATGCAAGACCGTCCTCGTCCCGGGCAGACAAGATCATCAGATTCCTTGTCGCGCGCATCTTGACCGAATACACGTGGCTCGACTCGGCGAGGTCCCGCAAGCCCTTGCGCCCGACTTGCTCGGCGTCGCCCATGATCTGGAGGAGAGCATTTGCCAGTTGCACGCCCGGGAAATAGGCTGCATCGCGCCGGCAGTCGAGAAGTTCCGCAATGATCCGGCGACAATCATCCGCATACAAGTGAACGAGGCGTCGGCTGATAACGGTGCTCAACACGGCCAGCGATGCCACATCGTAGCGATCCCTCGCAAGCGACCGGAAAGGCTGCTGCTCCACCAGAGCCTCGAACAACCGCTTTGGCTCGGCGGGCATGAGCAGCTCTCGATTGATCAAGACAAGCACGCGCATACTCGGCACCGTTGAGCTGACAATCCACCGCTCGGATAACTGATAGAGCGCGTCCGCAAGGCTCAATGACGGTACGCCCAGGCGGTGGCACACATACTGGAACAGCGCCCCGGAAACAGTCAGATCGGTTGGGTCGGATACTCGAATCCCTAGCCTCGCAAGGACATTGGTTATGCAGGTGACGTGCGCCGGCTCCAATACAACCTGTGGCCCGTACTGTCTTCCAACCCCCAGAATCCCAAGCAGGAGAAGGTCCACAAGGCAGCCGTCTCGCTGAAGATAAGGACCGGAGTCTAGGGCATCCGCATGGACCAGCTCGTCCCTGGCGTCGAGCGCTGCAATCACCGGATCGAATATCTCAATGGGATGAACTCCCTCGGCGTTTGCGATCCGGCTCACCGCGTCCGCGATGGTCTGGAGTCGTTTCATCATGCCGAAGTTCCGCCAGTCCTGACCGCGCAGAATCGACGTGAGATATGGACCGCATTGGGATGTCAGGGCGCGCGCAGTGCACCCGGGGAAAGTGGAGTCCACCTCACTGAGAGTACGCCCGGAGACTATTGCCGACGCAAGCACGTTGTCACAAAGACGCCCCGTCAGCCTGGCGCACGCGCCTCGCTTTCCTGCGGGCAAGGCGCTCTCCGCCCCCATGAACGCGAGGTCAAGCCCGCTGGCGCTTGTTAGCGCGCCGTTCCAATCGAACTCGCGCATCGCGTTCCTAACGCGCTCGAAGGCCACGAGGGCCAAGGCAGGCGGAGCATAGCGGCCGGCGGACTGCCGAAAGGCGAGCGCCGAATCGGCCTCCGCCAGGCTCAATCGCGCGGTGGCGATGTCATACGCTGGGCGCGAAGCACCGAGGGAGAGTGCCTGGTCAACCAGTCGGGCTATATCGCGTCGCCGCGAGATACTCTCGACGTATGCGGACGCTGCGACCGAGGCACATGCTCCAGCGACCGTGCCCAAGAGGGCGACAAGGGGGCGCGATAGCTGATCGATTTGAGCTGCCAACAGCGCGACGCAGCCGAGTGAAAGAAACACCATCACGTGTCGGAGCTTCATGCGAGAATCACCCTTGCGTGAGTGTGACGACCAGGAGTTGCGTACTTGTCATGCCGCCAGCACCTCATTCAACTCATCTAGCAGCTTGTTGAACTCGTTGCCGAAGACCTGATAGACCTTGCCGATGCCGCCCTCCTCGTTGAATGGCGTGTACTCGAAGTCGTCCACCGTCATCGTCATGCTCGCGGCGATGTGGTCCCGGATCAGCTCCAGCCAGCGCATCTGCTCCGGCGTGAAGGATCGCCCCTGAGCCTGCTGGGTCGCCACCCAGCGCGTAAAACGCTCGCTCACCGACTCGGCAAAGGGCGCGAGCGTCTGGTCCTGATGCAGGGCGTAGCGGACGACCGAGACGATGTCGGTGAGTTGCTTTCCGCCGCTGCCGTGGACCTTCGACTTTTCGAGCGCCTGATACGCCCGCCAGAGGGTCTCCGTAGTCAGGCCGAGCGGCGGTTTGGCGATGGCGGCCGCCAGCTCCTTGATGTCCGCGAACTTCAGCCGGCGCCGGTAGGGCTGGCTGTAGAGCACCTGGAGGGCGGTGATCTCGTCCTTGTGCTCGGCGATGAACTTCTCGAAGCTGGCGACGACCGATTTCGCTCGATCCAGCGATTTGGCACTAAAGCCGGTTTCGAGCAACTCGTCGGCGCTGATTGTGTCGATGGTCTGCTCGAAGGACTGCTTGATCTCGACGATCTTGTTGCGCGCCTTGGCAGTCCGCAGGGGCTTAGTGGCTTCCGTCAGCAGCTTGACCGCTGCCTTCTCGACCTGCTCGTCGGTCGGATTGTCGGTCTTGAACTCGACCTTGGCTCGTTCGACCTGCTGATCGGCGTCGAGGGCCTTGACGAGCGTCCCCACGATCTGGGTCAGGGACTGGCCGCCGGTGACTTCGGCGATCTCCTGCCGCTGCTCGTGGCTGAGCCGGTGATCCAGCCGGGCGAGACGGCCGGCAACGGACGAGATGACATCCTCGTCCACGTTGCCGAAGGCGACCGCCTCCATCAGCTTCTCGAAGGAGACCTGCGGCTTGCGCTCCAGGGGCCTCGTGTCGGTCTTGGCGGCTTCGCAGACGCCGACGGCATCGACGATGAAAAAGTGCGTCTTGGCTCCGCCATCGGGCGTGACCGCCTGGAAGTCGGTATCGCCGATGACCCGGACGCCGCGGCCTTTCATCTGCTCGAAGAACAGGCGGCTCTTGACGGAGCGCATGAAGAAGACGATTTCGAGCGGCTTGATGTCCGTGCCGGTGGCGATCATGTCCACGGTGACGGCGATGCGGGGGAAGTAGCTGTTGCGGAACTCGCGAATCAGCGTCTTGGGAGGTGCGCCGGTCGTCTTGTACGTGATTTTCTGGCAGAACTCGTTACCCTTGCCGAATTCCTCGCGGACGATCTGGACGATGTCGTCGGCGTGGCTGTCGTCCTTGGCGAAGATCAGCGTCTTGGGGACGTGGGTGCGGCCGGGGAATAGCTCGGTGAAGAGGGCGTCCTTGAACGCGCGGATGACCGTCCTGATCTGGTCGGGCGTGACGACATCACGATCGAGCTTTTTCTCGTCGTAGATCAGGTCGTCGTCGAGTTGCTGCCAACGCCGAGCGCGGGTCTCGCGATCGCGTTTGTCGATGTAGAAGCCCTTATCGACCTTTGAGCCCTGCTCGGTGATGCGCGTGCGGATGCGGTAAACGTCGAAGCCCACGTTGACTTGGTCGGCGACCGCTTGCTCGTGGGCGTACTCCATGACGAGGTTCTGATTGAAGAAGCCGATGGTCTGCTTCGAGGGGGTCGCCGTCAGCCCGATCAGGAAGGCGTCGAAGTAGTCAAGCACCTGCCGCCAGAGGTTGTAGATGGATCGGTGGCATTCGTCCGCGATGATGAAGTCGAAGGTCTCGATCGGGATGGCGGGGTTGTACGCGACCGGCGCGGGCGGCTTCAGCAGCGGGCTGGCGGACTCGAAGATCGACCCTTCCTCCAACTCGGGATCGAGGTCTTCACCTTGCAGGGCGGCGTAGAGGCGCTGAATGGTCGTGATGCAGACCCGGCTGACGCGGTCGATCGTGCTGCTTTGCAGATGTTGGACGTTGTACAGCTCCGTGAACTTCCGACCGTCGTCCGGCGTGTCGAACTGCTGGAACTCGTCGAGCGCCTGCTCCGCCAGGTTGGTCCGATCGACCAGGAAGAGGACGCGCCGGGCGTCGGCGTGCTTAATCAGCCGGTAGACGAAGTTGACGGCCGCGAAGGTCTTGCCGCTGCCGGTGCTCATCTGGATCAGAGCACGCGGGCGGTTCTCAGCGAGCGATTCTTCGAGGTTCTTGATCGCCCGCTGCTGTACGTCCCACAGGCTGCCGGGCATCAGGGGCGGCAGCGTCCGCAGCGCGTCGCGAACCTGCGCGGGGCGCGTGGCCCACTCGATCAGGGTCTCGGGCCGGTGGAACGCGAAGACCTCGCGGCTGCGATGATCCGGATCGAGCCGGTTCGTGAAGCGCGCTTCGACGCCGGTGCTTTCGTAGCTGAAGGGCAGCGGGCGATGATACGTGGGCAGGCTCGTGGGCAGCCCCCGGACGTACTTGGCGGACTGCGTCTCGACCCCCGTCAGCGTGGTGCCCTTCGGCTTCGCCTCGACGACGCCAATCGCCTTGCCGTCGGCGTAGAGCAGGTAATCCGCCTCGTCGCCGCCTTCGAGCGGGAACTCGCGGATGGCGACCCCGATGCCGGCGTGGATGTCGGCTTCGTCACGATCCTGCACAAGCCAGCCGCAGGCGGCAAGCTGCTCGTCGATCAGGTCTCGGGCTTCGTCCTCGGGCGTGCGTTTCGGCACGGTCGGCGACCCTCGGAAACAGTAACTCCCTGCGCGCTCGCAGGCTTGGCCGGTGGCGTTCGTCGGAGGCAGCCGTCGCGCCGCCAGTTACCCGACCCTGACGGGCTTCGCCTCTCATCATAAGTCTTCGCGGCATCGCCTGGTAGCGATCCCGAAGCCGCCGACGGCTGGCGTGCCGTCACATCGGCGCCTGCGCAGTGGTGAGGACGCCAACTCGGTTCAGTCGGTCAGACCGCACCCCATGTCCCACGAAGTCCAACAGCCGAGTTTGGTCCGAAGGGCAATTGCGGTCGCCGAGGGGCCAGCGGCGCTCCTCGGGACGAAGGCGAAATGCTCGCGATCGCGTGCAGTGTACCGCTCGACCTCCGGGGCCCATACCCGGCGGTCGCCGTCGCGGCGGGTCGCTCGGACTTCGCGCCTGGACGCCCTCCCTAGAGTCCTCGGGACCATTCCGCTCGGACAGGCGCCTCGCCGGAGAGTGCCGCGTCGATCTCGTGGAGGATGACCTCGCGGTCGCGCGGCAATCGGCCTCTGATCGGCAGGTAGTTGGAGGCGTGATTGGATCGGAAGATGGCATCGCTGGGGCTCGCTTCCGCGACGAGAATGCGCAACTCGCGCAGAAGAGCGTCGACACTCGGCAGCGCGAATTCCTCGCGCTCAGCTAGCCGGCAAATGGGTGTGGTGGGGATGAGCATCAGGGTCAAGGCGGACAGGTACTCGGGGTCCATGGCGGTCGCCAGCCGGGCAGAGGCGGTCGCATGCTCGACGCTGCGCTCGGCGCCACCGGCGCCGAGCAGGAAGATCACTGACTGCTTCAGGCCGGCGGCCCGGGCCTTGGCCGCGGCCTCCACATGATCGGCCGAGGTGGCACCTTTGGCGATGCGTTTCAGCGTGACGTCGTCCCCGGACTCCGGGCCGATGTACAGCAGCTTCAGCCCCAGGGCACGCAAACGCTCCAGCTCCTGCTGGGACTTGGCCAGGAGATTCAACGCCGTCGCGTAGCAGCTTACGCGGCGCAGCTTGGGAAAGGTGGCACTGAGCGTCCGGAGGATCGGCTCCCATACGTCGAGATCCATCGCCAACGCGTCGCCGTCCAGGACGAATACCTTGCGAACCTGATCGCCGAACGTGCGTCCGGCCATCGCGATGTCCTCCAGGGTCTCGGACAGCGGGCGCACCCGGTACTGCTTGTCGCGGTACATGGCGCAGTAGGTGCAGTGATTCCACGAGCAGCCGACGGTGGCCTGAAGCAGAAACGACGCGGCTTCGCTAGGCGGGCGAAAGACAGGTTCCACGTAGCGCATGGGCCCATTGTAAGTGGGCGGACTCAGTTCAAGCCCCGCTGCCGATTCCGCGAAGCGCCGTTTCGAAGGTGCCGGGTTGGCGAGCAGTTGCGGGTGCCGACTGAATCGAGCCATGCGTTGCGGGTGGCGACGCTGGAGCGCCCTGGCTCTCCGCGCGTCACTCCCACCCGCCGGCGCGGCCGGTCCGTACGCGCTCCCGGAAACAGCACGAATCGCAAGTGCGTGAAATCGCGAGACTTAATCCGGCGGGTACTTGCGCCTATCATCAGGACGATAGGCTCAAGTACCGGCTGCCGGACAAATGGATGATCGTCTCCGGTTTGACGATCCCCGGCCCGGGCGCCAGCCGGACCAGAGGCCAGACAGCCAGACCCAGAGACGCCGTTCACGCTTCCGCAACTTCAGGCGCTTCACCGACACGCGTAACATGGCCAGTTGCTGGCGGAGCGCCAGGTTCTCGGCTACCAGGGCCTTGCGGGCGAAAACGAATGCGCGGACAAAGTCGAAGATTAGCCCTATCACGCCCATCGACCTGCCTCCGTTCGGTCTGCGTCAGGGCGAATCGTAGCGAGGGAGTCCGACCAGGGCGAAGTGCGCACGTCCTTGCGAATCAACGAGGACGGAGCTTTCGGGAGGTACAGGCTTGGTTGGAGGCGGCTCGCGCGGACGGAAGGCCCACGCTGCCCCCACGATATCCCCCGGCTGACTATGAGACGATGTCCTGACTGTCGATGTCTCCCCGCACGCAACGAGGGCACACGGAAACGCACACGTCCAGAATTGGAGACCCTCACCGTCAAGCGCGTCTGCGCGGCGCAGCCGCCGGATCCCTCAATTGCCGTCCGTCGTGGTCTGGACGGTGGAGACCGTCAGGGTGAGGGGGATCGTGCGCACAATCTCCAAACGGATCGTTCCCGCGGAGAACCCGAGCTTCTGCGAGGCCGTTTTGGCGCGCGTCAGCGTGACCGTGATGTCGCCGGCGACGAACCCGCTGAGCTGCGCCGACCCGATCGAGATGCCCCCGTCGTCGGCAAGGTCCGCGAGGGACACAGTGCCGGCGCCGACACGTGCGCTTCCGTCGCTCGCATACGAGACGACCTGCCCGGCGATCGTGATGCTGACGGTCGCGTCGTCGTCAACCGGTTCCCAGGTCAGGTCGAATCCACTGCGTGAGACCACCGTCGACGCCGCGGGCGTGACGTCGGAGAAATCGTCCGGCGGCGCGACCTTGAATGTGGTGGTCACGCCCTGGTTGTCGAAGCTGAGGGTGTACTTGTACGGCGCCTCCACGGCCTCAATTGTGGCGCTGACGGTCGCGTCCAGTCCCAGATCGGTCAACGTCGTGGCCGCCAGCGGTACGTCGTTCACGGAGAGAATCTGATCGTCCGCCAGCGTGATCTTCCGGTGTGTCAGCGACAGGATGCTGTTGTCGGCGACCTGCGCCGTGGCCGTCGCGATGGCCGATTCGGAGGTGCGGCTGACCACGAGTGTGAGGTTTCCGCGCGCGGACAAATCGACGCTGTCTGAGCTCAACGGGCAGCCCGCCACCAGGAGCAGGGGAAGCACGACGATCCCGACGATCGTTCGGTACGCACCTTGGCTATCCATACCGTGTCCTCTCCTTTCTTTCTTCCCGGCACGCACTCCGCGCGGCCGAGCATGGACGTCGCGCCAGCCTGTCCCACGGCGGCCGTCGCCGCTCACTGGGCCGCGTTCGTCGAACTGGAGTCGCTGGTGCTGCTGGAGTCGGTCCCACTGTCGGCCGCGGTCGAGTCAGCGCTCTGGTCTTGTGTAAGCGGGAGGAGGAACGGCTCCAACTGTGCTTTCAGAAGGTCGATGAAGTCCGTGGATTGGAACATCGACGAAAGTTGGTTCGAGAATGTCTCGATGAGGCTCTCAGCCAAGCGGACCGCGAACTTGGGCTGGTCGTCGGCCGCCGTCGTCGACGTTGAGTAGAGCTCGCTCGCCGTCGGAAGGCGTGCGATCGCGCCGCCCGAGCTGGTAGCGGCGCTCGACCCGCTGCTGGAGGTAGTGTCGGTAGTGGAGTCTGTGGTGGTGCTGGTCGAACTCGTGGTGTCCGCGCTGGTGGTGCTTTTCTGCGCAGCAATCGACTTGCTGGTAGCCGTGCTGGTGACGGAAGTGCCGGTCAGGCTGCTGAGCAGGCTGCTAAGCGAGTCGAGCGAGCTGAGCGAGCTTGAGTACTGGCTCAGCAGCGTGCTCAGGCTGGCGAGCGCGTTCGAGGTGTCGCTCGTGGTCGCAGTCGTCGTAGTCGCGGTGGTCGTATCAGTCGTGCTGCTGCCGCTCGACCGCACGCCGGGCGTCTGTCCGTTCTGGGCCGCGTCCACGCGTGCCACGATGAGGGCGTTGTGCCGCGCAATGGCCGCTTGCACCCAGCTTCCGGGCGTACCGCCGCTGGCGCTAAACGTGGTGGCAACCGTGCTGGTCTGATTTGGGTCCGTGGTGGTATCGCTGGCGGCTCGGGCTCGTACCGGCAGCGTTAGCAAGAGCGCCGGCGCGAAGGCGAGCACAAGGTTGGCGATCCGCGCGCCCTTCCGCACTACCGGCGGCAACCTGACCGTGCTTGTTGGTGATCCCGAGTTCATGGGCATTCTCCTGCGCCGCCGGCCCGACTCCTACTGCGGCTCAACCTGAGCCTCCGCTTGATCCAGCCGGGTCAACTGATCGGATGTCAGGATCGCCCGGAACTCGTCGCGGGCCTGCTGATGCCGCGCTTGCACGGCGTCCTGCAGATCCGTCCGAATCTGCTCGATCGCGACCTGCTGGTCGTCCGTCAGTTGCAGCTCGTCCGCCAGATCGGTGAAGGTGCCCCGGCCGGCGACCGGCGCCGTGTTCGGATCGCCGTTCGGACCCCACGGCGACGGATTGTCACCGCCCCCCATCGGCGGCGGCCCCATGTGTCCAAAGCCAGGACCGCCACGCGGTGACTGCGCTTGCAGCTCGGCTAGCTTGGCGAGTTGGTCGGCAGTCAGCAACGCCTTGATTTGGTCCTCGGCATTCTGCCGCAGCGTGGTGATGTCATCGTGCAGCCGTTGGAAAACGTCTGCAGCCTGCTGCTGCTCCGCATCGGTAAGCTGAAGCTGGTCGGCCAGCCCCATGACGGGGTCGCCGCGGAACGGCCCGCCCATCATGCCCATCCCCGCAAACGCGAAGCCGGGGGCGATATCGCCGATCAAAGCCTGCACCTGTTGGGCAAACTGTTCCTGAGTAATTGCGCCGCTGTCAAGTTGGCTCTGCAAATCCTCGAGCTGGGCCTGTTGGTCGGTCGTCAGTTGCACCGCGGGCGCCGACGGCATCATCATGCCGCCCGTCCCCGACGTTCCACTGCTGCCGGTAAGCTGGCCGGCATACGCCGCGAAGCCCTGCACCACGTCGCTGACGGTCAGCTTGCTCAGGGTCGGGTCCGCTGCCACGGTCTGGGCCAGACTGCTCAGCGCGTCCGACAACGTGGTGTCACCGGTGATGGTCGTACCGCAACCGGTTAGAAACCCGGCCAGTCCAACCAAGCACACAATCGTCGTCCCGCGTCGGAATGTTCTGCTCATGTTGACCTTCCTTGCTTGCCTTCGCACACGACAGGCTGAATCGAAAGGGCCAATCCCTCACGCGGCGCACCGTGCGCCGTGGAACATCCAAGGAAACGGCCCGCCGGACAATCTATTCACGATCATCGGGTATCTCCGGGAAGCTCGCACGAACCACGGGGTCGAGCCGTCCCTGCCCATGTATACGGGCAACCAAGCTGTCTGGCTACGATCAATGTGGTAAGCGAGACGATTGAGCACAAGATACCGACCCGCGAACATCTACGCCCCCACTTGGCAAGCCGATAGCAGGTGCGCGGGCAAGTCGCGGGACTGTGGGATGCAGCCCGCGGCTCGCCGACAACGAAAGGACCAAGTATGTCGAGCATCGGAAACATGAACACGGGTCTGGAGCTCTCGCAGCTGTTCCAACGGCTCGCTCGTCAAGGAGGAGCTGCCAACAGCTCGTTCCCGATTGGTGCCGGTGGAGCGAACGATTCACGACGTGCCGACTTCGACGCCAGGTTCAAAGAGGCGGCGCTGACGACGGGGTTGGATCCGAAGGCCGCCGATGGCTTGCAGGACGAGATCAAAGCGGCGATTGCCGCTGCCACTCAGAAGGCTGACAGCACGACCGACCGCCGGCAGGTCGTCCAGAGCGCGATTGATGGAGTCCTCCAGTCACACGGCGTCGACCTCGACAAGTTCCACAGCCAGATGCAGTCGGCAATGGGCGGCGCAAGCGGCCGACCGCCCCAGGGAGAGCCGCTAGGTGACTCCCGTCGGGGCGACTTCGAGGCCAAGTTCACGCAGGCGGCGTTGGCGGCCGGCCTGGACTCCAAATCGGCGGACGGGTTGCAGGATGAGATGAAGTCCGCGATCGAGCAAGTGCTCGCAAAAGCCGATAGTCAGACCGATCCGCGGCAGACCATCCAAGACGCGCTTGACAGCCTGCTCAAGAATCACGGCGTCAACTTGAGCAAGTTCAAGAGCCAGCTTCAACTGTTAACCGGCACGTCGCAAGGCACCATCCCGCTGGTGGATGAGCAAGCCTAGGCGCCGCGGATTGGTCCCGGTCCAGTCGGAACGGTGGCGGATGTCTCGGTGCGACGTCCGTCGCACGACAACGGGGGCATGCCCGCAGGCAGCGAACTTGCTGCCCGGTCGCCCGCGCGACGGTAAGCACCGGGCGCCGTGCCGATCCAGTGCGCGAACACCTTGCTGAAGGCCGACGCGGATTCGTACCCGACCTGTGCGGCCACCTGTTTCAGCTCGGCGCGGGTCGTGCGGAATAGAAGGCAGGCCTTTTGCATCCGCCAGCGGGTCAGATATTGCAGGGGCGGCTTGCCCACCATTTTCGCAAAGCGCGCCGCAAATGTGGAGCGGGCCATGGTTACCCGCTCGGCCAGCGCGGCGACCGTCCAGTGAGCGTTCGGCTGAGCATGCATGAGCCTGAGGGCCTGGCCGATGTCGGGGTCCGCCAGAGCTCTCAGCCAGTTTACGCTACCTTCGGGCAACTCCGCCGCATAGCGCTGGAGCGCCTTGATCAGGAGAATGCGCACGAGGCGGTTGATGATGCTCTGGCCGCCCGATTCCTCGGCTCCCGCCTCCATTTCCAGCAGGCGCGCGATGTGACTCACGTATGGCAACGCGTGTCCTCTTTCCCCTTTGACACGAATTAAGGTGGGGAGTGCGGCGTGCAAGGAACTCTGTTCGAGTCCGTCCACCAGGAAGCACCCACAAAGTAACCTTGTGGATTCCCCGCCCCCACCGTGCACAAGCGGCTCTCGCCGCTCAAAGTGACGCGGCTCCAGCAGATTCCGGATCGGGACCATTGGACTGTCGGCCCGGTCCCGCAAGTAGTGTTCTCGCCCCTGGAATACGATGATCAGGTCGCCCGCCGCGGCGCTCACGGGAGCGTCGCTGCCCTCGACCCCCAACAGGCAGGCGTTCCGCACGATCAGGTAGAACCACCCCAAGCCGGTCGCCACCTGAAGCCCCCACGGCGCGGTCAACTCGAATCGTCCAGGGATCCAGCTGCAAAGGCCAAGGCATTCGAGCGCATCAGATAAGGGATCCGCCTTGGCCGCAGCCTGCGGTGCACGATCAGTTCGGCCGTCCAGATATCGAGGTGCGGGTGTCACAACCTAGCCCCGAGGACGTTCGCGGCCTGTGAGTCGAATTTGTTCGCGGGTTTCGAGCTCCTCATACGGGTCCGGCAGTTTCTATCGTTATGACTGTTCACACACGAAGATCCATGAGGCGCCGGTCACCGGTGGGTGAGGTTCTGCTGCGCGCAATCGTAGAGTTGCAAAGGCAGACCTGTACCCGAGCCGCTCCTCAAGAACGAGAAGAATCCTCCCCGTGGTTCAGCGGGATGGCTTGCAGCGGAATCTGTCGGCCCGCGCGTCGGCGGCGCTTCGGGCGCCGCTTCGTTTTCCTGCCACAGTGGAGGATCCACCAGCTCCCCATGATCGCGTACCCAACTGAAGATACTCGCGTTGTCTCCGCCGGCCATTCCATCCATCGGAGTCAACAGCACGAAGCGCACCTGCTTGTCGGCAATCATCTGTTCAAAACGCGGCAGACTCACGATCGGATCCGCGCCCATGAAACCCCCTAACGCAATCACGGGTGCCGCGGTCTCGATGATCATGGGCGCGGCGGACATCGCGGCGGACGTCACGAGCAGGTAGCGCTTGGTCGCACGCTGCGACTCCAGGAACGAGATCAGCTTGTGTGCTTGCCGCGTTGACAAGCTGGGCGGCCCGAATGGACGTGGAGCGGAACCGCGTTCCTGTGTGCCGGGCCGACCGAACGGAGCGCTGCGGGCCAGAAGTCCGGGGCCCGCCGCCGGCATTAGCCCAACCCCGACTCCGATTACCGAAGTGAGCGCCCACGCTGTCGGGCTGACGAGCAGCGCGCCGAGTCCAAGAGTCATCAGGCCGATCTGCCACCCTGAAGTGCCCCTGAAACGAACGGCGAAAAGTCTGGCCACGACCAGCCCCGCCACGGCCACGCCGGTCCCGCCCCAGAGAATTGGCAGCAGCCAGCGGGCCCATTCTGCGTAGCTTCTCAAAACATAGGCTTGCCACACCGCCGTCAGCATGAGCGCCACAGGCAACAGCCCCGTGCGCCATCCACCCTTCTGAAAGTGGTCCCAAGCGGCCCGGGTTCCGGCACCGCTCAACGCTGCGAGCGGCGGAGCGAGCATGACCAAGTAATACGGATGAAAGATACCGCGCGCAAAGCTGAAAACGGCCGCGCACGCAATCAACCATCCCAGCCAGAGCCAGGTCGCACGCCGTGAACTGCCGCGCGGGGCCGTTGAAGAACCGGGCAGCAACACAGCTATTGCGCCCACGATCGCCAGCGGAAACAGCCAGCTTACCTGGTCGGCGAGCCCGGGACCGGCCAGACGGAGCGGGCCTGGCACGCCGCCGCCAAACGGACCTCCGCCGGGTGGAAATGGCATGGCGCCAGGGAGTGGAAACGGCATGCCGCCGGGCGGTGGCGGAAAGCCAGGTGGCGCCACTGGCCCTGGTCCTGCGCCGCCGGGAAACGGTCGTCGGCTCGCCGCGCCGGGGCCAATGGGGAGTCCACCGCCGGGTACCGGTTGTCCACCGGCAACACGTCCGAAACCGTTGTAGCCAAACACGAGATCCCGCACAGTGTTGTTCTGGCTGCCACCAACGAAGGGACGTTCGGCGGGCGGCGTCAGATCAACCGCCACGGCCCACGAACTGGCTACGACGGCGAGCACGCCGGTCGCGCCGAGCAGACGCAGGCAGCGCACTGGCCACCGCCCCGGCCCACCAAGCAGATACAACGCCCAGCAGGCCGGCAGCACAATGAACGCCGCCACCATCTTGACGTTGAAACCGATGCCGAACAGCACGGCGCTCAGCAGCAGGTACAGCACGGAGCCGGTAGTCGCGGCGCGCAGCACCGCCCCGGCCGCAAGAACGAGGACCAATACCAACAAACTGTCGAGGTTGTTGGTGCGATCCACCGCCACGGCGATGGGGGTCAGGGCCAGCACGACGGCGGCCAGTAGCGCTGCCCCGCTACCGTCGAGGCGCCTCACGAGCCCAAAAACCAGAGCCACCGTCGCCACGCCGGCTAGCGCTTGTGGAACCAACAGCATGATGCCGCGGTAGCCCAGCAGCTTGGCGCTGAGCGTCTGGAGCCACAGGGCCACCGGGGGCTTGTCCACCGCGACGAACCCCGCAGGATCGAAGGCCGCGAAGAAGAAGTTGTGCCAACTCGCGAGCATGCTGCGGACCGCGGCGGCGTAATACGGGTTGCCGTAGCCATTCTGGCTTAGCCCCCAAAGCCGCAGCCCCGCGGCCAACCCAACAGCGAAGAGAAAGGCGACCCAGGCGTATTTCGCCGCTCCGCGGCCGCCGCACGGCACGTCCGCGGTCGCGCCCGGCCGCCGTACCTGGTCGGACTGTGGATCAGACGCGCGCACGGGCGGTGTTTCGGGCGTGGATTCTATCGGGTGTGGATAGTCCATACTTGTGCCAAACAAGGTTAAGCCCAGCCGGCTCGGGCCAGCAGGATCATGGGGTCGGCTGCGCGGTGCTCAGCGGTGAAGCGCCTGCCGGTGGCTTCGTGCTTGGCCGCCGGGGCTGTCGAGTCACGTGAGAAACATGTCGGTCAGAGCGTAGTCCCGCAGGTTGTCGTAGTCGTGCTCCACGATCACGTCGTGCTGGAGCTCGTCCCCAGGTACGCATCGAGCACTTGGGACACAATCTCCAACACATATACGAAGGTCCATAAGGCGCCCGTCGCGGAATGGCACACCGATAGGCGAACCGCACGGGCATACTCAATCCCAGCCGCGTTTGTGCCGCCACCAGCGCTGCAAGCGCACGACGCGGTCGCGCTCTTCCAGCAGGCGTGCGTGCGACGTCTCCCACGCCGCCGTCTCGCGGGCGAGCGTTTCCGGCGTGAACGTCGCGTCAAAGCGCAGCCAGTACGCCGGGCGCTCGGCGGTCGAGACGTAAAAGTAGTAGCCCGGCGTATCCACAGGCTTGTGGAAGGTGAACTTCAGACGTCGTACGCCGTCGTCGCGCACGGCCAGCACCGTCACGTCGAACAACTCGTGATGGAAGACCTGGCCCTCGTGAAAGGCCTGCGGGCCGGCGGTCATGCGCAGGAACAAACGTTCAGCCGAACTCGCGAAGTAACTCGGCGCCGCCGTCTCAACGATCAACTCGTTTTCGCCGCAACGCTCGACATGCGTCGGCTGGTTTTGCCCGGGGCCGCGTGTGTCGATGGTCAGCATGTGGCCCTTGAGGTTGCGCGGTCCCCATGTCTCCTCGAGCGCGAAAATTATGAACGTGCTGGTAGGCGGCAGGTTGATGAAGAATAGCTGACTGTCCGGGGGCGGCGGGAGAGCGGTGTGTGTGACGATGTCTGCGTAGATGAGCTGCTCGGAGCGAAAACCCGCGCGCCACAGCACGCGTTGCGCCGCGAACGCCCCAACGAGCAGCAGCACGTCCAAGCTGGTCAGCGCACCGCGCCAACGGCGTGGCAGCCCTCTCAGAAACGCCGGTACCGCCAGCGCGTATCCGACGAAGGGCAAGTACCCGAAGTGCGGCAACGTAGAAACGGGGAGGGTTGCCGCCAGCCCGAGCAACATCCATAGGGGACCAAGCAAGCGGCCTGTCTGCCCGCGCGTGAGTCGCAGGTACAGGCCAACGATCGTGAGGACGACCACCAACATGAATACCCGCGCCACGGCGATGGTCCGCATCCCGGTGTCCGCCGGATTGGCCAGCGCGAAGAGCGGGAGTTGCAGCAGCAATTGGAAGGTCAACTGCAGGAGCTTGCTGCCAGCCCAGAGCAGGTACGCCAGTCCGTGGGGCGTTTCCAGGTACCCGGCGGGGAACGCGCCGGTAGGGAAGATATACAGCCGCCATCCAACGTAGAGCAGCGCCAGAACGATCAGCAGAGCGTGCACGCCCAGCCGACGGCGCACGTGCGACCAGCCGCCCCAAAACAGGTCGAGTGCCAGCGCCAGCGCGGGGAAGACGATGCCCGTCTCGCGGCTGAAGGTTGACAGGGCCCAGCACAGGATGGCCAACAAGAGCAGCGCGGGCTGCAGGGCGCGGGGCCGGCGCTCGTTGTCGAAGGAGGCCGCCAGGTATGCGTCCGTCGCCGCCACGAGGAGTAGCGTACCCAGCACCGCATTACGCGCCGCCGTCCAACTCACGCTGAGCACGCTTGGCGCCCCCAGCGCAAACGTCGCGGCCGCGAGCGCGGCCCAGCCCGACGACGCCAGCAGCCGGCGTGCGAGGTGGAAGATGAGGAGAACCGCGAGCGCGTGCCAAGCCATGCCAAAGGCGTGGATGATGACAGGATTGCCGCCGGCCAGCGTGTACTCGAGCTTCAGCACGAGCATGAATACGGGCCGGGGGTAGCGGCACTGCGTGGGGTGGGCCTGCCACCAATAGTCCATGGTGCGGTCGGGAAAGTCGAAGGTCGTCGCCTCAATCAGGTCGTGCCAGCTCCAGCCGCAGGCGCGCAGATTGGCGCGATGCATGTAATCATCGAAATCGACGCCGTCGGACAGCGCGCCCCGATGCGCCACGACGACGAGCGCCACCAGCCCCACGCTGAGAAGCAGCCCGGACCAGCGCCGCGGGCGTTCTAGCGCGACGATCGTTGTTGCGTCCTGCATTCAGGTCGTCCCAGGTGGGCGAGTGCAAGCGGGAGTCATACGGAGGCCAGCGCGGCGAAACAACGGCGTGTCGCCCCCTTCACACGATCCGGGAGCTTCAGCTTACAGTGCTGGAGAACGAACCCCAGGGGATCCACGTTGTCCCGGGCACAGCAGGCGCCGAGCTTCGGAGCCTCGCTGAGCATCGTGGACAGCTTGAGGCCCTTCCGGCAGTGCTGAAGCGGCACCAGGCTCCTGGTCTCGACCCTCTTCATGCGCCACCTCCCGCCGGGACGCGGTAGCCGTACTGCCCACTGCCGGTGCACACAAGGTCCGTCCCGCAAACCCGCGCGGCTGGGCAACCGAGCGGCCGCGTAGCGTCAGCAACCGGCCTCAGCTCGTCGTCGCAGTGCTCGTGCTGGTGTCGGTCGTGGATGTCGACGTCAGCGAGGACTGCAAAACGGTACTCACGGTGGAAAAAAAGTAGTACGCCAGCGTCATTTGGTTGTCTGTGCAGCCACTGGCGAAAAACAATGCCGATGCCAGGAACAAGGCTACGGCATGGCGCCATCGTCTGGTTGTGCTCATTTCAAGCTCCTTGTGGTACGCGCTTAGGGTGGTTGTTTCGATTCTCTCCAATTACGGCCGCCGCTTTGTTCGCGCCCGTCCGACAGCCGCTGGTTCTTGGGGTCCTGAGCGTTTAGTCCAATCGGAGGTGTGACCGCCGCCGGGTTCACAGGTCAGCCGATACGTGCATGCCCGAGCGGCTGCGGCACACGCCGATTGGTTTATTGGTCAAGCGCCGGCACATCCTTTCCATGGCATGTGGTGCAATCCAAGTTCAAAGACCCTGACATCATGTGCTGATTGAATCCTTGTGGCCGGTCTGCCTCCGGGACTCTGTCCATCAGATTGTCATGGTATTGACACCCTGTAGGGTCACTACCAGGCTTGATAGTTTGCTCCCGCTGGTGGACGCCATTCTGGCGGCGAAGCGCAAGCCGGGCGCGCCGCGGCGCCGCCCGGCGGCCATCTGCGCCGCCGGGCGTACTGCTCACACCTGCGCCGGAGGCTGTTGTACCTGCGCGGCATCGAGCCGTTCCTGGCCAAGCCCCGCGAGCCACACGGGAGCGGATTGGGGAAGTACCGCTGCGTCATCGAACGCAGGCTGAGCTGGTTGTACCAGTTCCGGCGCTTGCGCGTCCGCTACGAGCGCCGCGCCGGCACCCACGGCGGCTTCTTGAACTTCGGATAGCGAGCCGTCCGCGAGCTGTTACGGGGCGGCGTGCTGGGCTTCGATCTCATCGAGCGTCGCCAATTGGTCCGCCGTCAGAATCGCCCGGAATTCGTCGCGAGCCAGCTGGTGGCGGGCCTTCACGGCGGCCTGCAAGTCGGTGTGAATCTGCTCGATCGCAGCCTGCTGGTCGCTCGTCAGTTGCAGCTCGTCTGCCAGGGCGGTGAAAGCGCCCAGGCCAGGGACCGGCGCCGCGTTCGGATCCTGGTTCGGATCCAGCGGCGGCGGATTGTGACCCGCCGCCATCGGCGGTGGCCCCATGTGTCCGAAGCCAGGACCGCCGCGCGGTAACTGCGTGTGCAGTTCGGCTAGCTTGGCGAGTTGGTCGGCAGTCAGCAAGGCCTTGATTTGGTCCTCGGCATTCTGCCGCAGCGTGGTGATGTCATCGTGCAGCCGTTGGAAGATGTCCTGAGCCTGCTGGCGCTGCGCGTCGGTGAGTTGAAGCTGATCTGCGAGATTTGTCCCGGGCGGCTCTTGGAACGGTCCACCCATCATCCCCATGCCGGCAAACGCTTGCCCAGGCGCTATGTCACCGATCAGAGCGTGTACCTGCTCGGCAAACTGGTCCTGAGTGATCTCACCGCGGTCGAGCTGCCCCTGCAAGTCCTCGAGCTGGGCCTGTTGGTCGGCCGTCAGTTGCACTGCGGGCGCTGACGGCATCATCATGCCGCCCATCCCCTCGGTCCCGCTGCTGGGGGCAAGCTGGCTGGCGTACGCCGCGAAGCCCTGCACCAGGTCGCCTACGGTTAGTTGGCCCAGGTTCGGGTCCGCTGTCACAGTCTGGGCCAGGCTGCTCAGGGCCTTCGACAACGTGGTGTCACCGGTGATGGTCGTACCGCAACCGGTTAGGAACCCGGCCAATCCAACCAAGCCCACAATCATCGTTCCAAGTCGGAATGCTCCACTCATGTTGATCTCCTTTGCATGACTTCGCACACGATCACCACACTCAAAACTGGCTGGAAAGGGCTATTCCCTCATGCGGCGCACCGCGCGCCGCTCAAAGGAAATGTCGTGCGCCGCCGCTTGCGTCGTTTCTGCTGCATGGGTTCTTGCTCCTGGGCGCCTGCTCCGGCACGTCGCGTCGCCGACACGCTCGGGCTTCGCGTACCAGCCCGCGCCTCTCGGTAATTATCGCGGCCCCCGCGTGGCCAGTCAGTCAACGACGGTCAAGCTTCGTAAAGAACTCCTTTACAATGGTTGACCGACAGGGAGCCAGCGCCCCAGATTGGATCGTCGATATACTACGGCATGAGCCCGTCGGAGCTGACGCCCGCGCCGGACAATTCCGAAGCAGGCCCGGCTGCGCATCTGCTGATCGTCGATGACGACGTCAAGCTGTGCAAGCTGTTGACGGAATACCTCGGTGCCAACGGCTTTGTCGTGCATGCCGTCCATGATGGCGAGGAAGGCGTGCGGGGCGCGCTCAGCGGCGACTACGGGGTCGTCATTCTGGATGTCATGCTGCCTCCCAGCGACGGCTTCGAAGTCCTGCGGCGCATTCGCGCGCAATCGGCCGTCCCGGTTCTGATGCTCACGGCACGGGGCGACGATGTTGACCGGATTGTCGGCCTCGAAATGGGCGCGGACGACTACTTGCCCAAACCCTTCAACGCGCGGGAGCTGCTCGCCCGGGTGCATGCGATTCTGCGTCGCGCCCGTGGGGGCGAAGCGACCACGCGAGCTGGCGAAAGGCTCAGCGTCGGCGACCTGGAGCTTGATGTAGCTGCCCGTTTCGTGCGGTGCGGTAAGCAGCGGATCACTCTGACCGAAACAGAAGCTTTGCTGCTTGAAATGCTCCTGCGGGATGCCGGGAGTGTGGTTGACCGTGATGAATTGGCGAGAAAGGCGCTGGGCCGCCGGTTCACGCCGCTCGATCGCAGCGTGGACATGCACGTGAGCAACCTGCGACGCAAGCTCGAAGCGACACCGGAAGGCGCCGATCGGATCAAAGCCGTGCGCGGGCTGGGATACATGTATGCTGGCCCGAGGCGCTGGCCCGTAGGGCGTGACACCGAGCGAAACACCGGGTCTGGCTAGCGCTGCGGCCGCGCGCTCGTTTGCGCCCGCGAGCGGACGCTCGCGCTACAAGCGGGACTTTGTGGCGCGTTCCACAGTCAGCTGAATCTTCGTCTATTGCATGGAACGTATCCGATGCGAAGTCTGTTTCTTAAGATCTTCTTGTGGTTCTGGCTGGCCACCATCTTGGTCGCGGCGGTGTTCATCGGCCTGGACCTCTGGGACCGGGCGCGGGGCACGCGCGCGGGCCCGCTGGACTTTCTGGTGAACAGCATCGGCCTGCACGGCCAGAGCGCCGTCGACCGCTGGGAGCGCGGCGGTCGTGCGGCGCTCGCCACGTACTGCGCAGAGTTGGAGCAGAAGCTGCGCCTTGATAGCGTGCTGTTCGACAGCGGCCGTGTAGAGTTATCGGGGCGGCCGGCCCCGGCCGGGGCAGCGGAAATGGCCGCCCGTGTCCTGGACTCCGGCCAGGCAGACACTCAGCGCGTCGCAGACGGACCGCTGATTGCAGCCCCGGTTTGCGATTCGGCCGGACGCCGGTATGCGTTCGTCGTGGTGCCAACCGGTGGTCCACTTGGCGAGCTGTTGGCCGACCCCAGCGGGTTGTTGCGGCGGCTGGGGGCGGTCGTATTGACAGCGGCGGTGGTGTGCTACGCGCTGGCGCGCTATCTCGCTGCCCCCATCCGACGGCTGCGCGCTGCGACGCGTCGTTTGGCGCAGGGCGATCTCGCTGTGCGGGTGGGCCCGCTGGCCGGTCACCGGCGTGATGAATTGGGAGAGCTGGGCTGCGACTTCGACTTCATGGCCGAGCGTCTCGAGTCGCTCGTGGCGACGCAACGACGCCTGCTGCGCGACATCTCGCACGAGCTCCGTTCGCCACTCGCCCGCCTGAATGTCGCGCTGGAGCTTGGCCGTGAGCAACAGACAACCGGAACGCCCGTTTCCCTGGACCGAATCGAAGAAGAAGCAGAACGCCTGGACGAACTCATTGGTCAATTGCTCGTGCTCGCGCGGCTGGAAGGCGGGGGCCAGGAGCCGGCGCGCACTGCAGTTGCTTTGGACCAACTGGTGCGGGAGGTCGCCGCGGATGCCGACTTCGAAGCCGCCGGACACAACCAGCGCGTGCGTATCGACCATTGTGACAAATGTACTGTGGATGGGTCCGTGGCGCTTTTAAGAAGCGCCCTTGAGAACGTCATGCGGAACGCGGTGCGACACACGGCAACCGGCACGGACGTGGAGGCCTCGTTGCGGCAGATAACAGACGAAACCTCCGCTTGCGCCATGTTGGAGATCCGTGACCACGGCCCCGGTGTGCCTGACGCAGCGCTGGAGCGCATTTTCGAACCGTTCTATCGCGTCAGTGATGCGCGTGATCGCGAGACTGGTGGAACCGGGCTGGGGCTGGCGATCACCGAACAGGCCATCCGATTTCACGGCGGCAAGGTATCCGCCGCCAACGCGCCGGATGGCGGCCTGATCGTTCGGATTGAACTGCCGTATGAACCGGGGTTGGCGACGCGAGCCGGCTCGGCCAACTTGTAATAGCGACTTTCCCCATGCAGAACGCATGATTCGTAGTGGCAGTTGGTGAAGCCATGCTCGCCCGTCAGGTCCTGCCAGATCCGTTGGGCGGTAAGCCTTTGCCCTAGCCTGGCTGGGATCACGGCCCGCAACGGCTCGCAGCGGCCGCGCCGGCCGGCCGTGCCGGTAAAATCGGGTTACGTCGGCGCCGTCTTTGGGCGGGGCGCGCTCTTCCCGGCGACTACTGTAGTAATTGCGTAAGGAACGAACACAGGCTTTCGCCGCCGGGTGGCGGGAGGGTTCCGCTGCTTTCCGTGGCATTGGAGCGACCGCATGGTCGAGGCCGTGAGCTGGTCGACAAATCGGCGGAAACAAGCGCGCCAGCTTTCGGAGCTGTTTTCATCCTCACGACCCCTTCCCAAGCGTCTTAAACTAGGTATGATCCGCGATGGATGGGCTTAAGTAGAGCAAACAGCTCTACTTAAGCAAGTCGCCCCCATGTTCGTAAGTCATTGATTTGTAAGTTGTTGCGGGCGTAATTCAGTGGTAGAATGCCAGCTTCCCAAGCTGGACGTCTTGTGAGAACGTGGAAACGGCTATCCTGCGGCAAGATTTGGCTGGCGCGTGACTTACAGAGAAGCGCGCACGCGCGATGATCTCGCAGATCCCCCGGCGCGCGTGGTTTGTGGGTCAGAACTGGGTCAGTCGAGTTCGTGAAGCGGTTCGGCCTCAGCCAGCCCGAGAGCGAGCCGACGAAGGCCGTGTGAATGGCGGTTGAAAAGTGCGGCGCCCCTGGCCAGCCCGGTCGGGTGCGCGCGCTCGCCGATGTGCACGACGGCAACTGCCCTCACCAGGCATCTCGGGATAGTAAAAAACCGTGGAGGAACAGAACATCAACGAGACGCGTGAAGTCCCTGCCATCCAAGGCATTAGCGCATAAAGTGAGCTGCGTGAAGAGCTTGCAAAGGCGGGCGGGTTCGAATCCCGCCCTCGCCCGTAAACGCTACCGCCGTTAGCAGCTACTAAGCTCCTTGTTGTCCAGCGGCAGCCTCCTGCTCCTTGAGGTCTTTTCCCAACCTCAAGATAAGCAGCGCTTCCGTCGGACGCTGCATATCCCCGGGGATCCGTGAAGAATGAAAAAGGGGCCGTGATCAGCGGACCCTCTACAGGAGGAGGTACTCATTTCTAGGCCCTGCGTCCCAGCGATTTCCATCTTCGTCCTCAAAACCCCAACAAATTCACCCGAAACCGGTTCCGAGGCATCGCTGACCCGCGCGTCCCCATCACGCTTGCCACGTCGCTGACCAGCCCCCCCAACCCCGAAGGTCTGCGTTTAGCCAAGCCCCCAACGAGTGACGATGCCCGACGGATCGGCGCCGGCGGTGGCCGTTCTTTTTCTGCTGCCCCCTGTGCGGGGCGGCTCGGTTCTCACCCACCTGGGTGACGGAGGAGGCGCCCTCGACGGGCGGCTCTCCGTTTGCGCGGAGACATCGCCCATGACCACGTTGAGTGTTCTGGCCGAGGCGCCGCCGAACCAGCCAGCGGCACTGCGCTCTTCAATCGCTGGTCCCAGGTGCGCAGCCGGGAGGGTATTCGGGGCCTGCATGGCGTCCGTCCAATCCGTTGCAGCGGGGGCACCCTCAGGCCGCACCGAATTCAGCTCGTGACGAGGGGAATCAGGGCTGCTCGAAAGCCCGGCCCGGGCGGTATATGCTGCTTTCGATTCCCGCGTCGGCTCCAAGGCGCCGTTCGAGGATGACCATGACCCCTGACGATCCCAACGATTTCTTCCGACCACCCAACGACAACGCCTACGAAACCGACGAGGTTCGCACCGGCCCGCCACTCGCGTACGTGGCCGAGAAGGTTCGGCACACTCTCGAAGCGCTCCACAGTCTGATCCATGAGATCCGGCAACGCGGGGCCCAGGATCCGTCCGCAGCGGCACCATCGTCGGGGCCACCCGTGTCCACCCCGGAGGAGTACTTGCTTCCCGCGGCCCTGTACGCGTTCCGCTCGGCTATCGTCGGCCACCTCGCCCTCAACAACATGCTGGCGCTGGCGAACGACAACGACCTCGACGACCGTCTGCTGGCATACTCACGGGACGAGTTCAAGGAGTGGCTGGATTGCATCGATCAATCTGGCTCCGTCACCGGATGACGATGCGATCCGTCCCTTTCGGAGATTACATGCGGGCGCGCCCCATGAAGAAGCAGGTCGCCGAACCGGTCGCTGCCAAGCTCAGGAAACTCGCGCTGCTGGCGCACGAACTCCGCGGCGGTGAGCACTTCGAGATCACTCGTTTGACCACATTGAAAAGTTGGTGTGCAGATCCCAGCGCTGCTGGGCGGTTCGCGCTGCATCTCACCGAGCGCTCGAAGGGCCGGGCGACCAAGAAGTACAAGCCGTTGATCGCCAATGCGCTTCGGCAGCTGAAGAAGTGCCTGGCAAGTCCCAGTGACCAAACTCCCGAGCCTCTCTGGCACGCATTGCGGGAGCTGGAAGACTCGCAGAACGAGATCAGGGACACGCGCTGGGGACGTGTGCGGACCATCCACTGCAAGGCGGCTCTGCTGGCGGAGCATGCGCTTCGCTGCGCGGCACGTCCGCGGGAGTCAGCGTATTGGGGCTACCAGGCGGCGAGGCAGTATGCCGAGCGGTACAACCCACGGTACGGAACGGGACTCATTCCAGAGTCCGCGTCTGCGGTCGAAGATATTGTCGCCTTCTGGGCGCGCTACTACTTTGGGAGAGATTCCAAGAAGGTCCTTGCGCTCGCCAACCATGCCCAGCCAGACGACGGATGCGGCTATCCAAACTGTGCGGACGTGAAGAAGATCAAGCCCGAGAACCTCGTGAAGTACAAGACCGCCCCCGAGGAGAAGCGGCTGCACAAGGGGTGCCCGAAATGAGCGCGACGAGGCGGGTGGCACTGGGGCAATGGCGGCGCGGTTGTGATACTGGCGGCACAGGCCTGAAGAAGAGCAGAGGAGTGATCCTGCTCCCCGCACCTCGGGTCGGGCTGCCGGTGCGCGGCCGGCGGACCATCGCGATCGTATAATTGCCGCGTGAATCCTGGACCTGCCCATCCTGAAGCGCTCGCCGGCCACGTCGAGCGGGTCACCTTTCACAACCCGGACAGCGGCTTCGCCGTGCTGCGGGTGCAGGCGAAGGGACACCGGGAGTTGGTCACCCTGGTCGGGCACTTGGCTTCGGCGGTGGCCGGCGAAGACGTGGAGGCCACCGGACGCTGGGTGATCGACAAGGACCACGGGGCCCAGTTCAAGGCCGACTCGATTCGCACCACGCACCCGCACACCCCGGCGGGCATCGAGAAGTACCTCGGCTCCGGCCTGATCAAGGGGATCGGTCCGCACTACGCCAAGAAGCTGGTCGAGACGTTCGGGCTGGAGGTCTTTCAGATCATTGAGACGCTCCCGGGCCGGCTGACCGAGATTCACGGCATCGGTCCCACCCGCGCGGAACGCATCACGGCAAGCTGGCGGGACCAGCGCGTGATCCGGGACATCATGGTCTTCCTGCAGGGCCACGGGCTGGGCACGGCCCGGGCCGTCCGCATCTACAAGACCTACGGCGACGACGCCATCGGCCTCGTGAAGCAGAACCCGTACCGCCTCGCGTACGACATCCACGGCATCGGCTTCAAGACCGCCGACGAGCTGGCGGGACGGCTCGGCGTGGACAAAAGCTCGCCCCTGCGGGCACGGGCCGGCGTGGGCTACGTCCTGCAACAACTGACGACGGAAGGACACTGCGCCTTCCCCGAGGACGGGTTGGTCCAGAAGGCCGTCGAGCTGTTGGAGATCGACGAAGCCATCATCCGAGCCGCTATCGACCACGAGATCGCCGAACGCAGGCTGATCCGGGACCAGATCGGCGACGACACCTGCATCTACCTGGCCGCCCTGTACTACGCGGAAACCGGACTCGCCGCGCGCATTCAGCGCCTGCAGATGGGCAAGCATCCCCTGCCGGTCATCGACATCGAACGGGCGCTCGTGTGGGTCGAACAGCAGGTGGGTCTTCGTCTGGCGCAGGCACAACTCGCGGCCGTCGCGCTCGCAGCAAAATCCAAGCTTCTCATCATCACGGGCGGGCCGGGCGTCGGTAAAACGACCATCGTCAACAGCATCCTGAAGATCTTCAAGGCTAAGCGGCTGCGCTGCGTTCTCTGCGCCCCCACGGGCCGGGCCGCGAAGAGAATGGCCGAGACGACGGGTTGCGCAGCCAAGACGATCCACCGGCTCCTGGAGTACGACCCGGCCAACTACGCCTTCAAACGCAACG
>CAIWOY010000191.1 GCA_903914415.1 uncultured Phycisphaerales bacterium | reverse complement strand
CTTACGCCAAGGGGCCACGCCCGTTTCAGGCACTGTGACCTACGCGGGCACCATTGCGACGTTTACTCCAGCCAGCACTCTGGCACCCGGTGCCACGTTTACGGCCACGCTGACGACCGGGATCACGGACTTGGCCGACAATGCCCTGGCCAGCAACTTCGTCTGGAGCTTTACGACCGGTGCGACCGCGGATAGCACCGCGCCCACCGTGACTTTGACAAACCCGGCTAATGCGGCCACAGGGGTGGCGATCAACAAGAGAATCAACGCCACCTTCAGTGAGGCGATCGACCCCTTGGCGATCACCACAGCGACGTTTACGCTGCTCGGACCTGGTGTCACCCCGGTACCGGGCACAGTCGCCTATGATGTCGCAAACAGGATTGCGACCCTGGTCCCCGCAAGCGATCTCGCGCTCAACACGACGTTCACGGCCACGCTTACGACCGGGATCAGGGACCTCGCCGGCAATGCCCTGGCCAGCAACTTTGTGTGGAGCTTTACAACCGGCACAGAGGAAGCGCAAGCTCCGGCCCCCCTGGGGTCGGCCAACGCGTTCGCGGTCCTGGCCGGCTCTACGGTCACCAACACTGGTCCCAGCATTCTCAATGGGGATCTTGGGGTGAGTCCAGGCACTGCGGTGACTGGATTCCCCCCCGGAACCGTGAACGGAACGATCCACGCGGCCGATTCTGCCGCGGCCCAGGCCAAACTCGACTTAACCACCGCGTATAACGATGCCGCGGGACGCTCAACAAGTCCGATCAGCGTGTCCGGAAACCTCGGCGGGCAGACGCTGCCCCCCGGCCTCTATAAGTCGACGTCCTCGCTCGCGATATCGTCCGGGGATCTCACGCTCGACGCCCAAGGCGACGCGAATGCCGTCTTCATCTTTCAGATGGCGTCCACACTCACCACGACGGTCGGTCGCCAGGTTATCCTCAGCGGCGGCGCCAAGGCGGCCAACGTGTTTTGGCAGGTCGGCACTTCAGCGACTCTGGGAACCAACTCGGTCTTCCAGGGAAACATCCTGGCGGATCAATCAATCACGCTGACTACCGGCGCAACGCTGAACGGGCGCGCGTTGACGAGAATTGGCGCAGTTGCGTTGGACTCCAATGCCATTACAACGCCGGCCCCGTAAGGTATGAGGTCCTCGGTGTGAAAACACGACAGGCGGCTATATCAGGAATAGGGCCAGGCTACCCCAAAGGAGATCGGACATGAACCGACATCAGCTCAAAGGACACTGGCGTTTGCTTCTGCTGGCCATGCTGTTTGTGCCCGCGTGCCTGTGTTTTGCCATGAGCTCCGGGTGCGCGGAGAAGACGACCAGGAAGGTGACCGTCGAAGGGCCAGAAAAGAAATACGAAATGAAGCTCGAAAGCAGCAAGAAGAAATGACCTGTTTCTCGTTATTCAAAGGAGAATCAAGATGAACAGGGTATTTGTGGGAACGTTGATTGCGGCGGCAGTCCTCGTGGGCTGCACCAAGAGTAGCGAAGAGGGCGGCCGAGCCGGCAACGACACGTTCCGGATCGGCGTCCCGACCCTGGCGACGGACGTCAAACAGGGCGAAATGCAGACGGTGCGGGTGACGCTGGAACGCGGCGCCGGATTCAAGCAACGCGTCAAGCTGGAATGGAAAGCACCCGCCGGTATCCAGGTCGAGCCCGCCGACGCCACGGTGCAGCCGGGCGATAAGGGCGACGTGCAGTTGAAGATCACTGCCGCCAAGGACGCTCCGATCGGCGAGCACAAGATCCAGGTGAAAGGCACGCCGGACAAAGGCGAGCTGACGGAAACGGAGTTCAAGATCACCGTCAGCGCCAAGTGACGCCGCCGCCACGTAGGCGACGGCTGCGGTTCGTGAACAAATAGTTTTCTCAGAAAAGGAAAAAAGATGAAAACTGCAATTGCGATCGTGGTGACGTTGGCTGTGGCGGCCGTCTTGGGCTGCCAATCGACCAGCCCCCGCGGCGGCGGCATGGCTCAGGACGAAGGCTTTCAGATCGTCGTCCCGACCTCCGCCCCGGAGCTCAAACAGGGCGAAGTCCAAACCGTCGCCGTGTCCCTCCAGCGCGGCGAGCTCTTCAAGCGCGACGTGAAGCTGGAAATCAAGCCGTCCAAGGGCATCAGCGTCGACCCGACCCATGCTGTGGTCAAAGCGAGCGCCAAGCCCGAAGTGCAGCTCCGGATTACGGCGGCCAAGGACGCCGCCATCGGTGAGTATCGTGTCTATGTGAAGGGTACGCCGGCGACCGGAGAGGCGACCCAGGTGGAATTCGTTGTGAAGGTCGTCGCTCCGTAGTTTGCGCTGACCGGCCTCGAGCAAAAGTCGCCGGCAGCCTTGGCCAGGCCCGCGTGAGGCGATCTGTCTTGGTGTTCGCAGTGGAGCCTCCGATCGGGTCAGGAGACCGAAATGAGTAATCTCAGCACAAAGACCCTCTTGGCGGCTTTGTTGGCTCTGGCAATGCTGACGGCGTTGGCTGGATGCGATGGAGATCGTCGCGAGCACGTCCGCCCTGCCCCGGACCGCCATCCGGAGCGGTATGAGCGCCGCGATAACGATCGGCAAGAAGAGCGGCACGATAGCGACCGGCATGAAGACCGTGAAGGGCCTTCCGGGCACGAGCGCGGCGAACGCGACAAACGGTAGCTTGCTGGACTGGCGACCGTGCCGGCACGATTTCGCCGCGAACGGACGGCGCTCTGCTCATGTTCGTTGGCGGATCGCGCTCTGTGTAATACACGGCGCAACATTGCAGAAAGGAACGTCCCCATGCTCTGGACTCTGGCAGTCATACTCATGTTGATGTGGTTGCTCGGAATGATCACGTCGTACACGATGTACGGGTTCGTCCACATCCTGTTGGTGGTGGCGCTCGTCGTCGTACTGGTCCGCGTGATCCAGGGTCGTCGGCTGTCGATCTGAACGCAGCAGGCCGGGCGGGTCGCAAACCGCCGCGACCCGCCCGGCCCGCTTTTGAGACACAAGCACGCACATGAAAAGGAGAAACGTTATGAAAGGCACTCGCAGAGTCGGTTGGCAGCGGGTTCTGGGTGGGTTGCTGTGTCTGGGCGCCGTGGTCGGCTCGTCCGGCTGCGTCAACCTCACCGGCCGCTGGATGGGCGACGAATTGAAGCCCGAGATGGCCCGCGATCAGTACAAGCTGCTCCGCCCAACCGAGCAGTCCGGCCGGCTCGTCAGCGCGGACATCCGCCTGCAGAAGGATGGCAGCTACACGGCCGAGCTGAACTACGACGGGACCATCGTGGAGTCCCTCGGCAACTGGAAGTACGCCGACAAGGGCTACCTCTCATTCGTCGACAAGCAGGGCCGGAGCTACGGCTATGACATCCGGCGACCCGACGACGAGACGATCCAGATGGTCAAGAGCATCAAGGGTACCGATGCGACCTTGACGCTCAAAAAACAGCCGTAGCGCAGCGCCCAACACCGGCGCGCCGCGCGGTCGTCCGTTTCGCGGGCGACCGCGCGGCCGAAGCGCAGGCGTGAGGTCGTGCGCGGAGTGCCTGGGCGTAGCGCGGACGGAAACGGAGACCGACTTATGCTGCCGCACAATTCGAACAACGGCGGAGCACAGCGACCGCCGGAAGCGCCCGCAGCGACCGAAGCGGCCAACCGCCCGGAACCGGCCGGCGTCGCGCGCCCCCCCGTCAACGGCCGCGAAAACACCGGCAGCCGTGTGGCCTTTGTCGGCAACTATCTGCCGCGGCGCTGTGGCATCGCCACGTTCACCACGGACCTGTGCACCGCGCTCGCCGGCCATTCGGTTGAATGCCTGGCGGTCGCGATGAACGATCGCTCCGAGCGCTACGACTATCCGCCTCCGGTCCGCTTCACGGTCGAGCAGAACGACCTGGCCTGCTATCGCCGGGCGGCGCAGTTTCTCAACAACCGGGTCGATGTCGTCAGCCTGCAGCACGAGTACGGGATTTTCGGCGGCCCGGCCGGCAGTCACATCCTGACCGTCCTGGCGGAACTGCGCGCCCGCGTGGTGACCACGCTGCACACGGTCCTGCGCGAACCGAGCGTCGAACAACGCAAGGTGCTCGACCACGTCGGCCGCCTTTCCGATCGCGTAGTCGTGATGAGTCACCGGGGTGCGGAGTTCCTGCGGGACGTGTACCGGATTCCGGCAGAGAAGATCGACTTTATCCCGCACGGCATTCCGGACTTCGCCTTCGTCGATCCGAGCTTCTACAAGGAGCAGTTCGACGTGCCGGGCAAGTCGGTGCTGATGACCTTCGGCCTGCTCGCCCCGGGCAAGGGCTTGGAGAGCGTCATTCGCGCCTTGCCGGCCATCATCGCCCGCTTCCCGAACGTGGTGTACCTGGTGGTCGGCGTGACCCATCCCCATGTGCTGCATCAGCAGGGCGAAACCTACCGCATGAGCCTGCGCCGGCTGGCCCGGGACCTCGGTGTCGAGGACCACGTGGTTTTCCACAATCGTTTCGTGGACCAGCAGGAATTGATCGAGTTTCTCGGTGCCGCCGACATCTACGTCTCCCCGTATCAGCACGAAGCGCAGATCACGTCGGGCACGCTGGCCTGGGCGGTCGGCGCCGGCAAGGCCGTGGTCTCCACGCCCTACTGGTATGCCCAGGAACTGCTGGCGGACGAGCGCGGCGTGCTCGTGCCCTTCAACGATGCAACCGCGACCGCGGAGGCTGTGAACCGGCTCCTGGAAAACGATGTGGAGCGCAATGCGATGCGCAAGCGGGCCTACCTGTTCGCCCGCGAGATGATTTGGCCCACTGTCGCCCGCGCCTATCTGGATTCGTTCGCCCGCGCCCGGGAGCAGCGGACCTGGCACTCCGGCCTGACCCGTGCCTTCGCGCCCCAGCCGCGCATGAGCGATCTGCTGCCCGAAGTTCAATTGCAGCACCTCAAGCGTCTGACCGACGGCACCGGCATTCTCCAGCACGCCCGCTTCGCGGTGCCCAACTACCGCGAGGGGCACACCACGGACGACAATGCTCGAGCGCTCGTGCTGATGGCCCTCCTGGACGAGCTCGGCGAGCTGCCCGCCGACGAAATCGAGGATTTGACCACGCGTTACCTGGCCTTCGTGGCCTACGCCTTCAACGCCCGCGCGCGGCGCTTCCGGAACTTTCTGGCGTACGAGCCGCGCCACTGGCCCGAAGAGATCGGCTCGGACGACTGCCACGGCCGCGCCCTGTGCGGGCTGGGGGCACTCGTGGGCCGCTCCAATCGCCCCGGGCTGCGCGGAATGGCCGTCGAACTGTTCAACGCCGCCCTGCCCGCGGCCCTGGACCTCAGCTCGCCGCGGGCGTGGGCTTACACGCTGCTCGGGATTCACGATTACCTGCGCTGGCTCGCGGGCGACCGCGCCGCCGAGGAGGCCGGCCGGAAACTAGCGGACCGGCTCGTAACGCGCTTCCGCGAGTCGCAGCGGGAGGGTTGGACCTGGTTTGAAGACTCCCTGACGTATGCCAACGCGTGTCTGCCGCAGGCGCTGCTCGTCGCGGGCGAGTCGTTGGGCCAGAGCCACTGCACCGAGATCGGGCTAGCGACCCTGGAATGGCTGGTCGGCGTGCAACGCGCCCCGGCCGGACATTTCGTGTCTGTGGGTTCGAACGGATTCTACGTGCGCGGCGGCGCCTGCGCCCGCTTTGATCAACAGCCGATCGAGGCCTGCGTCTCCGTTTCGGCCTGTCTGACGGCTTTCCGTATCACCGGCGACCTGCGCTGGCACCGGGAGGCCGAGCGCGCGTTCGAGTGGTTCCTGGGTCGGAACGACCTGGGCTTGCCGCTTTGCGACCTGCGCACGGGCGCGTGTCACGACGGTTTGTGCCCTGACCAAGTAAACGCCAACGAGGGCGCGGAATCGACGCTGGCCTACCTGCTGGCCGTGGCGGAGATGCGCCTGGCTGCTCAAACGAGCGTGTTGTCCGGTGGTCCCGACACGTCCAAGGTGACGACGGCCCGGACCCAGGAAGGAAAGCACGTTGGACAACCAGCATGAAGTAATGTTCCATCGTCACCCCCAGAACCCGATTCTGACCACGGCGCAGTGGCCCTACGCGGTCAACACGGTCTTCAATCCGGGTGCGACGCGCTTGCAGGACGGAACGACCCTGCTGCTGTGCCGCGTCGAGGACCGGCGTGGCATTTCGCACCTCTGCGCAGCGCGCTCGGCCAACGGCGTCGACGGCTGGACCATCGATGCAGCCCCCACGCTGCTGCCCGCGGATGACCACCCCGAGGAAACGTGGGGTATCGAGGACCCGCGCATCACGTATGTGGCGGAGTTGGAGCGGTATGTAGTCGCCTACACGGCCTACTCGCGCGCCGGCCCCGGCGTGTCGCTGGCGACCACGCAGGACTTCGTGCATTTCGAGCGTTACGGAAGCATCATGATGCCCGAGGACAAGGACGCGGCGCTCTTTCCTTGCCGCTTCGGGAACTACTGGGCCCTCGTGCACCGTCCGATCTCGCCGCTCGGCGCCCACATTTGGATGGCGTACTCCCCCGACCTTCGGCACTGGGGCAGTCATCACCTGATCCTGGCGGCACGCCGCGGGTCCTGGTGGGATGCGAACAGGATTGGGCTGTCACCTCCGCCCATCGAAACGCCGGAGGGTTGGCTGCTGATCTACCACGGCGTGCGGCAGACCGCGGCCGGATGTCTGTACCGGATCGGATTGGCGTTGTTCGACCGGGACACGCCGGAGCGCTGTCTGCGGCGCGGGGACGCGTGGCTGTTTGGGCCCGAGACACAGTACGAATGCGGGGGTGACGTCGGCAACGTCGTATTCCCCTGCGGATTCACGATCGACCCCGACCAGGACACGCTCAATCTCTACTATGGCGCCGGGGACACGTGTATCGGGCTGGCCACGGCCAGCATCCAGGCCCTGCTGGCGTGGCTCAAACGACACAGTGCCGCCGAACCGCCAGTGGGGGCGCGCGCGTAAGCGCGCATCAACCCCGCTGAGCCAGGGCCAGTCCGGAGACAGGTAGCACGTATGGCAGCGAAGCGACGTAACGGATCCGGTAAATCGGGCACCGCGGCGCGGCAACGTCGCGGCTGGCGCTGGGGCGGCCCGACGCTGCCCGAGATAACGGAACCAGCGGTGTCTGTGCGGCGGAAGCAGATAGAGCGCTCGCTTGACACGTACTCGAATGTGGTAATATGCCGGTCCGAAGCAATAGGCTTCGATCAGCACAAGCGCCGCGAGAACTGGAAGGGGCCGCAGCCATGCGTCTGTATCTGATCAACCCGTCGAACCCGCTCGTGTGCCTGACGCACGTCAAGGATGGCTACTGGAATCGCTACCGGGTCTGGAAGCCGCTCGGCCTGCTCGCGCTGGCCGCTTTGACGCCGCCCGAGTGGGCGATCACGGTCTTCGACGAAAATGTGCGCATTCCGGATTACGGCGCGCTGCCGCGCCCGGATCTTGTGGGCATTACTGCCTTTACCTCGCAGGCCAACCGCGCGTACGACGTCGCCGCCGGCTTTCGCAGCCGCGGCGTGCCGGTGGTCATGGGCGGCATTCACGCGACGATGTGCCCGGAGGAGGCCGCAGCGCGCGTCGATGCGATCGTCACGGGCGAGGCCGAGCCCGTCTGGGCAACGGTGCTGAAGGACGTGCAGCGCGGCGCGCTAAAGGCCCGGTATGCCGGCGCCCATGCCGACATGGCCACGATTCCGCCGGCGCGGCACGCTCTGCTGACCGGCGACTACGCGTTTGGTTCGATCCAGACCACGCGCGGCTGCCCGCTCAATTGCAGCTTCTGCAGCGTGACGGCGTTCAACGGCTATCGCTACCGGCAACGGCCGATCGCCGACGTCATCCGCGAATTCGCCGCGATTCGCGAAAAGCACGTGCTGATCGTGGACGACAACCTGATCGGCACCAACCGTGATCACCTGGCCCGGGCGAAAGAGCTTTTCCGGGCGATGATCGGGGCTGGTCTACGCAAGCGGTGGATCGGCCAGGTGACGATCAACATGGCCGATGACGAAGAGTTATTGGCGCTGGCCGCGCGGGCTGGCTGTGCCGGCGTCTTCATCGGCTTTGAATCGTCAACGGCCGCCGGGCTCAAGGAAGTCGGCAAGAAGTTCAACCTGGCCAGCGGCCGCGATTTCGCCGCCTCCGTCCGGCGCATCCAGCGACACAAGATCCTGGTCGCCGGCTCGTTCAT
>CAIWOY010000190.1 GCA_903914415.1 uncultured Phycisphaerales bacterium | reverse complement strand
GGTGGCGCGTCTGCGACGTTGGACGGCCATTCCCGCGATCATGGACTGGCCGACGTTCGTTGGTCATGATCGCCGCGTCGCCGCGTGAAACCCGCTGGAAATCAAGTTCTGCGGCGGACTGCTAAGGGGTACGGAGCGACGGTCCCGCACATGCGTGACGCCGACCAACTGTACGAACAACTGTCAAGAGCGGCGGCGCGCCCGAAATCAAAAGCGTGACGTATGTCTACAAGCCGCCGGCCGGTTGGATCGGTCCGCTGCGCCGGGCGGCATCGTGGAAGTACATGAATCGGCGCAGGGCATCGGCGCCGTGGCAGGTCGTGCAAACGCTGTCCTGCGTGAAGACGCGGATGTGCCACACGCGGGCGCGCAGCTCGCGGGCGCTGACGGTCTGCACCTCCGGCGGCAGGGGCACGGGCGTGGCGCGGCCGTGCGTGAGATGGCACGTCCGGCACCCGATAGTGCCTTTCGGATCGACCTCGCCGCGCTCGTTGAACAGCGGCAGGAAGCCGGGGGCATCGGGGGCGGCGGCTCCGGGGCCGATTCTGATGGATCACCGCGACATCGTGGCCCACAACGTGGACTGCACAAGCTGCCACTTCGACGTCGTGCAGGGGCAGGCGGCGGTCACGACGCGGGACTGCGCCAACTGCCACGACCAGCAGAAGTACCTGGTGGATTTCGACCGCCGCGACACGGACGTGGTCGCCGAATACCACCGCGTGCACGTCGCCGCCCAGCGGGCTCGCTGCGGGGATTGCCACCGCGCGATCCAGCACCGGCTGATCGACCCGACCCACGTCGGCACGACCGGCGGCTTACTTCAGCCGGTGCTGAATGACTGCCGGCACTGCCATCCCAACCACCACCACGAGCAGATCGAGCTGCTCCTGGGCACCGGCAGCGCGGGGGTCCTCGCTGCGCTGCCCAATGCGATGGTTGCGTCGCGCCTGAACTGCACGGCGTGCCACACCAAGCCGGCGTCCGACATCAAGGGCGACGAACTGATCAAGGCCTCGCAAGGGACCTGCATCGCGTGTCACGGGGCGGACTATGAGCGGCTGTTCCAGCAGTGGATGGACGAGATCAGCACATACCTGCGCGCGGCGGAAGCGATGCTCGCCCGCGTCAGCAACCGCATCGACGAGTTGCGGGCGGAGGGCCGCGAGGTGCCCGACTCCGTCGTCCAGCGGATCGCCGAGGCCCGGCAGAACGTGCAGCTCATCCGGGCCGGCAACGGCATTCACAACAAGAACTATGCCTTGGAGCTGCTCGACCTGAGCGTCCAGGGCCTGGATCAGGCCATGACGACGCTGATGGGGCCGTGAAGGGCGCTGCGCGGCAGGGTGGCGCTGCCCGCGATCGGAATGTTAGGATGCGAGTAGGGCGCGAATGCCGTCGCGAAAAACGCGGAAGCTCGTGGAACGGTTACGATCTGGCTGCATGTGCTTGGCGATCTCGCGGGCGGCTGCGATCTTGCCCAAACCGCTCTTGAAGTAGCCCGCGTTCTGTAGTACCTGCCGCAGCCGTTCCCAGGTTCCGCCCTTGATCTGGTCCGGATCACGGTATCCCCGTTTTGCGCCGAGTGTCGCGGGAACCCCTGGATATGCGGCACACAGCGCCTCGACATCGCCGAAGAACCATACCTCCAGCTCCTCGATCGCGATCCGATTGAGAACCTGCGGGCTCTCCGTGCCCTTGGCCGACGCTCTTGTCGTCAGCGACGCGTCGCGGGCGATTCGTTCCAGGTTGGCCTTGACCTCCTTACAGTCGTCGCGGTCAAGATCGATCAGCACGACGACACGCCAGTCGTGTGGCAGCCATCTGGCGTAGCCCTTTAGTTTTCCGGGCAGACTCTGCAGCAGGTCTTTCTTGCCCTGATGTGGGTGAATCTGGAAACTGATATCCGGGCCAACCAACCGCGGCAAGAACTCGCTCAGCGCAGCCTCGGCCGAGGGTTCTTCGACGAGGAACTCGAAGTGCATCACCGGTGCCCCCGCTTTGGGCGATTCGTCGCCTTTCGCCTTGCCCGCGACTGTCCGGGCGACAGTGGATCGCCGACGCCGAAATGTCCCTGCATCCATAGATGACCCAACTGCGCGCCTTCCTGGATGAAGTCCTTGATACCCCTGATCGCGGACGCCTGCCGGGTCTGGGTGTAGCCCTTCTCATCGCGGTACATGACCCACGTCTCCTGCGGCTCCAGCCCGTTGACGAAAAAGGGCGAGTGCGTAGTGATCATCAATTGCGTGCGTTCGGACGCAACGCGGCACTCCTCGGCCAGTTCGGGCAGGAGGCGGGGGTGCAACTGGTTCTCAGGTTCCTCGATCCCTACGAGTCGCGGCGGCGACGGGTCATACAGGACGAGCAGGTACGCGAGCATTTTCAGCGTCCCGTCCGAGGCGAACTTGGCCATGACGGGACGGTCAAACGGCGCGTCCTTGATTTGCAGGAGAAGTCGGCCGTCGGGCATTATCTCCGCATCGACCTTCTCGAGGCGCGGGACCCGTTTCGAGAGAATGGCGAGAGTCTGATCCAGGCGTTCGGGGTGCTGTTCTTTCAGGTACTGCATGACGTTGGGCAGATTGTCCCCAGTCGGCGAAAGCCGCTCTTGGGGTCCAGCCTCAGGGACTCCGCGCGTATTGTCAGCCGTGAGGTATGACAAGTACCAGTCGGTAATGAAACGCCGCAGGGCACTCACGCGTGGGTGCTTGGCAAACTGTCCCAGCGTGTTGACTGCCAGCATCTCCGGGGACGCGAGCTCCTCCGTATCGCGCTGATCTTGCTCGTCGGGCAGCTCACCGGAAACCACTTTCCCGGTCCCCCGCTCGAAATCGAGGAAATTGAACGGCCGTCCCGCTCGGCCGACCCCTCGGGTCCAGCGCAGCCACTCTCTTGAGACATTCGGGCCGCTGCGATCCTCGTCGATCTCCAGATGGTACGTGATGACGTTCGCCTGGGGAGTCTCGCGGTACTTCAACTCGAATACGATCGGGCCTTCCGTACCGCGGGTACGCAGCTCCTTGAACCGGCCGCGCCTGTCCCACGCCTTGCGCAGTCCAACCAGGAAGCACTCCGACAGGAAGGCGAAAACGTCGAAGATCGTTGACTTCCCGCTGCCGTTGGGACCGACAAAGACGGTCAACGGCGTGATGCCCTTCAGTTCCAGATCACGCAGGGCGCGATAGTTTTGCACGCGCAGGTATTCAATACGCGGCGGGGCGCTTGATCGAGGCTCGGAGGTCATCGCGCGACTCCTTTCAAAGGGCGGCCGCATCCACACGCCTTTCGGTCACCGGCCGACTCAGAACCACCACGCCGCGCCGGGTTGCTCCTTGATGAGCACCGAGCGGAGGTAGGCGACCGCTTTTTCGAAGCCCTCCTGGACGCTCATCAGCGAGTCCTCGTGCTCGATGCTGATCACGCCGTCGTAGCCCTTGCGTTTCAACATGCTGATGAACGGCTTCCAGAACTCGTCGCCGTGGCCGTAGCCGCAGGTGCGGAAGACCCAGCTTCGGGCGTGGAGGTTGGCGTAGCTCTTGGTGTCGAGGGTGCCGTTGACGCGCGTGTTGTGCGGGTCGATGCCGGTGTCCTTGCCGTGGACGTGGAAGATGCACTTGGCGTCGCCGAGCACGCGGGCCGCCTCGACGGGGTCGATGCCCTGCCAGAAGAAATGCGACGGGTCGAGGTTCGCGCCGAGCTGCTTGCCGCACGCCTTGCGCAGCTTCAGCACCGTCTCTGGGTTGTAGACGCAGAAGCCGGGGTGGGCCTCGAAGGCGATCTTCACGCCCTCGCGCTCGGCCTCCTTGTTCTTCCGCGACCAGAACGGGATCAGCACGTCGTGCCATTGGTACTTGAGGATCGCCTCGAAGTCCGGCGGCCAGGCGCAGGTGACCCAGTTTGGCGTTTTGTCCCGCGGGCTTCCGCCGGGGCAGCCGGAGAAGTTGATGACCACGTCGGTGCCGAGCTTGGGGGCCAGCCGGACGGCGATGTCGTGGGCGCGGGCGTGGGCCTTGGCGATCATGCGGTCCGGGTGGACGGGGTTGCCGTGGACGGCCAGGCCGGTGATCTGGAGCCCGTGGTCCCGGCAGTCGTCGATGATGCGCCGCTGGGCGGCCTTGTCTTTGAGGACTTCGGCGGGGTCGAAGAACGGCTGGCCCGGGAAGCAGCCGACGGGCAGCTCGATGGCTTCGAGGCCGACCTTCTGGCAATAGTCGAGGGCCTTGTCCCAGCCCATTCCGCCGAGCCCCGCCGACATCACGCCGAGTTTCATCCCTTATGCTCCTTGCCGGGGTTTCGCTGACGCCCGCGCGGCGCCGTGGAGAATCTATCGCTCGCGGCGCGCGGCGACAAGATGGCGTGTCGCGCGCACGTCGCGTCATCTCCGGGTAGCACAGGCAATGCCTACCCGCCGTGCCGCGCCCGCTGCTCCAGCCGCGGAATCTGTTCGCGCAGCGCAGCGGCCTGCGGCGAATCGGGGTAGAGCGCGATCAGCTCGCGGGCGCGGCGCAGGGCGTCGGCGACGCGGTTCTCCTTGATGTGCTCGCGAATCTCGTGTTCGAGCCGCTGGCGCGTCTGAATCTCCGCGTTCGTGCGCAGCGTCGGAAGCTGCTGGCGCAAGTCGTGGGCCTCGGCCGACCGCGGGAACTTCTCGATCACCTGCTCGACCCAACGCAGGGCCTCGATCCAGTCCCGCAGGTTGGTCGCCTCCTGCGCCTTGGACATCAGCCGGGCCCGTTCCTCCGCCCCCGCCTTGTTCAACCCGGTCTCGACGCGGTGGACGAGGGCGACGACCGGCTCCGAGTTTGGGTGCCGCTGCTGCAACTCGTGGACCACCACGGCGGCGCGGTCCCATGCCCCGAGCGTCGCCAAGTCGTTTACCTCACGCGTCGCGGCCTCAACCTCGTGCGTCTCAAACTGGGCGCGGGCCTGCTCCACCTGCTCGGCCAGGTCGTCCCACGTCGACAGCGACGGGAAGCGCAGCCGGGCCTCGTGTACGCGCCGCTTGGCCTCCTGCCATTCGTGCTCGCGAAGCAGAATCGGGACCTCGCGTTCGAGCTGGGCGGCCAATGCGGCACTCTCGGTGCGCACCCGCATCGTGCGCTCGTGCTCGCTGAGCAGTGCGATGTCGCGCATGTCGCGTGTCTGCCGCACCAACTCCTCCAGCAAGTTCGCCACGTCGGCGGCCGCCGCACTGCCCGGGCGCTGCCCCGCGCTGCCCGGTAGCGCGGACGTGCCGGAGACCGCTCCCTCACGCAGGGCCTCGTGCAGGTTCTCCATGCGCCGGAGGATCGCCGCCCCGCCCCACAGCAGCAACCCGACCGCCCAAGCCATCAGCAGCGTGAGAACCAGGCTCGCGCTCGCCATATACGCCGTCCCCGGCGGCTCCTTGAGTTCACCCAGCAGGAAGAAGCCGGCGACGGTCCAGACCGCGGCGACGAGCGCGAGCAGCGCGCCAACGGCGACCATCGCTGCCGCCACGACGCGCCCCCACTGCAAGGGTCCCGGTGCGTTGTCTGCCTCGCGCATGTCCGCCATGACCGTTGGCCTCCATACGACAAGCGGCACGAATCTCCGCGCCGCGGGAAGTGTCTCGGTTTCCCACGGCCGATCCCGGCGCGCCGGGAGGGTCGGCCGCTACACGGGTGCCGGCCCCGCTCTTACGTATTATCCCCCCCCGCGCGCGTGTCAGCTAGGGCGGCAACGCGAAGAGAACGCACGCCGACCGATCGCGCCGCGGAATGGTGCGACGCCCCCGAGCCGGCACCCTAGCCCACCTGCCGCACCTCGTCTTCGGTGGCCGGTTTCGTCTCGCGCCGCGGGCGGAGGCGCTGGATCGTACGCTGGTAGCGCTTGCCCTCGGTCGTGACGTGGTTTCGCGCCACGAACGGCGTGTCGTTGGGCAGCTTTGGAAAAACCTTGGTGCCGGCGAGGCGCTCAAACTGCCGGCGCACCTCAACCACTTCGTAGCAGTGCCCGACCCGCTCACTGAGCGACGCCGCAATCACGCGCAGCGCGACCTCGTTCGGCAGCAGGTTGGCGAGACTTACCTTGGTTTCGCGATAGAGCTGGAGCAGCATCTCGACGTGCAGGGCGGGCCACTCGCCGTCGTGCGGCTGGGCAGCACTCTCGTTGCGCGTAGCCGCCAAACGCTCTTCCGTGTGCTTCGCGTAGCTTTTCGAGATGTCGATGCCGACGTAGCGGCGGCCGAGCCGTTTCGCGGCGACCGCCGTGGTGCCGCTGCCGACGAAGGGGTCGAGCACGACGTCGCCGGGGTTGCTGCTGGCCATGACGATGCGCATGAGCAGCGCTTCGGGCATCTGGCAGCCGTGGAAGCCGGCCCGCTCCTTGAATGTGCCGCAGACGCGGGGGAACTCGTCCCAAACGTCGTCCGGCAGGCGTCCGAGCGGGTTGGCCCGCAGGTCCTGGTACTCGGTGTGGCGGGCGCTGGGGAAGCGGAGCTGCCGGTCATTGAACGTGAACAGCTCGCGGTCCTTCGTGAAGTAGAAGATGTGCGTGTGCCCGCGGGCGAACTTGGCCTTCATGCTCTGGCCGAACGTGTAATGCCAGATGATCCAGTTCCGCAGGTGCAGCCCGAGCTCGCGGCCGAGGATGCGGATGTCGGCTGCGAAATCGTCGCCGATGGCGATGTAGAACGAGCCGTTGGCCCGCAGGACGCGCTGGCAGGTGGCCATCCACCGGCGTGACCAAGCCACGTACTCCGCGTCCGGCACGTCGTCGCGGTAGCCGTCATAGACATAGCCGATGTTGAACGGGGGGTCGGCGAAGACGAGGTCTACGCAACCCGGCTTCCAGCTATCCAGCAGTTCGCACGCGTCACCGCAATATATAGTGTTCGGCTTCATCCGTTCACCCCATATCTTGGGCTTCAGTCGATTATCGCCGTACGACCAGCGGCGATCAACCACTTTCCGCGGGCCCGGTGGTTTTTTGTGGCGCAGCTTGGTCATGTTTGGCGCCGGGAGCGGTCACGAACGGGCCGTCAGGCACTTCGCCGAGCACGCGCGCCTCGGCGGCACGGATGCGCCGCCAATGCGTCCCCTCCCAGAACACGTGCTGGCAATCGGTGCAGCGGTAGAAATCCCGCTTCCAGATGAGGCTCCGGGCGGGCACGACGTCGGCGACATCCGCGCGCGGCACCCCCTGGAGCACGCCGTTGCACAACGTACACCGCGGGAAAGCCGGCCGGATGGCCAGCTCGCGCACGACGAATCCGACCTGATCGAGCAGCTTGAGCCCCACCGGCAGCCGCACGCCGCGGACGCCCCCGGCTGTGAAGCAGCGGCGCTCGAAGAGCTTGCCGTCGGAGGAGAGGACGATGCGCCCCTCGGCCTCGGCGTGGCGGACGAGGTCGCCATCCTCGATGCCCGGCGTGTAGCTGGCGTCCACGCCGAGCACGCGCAGCCAGCGGGCGAGGCCGCCGCACATCGCGTCGCAGGCGACTTTCAGCGTCGATGTAGCATGCGAGTCCGCCACAACCAGATTGTACCGCGGGCGTCGTGGCCCCCGCACGGCCCGGCGTCGCGGTAATCATGTTGCGTGTGACCAGATTGGGTGGCATGAGTAAATATCGACGGACAAGCGGCCTGCGCGTGCCGCCGCCGGCAACCGCTCGTGTCCGCGCCGCGACCGGCACTGAGCGCCGCCCGTCGGCGTAGTCCCTGATGACCCAGCCCCGCGCCAAGCTGCGCCCAGTCCTGCGGAAACCGAAAGATGCAGCTTAAGTTAATGCCACTTCGTAGCTGTCCCCATTATGGGCGTCGCGATTTCGGTCGTGCCGATGGCGCTGCGTTAGGTAAAGGCGTGGGCACCGACGCCTCCGAGTAGCCGATCTTCGCGATGGCCGCGGGGTCAACTCGTTCAAAGGTCGAATCGTGATCCCACACCGAGTGGCCTGGCACCCAACCAACCAGGTTGACTGTCCACTTGCCTTTGGCCTTCAAAAGCGACACTTGGATAGTCATCCTATCTGACCATGGAGACCACGTTTTGTCTGGTGCTCTGCCTGGGGCATAACCACCTCCGAACATTGGCGATGGAAGATCTGCTAGCATACAGAATCGTGCAAGCCCGGCCTGGAGCGTTGCATTTCCATGCCACTCTATTCCATTGAGTTGTTCCGCCTCAGTAACCTCAGAGGGATCAACTTCCATGCTGACCTTCCGCAGTTCGATTAACAGTCGTCCCTTATTAGGACACTTGGGATCTCGAGAGGTCTGTACGTGGCAGGTATAATAAGACTCGCCGATTTTCGTTGGATCAAAGAACTGTACCGCCAGCTTTGCTGCCTCCTTATCGAGGTCACTTATTCGTGGCGTTCCTTCGCTTGTCGGCCTTCTTTGTACGGGGATCATCGATGCCGCGCGCTCACCTACCACCGGTGTGGGGGCTACCGGGCGCCCTTCGCTCATCCCAGTATCAGGTGTCGGGTTGCCCCAATCTCTCGATCTGGGACCGTCGCCCCCGCCCCCGCCTCCGTGACCCTTCGCAACGCCGAGCAGATAATAGCCGCCGAAACCCGCGGCGCCGAGGCAAACGAGGAGAAGGAAGATGCCCCCCAGTTTGCGCACCCGGCGCGCCCTGCGGGACGGCACGTCCGGCGCACCCGGGCGCGCCGTCGAGGACCCCGCCCCGACCGCGCCGGCGGGCACGGTCACCGTGCCGCCGCAGCTCTTGCAGCGGGCCTTGCGCCCGCCGAACTGCTGGGCCATGATGATCTCGCTGCCGCACTTGCACTGGAAACGAATGAGCGGGGCAGTGTCTGAAGCGGGCTGAGGCCCGGCAGGATGGGCCTCCATCGGCGTCTCATCCAGTAGCTTCAGGCCCGGACCCGCGTCGCTAACGACAAACACATGCTGGCAGTCGTTGCAGCGTACTTCCTTGCCCAATACGGACTCGGGTACCGGACGGACCTTCTTACATGATGGGCACTGGAGCGAAATCACGTTTCATCTCCGAAGACCCAGTACGGGGCGCCCCATCGCTATTCATAGCCTTTCCACATGCCTTCACCGGCGCCCGGGGTCCGTAAGTACTTGCGAAGAGCAGACACGTCGAGCCTGCCGTACAGGTAAACGAGGATAGCAGCGTTCGCGAGCAAACCGACGACGCCCGCTACCACGCCCGCACGACTGACGATGCTGACGATAAGGATGATCAACCCCAGGACCACGCCTACTATGGCCAAGGCCCTCGCCAGGGGAACGCCCCACCTACGGAACGTCCACAGGCCATAGCACGCTACCAAGAGTAGGAGACCGTAGTGAAACAACAAGACGCCCGCGAACTCGATTCCGAGGACAGCCAGAACCGCACCCCCGGCAGGCCCTCGATCGAGATTGAAGGGGTCGAAGCCCCTGGAACTGCCCGAGGCCCCGCCAAGAGCACCCATGGCGACAGACAGAGCCACGCCCAATGCTATCAGCCCCAAGCCCTGGATAACCCAGAAAAAGATCACCCAAACCAGTCCGAAGGGTCTCTTCGCGCCGATGCCAGGAGAGACCACCGAGAACTCCGCCAGCTCGGTTGCTGGCGCCGGTGCAGGCTTCTCAAACGGATGCACGAGCTGCCCATCTTCAGATACCGGTCGTTCGGCCTGGGGTGGCAGCGGCGCGGTTGTCGGTTGCGTGGCAGGCGCGGCCGTACGCGACGGAACGCCGTCCTGCGCGGCCGTTGCCACGAACGCAGAACCGCAGTCGCGGCACTGCACCTTTTTGCCCAGAATTGTTTCAGGGGCCGGATGGACTCTTCGGCAAGAAGGACATTGGACCGTCATCATCCCGTCGTCTCCGACGACCTCCCGTGCCGAGCAACATCCCCTCGGCTCATGGAACGGAGAGGGCGTCCAGGTATTTTACCTCTTCTTGGCCTACCTCAGCAACGCTCGCTGCTGTCGAAAAAAGAATGAAGCGAATAAAGCGGAACCGGGAGGCTGCTGAAAAACAGGAAGAAACAAGCCGGCCACGCTCCGAAAGTGCCCTTCAGACGCCCCGGAGCGCGTCACGCCCGAACCGACTCCGCCTTTTTTCAACAGCCCCACAGGCACCTATTTTCTGCACTCGCCGCACGCGGACGACACGCGGTGGCCCTTGGCGTCGTACCGGTGCGTCCACGGCATGTTCGCATCCCGCCTGCGCTGCGGCCCCACCAACCGATACCTTGTGAGCCCGGCGGGAGGCGCGCCGCCCATTATAACTTCTCCTCGCCGCTGCTGCCCACTTCTGACTCTTTTCCTTCTGCCTTCTGACTTTCCCCGCCAGAACCCGCCAATCTCCGCCAACCGCCAACACCCTCGCCTCCGCCCCTTGCTTTCCTCCATTCCTGAGGAATACTACCAGTGCTCACGCAGTGCCAGAGCCTGCCTTGACGGCCCGCTCGGCGGTGTGGCACCGGCCCCCAGCCGGTGAATCGTGCACCCCACACCCGCTGACCCGGTTCGAGACACGTGCTCGGGTGCGTCTG
>CAIWOY010000189.1 GCA_903914415.1 uncultured Phycisphaerales bacterium | reverse complement strand
GAGCACATGCGGATCGATGACGTACGCCGACCGCGACCGTGGGCCGAAGACCGGCCCCATCAGCCAGGCCAGCGGCGGCAGATTCGCGAAATGAAACACAAGGAAGCCGGGGAAGGGAGCCTCGTAGCGGGCTTTCGTCAGCACTGCGAGCAGGCACGACCAGAAGACCTGCCGGTCGGGGACACGCCGGCTCGTGTCGTACCGTCCCTCGCGCGGCGTCGGGATCGGCAAACGCAACACGACCAGCTCCGCGACGTAGATCAGATTGAACAGGATGATGAAGCGGCCGGCCGCGGCGCTCCACCGCCAGGCCTGTTGCAGGTCCGCGGTGAACGGACTGCCCGACGGCCAGAGCCGCAGCGCGGAGAACGCGGCGGCGGTCAGCATGAGGGCGGCGGACCAGATGAAGAGCCGCGTGAACAGGTCGAGGACGAGGAACCAGCGAAGACCGCCTCGTTGATCGCCGTGCGGCGCGGTCGAGGAGGCCACCGACGCGGCAGAAACCTCATCCGTTGTGGACACTGCGTTTGCCTCCGTTAGGGGCGCTGACGAAAAGGGGAAACGCAGGCCCGCGCGTATCGCGGCCGGCGTACAGGAAGCACGATTGACAGCCTGGGTTCTACGTCCCGCGCGTCCCCGTGAGGCGGAGAGGTGGAGCTTACCCGCGCACGACGAAGCCGGCAGTCATCCACTTGCTCGACTCCACCGAATGCAGGACGACGGTCTGGCCGGGCTTGATCTCGCCCGCCCGCACCATCTCGTCAAAATGCAGGAGCAGTGAGGCCCCGCCGCAATACCCCGTGTTGCGGGCGCGGAACATCATCTTGGCCAGCGGGGCGTGCAGACGGGTCTGGAACTGCTCGATGTTCCCGTTGTAGAGCTGCATGGTCGGGATCGACCAGACGAAGTGGTCCACCTTGGCCGGATCGATCTCGAGTTGGTTCAACATGCGGAGCGCCCCCTCGAGCAGGAAGGGGCCGGCATTGCGGTTGACGGCGGCAAAATCCTGGTCCAGGTGATGCAGCCCGCGCTCGTAGACCGCCTGGACCTGCCTGTCCGGCTCGACCAGGTCCGCGACGCCGCCGCCGGCGGTCATGCCCGGCGCCATCTTCCCGCCGACGGACTCGACGTACGTGCCGAGCACTTCGCACGGCAGCGGCCCCTTGTGACCCGCCTCGGCGGCTTGGAGGAAGACGGCGCCGCTGCCATCGGCGAGGATATAGCGCAGGGCCGCCTGCGTCTTGTTCATCATCGGCTGGTTGAAATAGCAGCTCCGCAGGTAGACGCTGGAAAGCTGGCAGATTACGACCAGGGCGTTCTTGTAGCGCCCGAGCTGCAGCGCGTCGTACGCGATCTGGAGGGCCTTCCCCACGCCCGAGCAGTTCGAGTGGATCTCCATCTCCGTGCAACGCTCGATGCCCAGCCGCTCCTGCAGGACGGCCGAAGTGGGCGGCGTGCTCCGATCGTAGTTGGGGCACGACAGCAACAGCAGCTCCACGTCGGTCGGCTTGCGCCCCGCCGCGGCGAGCGCCGGCCGGGCGGCCGCCTCGCCCAGGGTGGCCAACGTGTGGGTCAGGCGATGCGTCTTGGGGTCGATGGCGAAGTGGCGGCAGTCGATGCCGCTGCTTTCGAGTAGCTTGGGGCCGACGTTCTTGAGGAATCCCTGCACTCGCTCGGGCGCTTCCGTCAGCCGACCCAGAATGTCGTCGATGCGCTCATTGGGGATCGGATCATTGGGCAGGAACGCGCCCGTGCCCGCGATGTACACTCGATGGAGCGCTGGTGTCATTGTCCTCGCCTTGGCGGACAGGTCCAATGGCCGCCACTGGGAGGCCGTGGGCCGTTGTCACAGACACAGTATCGTTTCGCGAAGCGGCGATTCTGTCAACTGCCCCGGCAACGTGCTTTTCTGCCGGCGTGCGAAATGCGCCCTGGGGCCAAACGCGGCCCGGCCCAGAGCGGCGCACACGGCGTACAGGCCCACGGGCCGGCCCGCGGCCTGCCAGCGTGGTTTTTTGGCCCGGCCAAGACCCCGTCCGGACGCGGGATGACCCCGCTGGCGTCGCATGCGCACCGGCGCGCGACCGCGGCTATGTCTTGGGCGTGCCGTACTTGAAGGACAGACTCACCCGGGCCCGGTAGGCGACCACTTTCCCGTTTTCGACGCGCAGGTCGAGCTTCGTCACCTCGGCGATGCGGAGGTCCTTCAGGCTCTTGGCGGCCGTCTCCACCGCGTTCCGCGCCGCATCCTCCCAGGACTTCTCGCTCGCCCCGACCAGCTCGATGACCTTATACACGCTCTCGGCCATTGTCCTTCTCCTTTCCGAAACGTGGGTGCCAGCGGGAGATGATACCACAACGTGCGGTCGGGGGGCGGCGCCGCGCGGCCGCCGCGACCGGTTCCGGCGGTGCGGCGCCCCCGGGGAGGCATGACCCCGCCGTCCGCGGCCTGCCGGGGCGCCCCGTTCCGCCTATCCCTTCACGCCGCTGACGACCACACCCCAGACGAACGCCCGCTGGGCCAGGAAGAAGAGCACCAGGCTGGGGAGCATCAGCAGGACGGAGGCGGCCATGAGGACCTGCGGATCGTCGTATTGAAAGGCGCTCTTGAAGCTCTGGAGGCCCAGCGCGACGGTCTGCTTGTCGTCCGCGTTGACATACAGCAGCGGACCGAGGAAGTCGTTCCACACCCCGACGAACGTGAACACCGCAACGGTGACGACGATCGGCTTCGACAGCGGCATGAGGATCAGCCACCACGTTTGCAGGGGGCCACAGCCGTCGATCCGGGCCGCGTCCTCCACGTCGAGCGGGATGGTCCGCATGTACTGGCGGTACAGGAAGATGAAGAACGCCGAGCTGGCGAGGAACGCGGGGACGGTCAGCGGCTTGTACGAGTCGAGCCAGCCGAACTTCGCGAACAACACGAACGTCGGGATGCTGGTCACCTGTCCGGGGATCATCAGGGTGGACAGCAGCAGCAGGAACAGCAGGTCGCGGCCGCGGAATTCCAGGCGGGCGAATGCGTAGCCGACGAGCCCGCAACTCAGCACCGTGCCCAGCACCACGAGGGCGGCGATGAAGAGCGTGTTGACGACGTAGCGGTCGAACGTGTGCGCGCGCCAGGCCAGGGCATAGTTGTGCCATTGCGGCTGAACCGGGCCTTCGGCACGAATCCGGCCGGCGGCGATAGCCAGCGGGCCGGGCACGCGAAACGCGACCAGGGCCTGCGGGTCCAGCGCGCGGGGCCCGGCGAGCGGGCTCGACGACCGCGGACTGGCCCAGCAGGTTTGCGGTGTAGACGGTCTTGCGCGTCCGCTCCAGGTCCCCGGCGGGGATGCGGATCGTCGTCGGCTCGTCGGTGAGCGCGACGCGCACCGCGTCTTGCCGCGGCTCTTGGGCGAGCTGCTTGACCGCCCGCGCGTGGCCGTCGATCGTCGCGAAGAAATGGACTTTCGTCTCGTGGCGCAGCTCATCGGCGGGAACGATGAGCCCGTCGGGCGGGCATACCAGCCGAACGGTCCAGTATCCGCCGCCGGTGTCGCGCGACACGAGTTGGGCGGGCAGCCGCCGGCCGTGCCAGCGAACCTGCTGCGCGGACTCGTCGAACACCTGGGGCGCGACCGCGGTCGCGAGCACGGCCCACGAAGCCGGGCCGCCGCCGGTCTGCTTCGCGGGGCACGATGTGCTGGCGGACCTCGCCGTCCCCGGTGCCGACTCTGCTCCCGCTGGCCGCGACGTTCCCGGCGGCCCAGGTCGGCCGTTCTCGGAGCCGGATGCGGCTGCCAGCGGCCTGCTCATCGACCCGGGGTACCGGCTGGCCGAGTTGTTCTTCCGCGGCATGTTGGCGACGTGAATCTCGAGCGAACGTGATCAACGGGCCGCGCGTCACGGCTCAGGCGGGGAGCTTGATCGCGGTGCGGGCGCCGGAGGATTCGTTGACGACGACGAGCTCGCCCTGCGGGCCGATGGCCAACTGGTGGTTGGCGTTGAGCAACTCAAGCCCGTAGACGGTGCCGTCGGGGGCCACGTCAACGTTCAGCTCGTCGCTGATCCGGAGGGTTTCGACCTCGGCGGACTTGTCGCGCAGGTGGATGTACGCCACGTTGTAGCGCGGATCATAGGTGAGTCTCACGGGCGTGCCTCCTCAAAAGAAGCGGACCAGCACGGTGGCGTGGAGCATGCCCGTAAGGGCCTTTCGTTTCGGGACCAGCACCCCAAGATAGCCCTCGTACGACTATCCGCTACGCCGACAGCTCGGCGACGACCGGCTGCTGACGGGCCAGGCGGCTCACGTTGAGGATGGAGAAGCCGAGCACCTTCCCGTCCGCATCGACGCGTTCCATAACGGCGTCGTGAGTCGTCTCCCGCATGTAGCCGGGCCGGTCGGAAAACAGGACTTCGAGAAAGTCGCCTTCCGGGTCAAACCAGATTCTCACGGTTTGGGCCATAGCCGGTCTCCCGCCTTGGGCTTGTCGGTCAGATAGGCCGTCAGCACGAAGGCATCGTCACCCGGAGGGGATCGGTTCAGGCGGCTTGGACGGGCTGATGGTACAGGCGCAGCAACTGGGCGGCGCGCAGGGGGAGCAGGGCGTATGCGCGTCCTTGGTCATCGCTGAATTCGACCTCGAAAACACCGGCCGGCAGGCACTCGACGATCGTGCCGACCTGGCCGCGCACCAGACCGCGCTCCGGTACGTCCGTGAGCAAGGCGACGACATCGAGCAACGCGAGCGTGTCGGACACGATTCGCCTCCTTTATCGCGCGCTCGTCCGGCGGCGCCTGGCCCTTTTGGCCACCAGGGCCTTCAGGTCGGCCAGGGTGGCACGATCCACCCAGGCGTGGCGCTCGCGGGCATAGTCACCGGCGCCCGTCTCAAACTGCTGCAAGAACCGGATCATGCCCGCGCGGCCGAGACGGCTGCGCAGGGCGGCGAGGCCCTCACGCCGGATTTCATCAAGCGTTTTGTGCATCCGGGTTCTCCTTCAGCCAAGTCAGCGGGTTCAGCACGCGGACCTTCAGAAGCGCCTGGTGGCGTACCGCCAATCGACAGAGGCGGTCGTCGCACGTCAGTAAGATGTCGGCACTCAGGCTCTCGGCGGCGGCCACGTGCAAGGCGTCGGCGGGCTTAAACCCGAGTTGCTCCAACGCCGCAGCCCGGGCAAACATTCGGGCCGACAGACGTATTCTATCAGATTGGACTGGCAAGAGAGCCTGAACGCGGCGACGGCGCTCTCCGTCGGTGGTCGCGGCGATCTCGATCTCGGCGATCTGCGACGAAACCTGACGCCCGTGGCCGGCGTCGATGTGCTGGAGAATCAGGGTAACCGCCTCGGCTTCCAGGCGGATACGCGCCTGAGACTGGTCGTCGAAGGGTCGGTTGAGGCAGGAAACGTCCAGATAAACCTTCATCGCGTCGCCTCCTCGACGATCCGGATTTCGTCCTCGGTCAGGCCGTACAGCTCATAGACGAACTGGTCGAGCTGGCGGTCGGTGGTGTCAATCTGGCGCTGAACGACCGTCTTCTCGTGGGCCGTCCGCGCCCCGAGCAGGGATTTGTGGAGGTCGAGCATTTGCTGGACGAGAGCGACGACGCGATCGTGCTGTGATCGGCCCGCGCTCGCCGCGAAGTCAGGAGTGCGTATGGGCAGTTTGGCGACGTTCGTCTTCTTCACCTCAGCGAGTGCCTCGCCGACTTCCGGGTTGAGTGTGTGATAGTACCAGTTCAATAGGCGAGAATTGAGTATGGCCAGGAGGTACTCCGGAGCCGGCTGCGCTGCATTCGGCACGATTACGTGCATGTTGTTGAGGCAAAGGTACTGCTGGCTGTCCACTGCTGCGACGAGACTGTCCCCTGTCTGGCGCATAAGGAGTTTGACTGGTGCGTCAAACCGGGCAGCGGGCCTCGGTTCGGCCAGCCACGGCCCGTACTTTATGTATCGCCGCTCAACCGGCGCGACCTCATACCGTTGGATATCGCTTCCGCGAAGGTAGGCTCGATAGGTGCGGTTGATTCTCCGGTCGGCGTCATATGGCCGCTGATCGACAGTCGCTCTGGTTTGCGGAGGCTTGCCCTTTCCGACTTGGTAAGGCTTAATCCCGACGCTTATCGTGCATAGCTTGGAAAGCGGGGTCCCCTGGGCCCGGCACTTTCGCGCCAGAGCCTCATCATGCGGATTGAGGAAGATGTTGATTACGTTCCCGTCGGCCTCTTGCCACATGTTCTGAGCATGTCGGAGCTGGACAAGGCCGGGGCCGGGCGCGCCGGAACTCAACGCGCTCGGAGATTCGACGACGAGCACACGGGGTTTCCAGTTCTTCGGGTCGCATCGCTGGAGGACAACGATCTCGGTGTCGACGGTGACCTTGGGAAAAATGCGAAAGCGAAAGTGGACGATATCTATCACCCGCGTCGCGCTTAGGACGAGGCGCCGGATGCTTGTTTGCAGGAGATTTGTGAGCCATGGGTTTGGGATGATCATTCCGTAGTAGCCGGAGGTCTTCAGTAGGTGGGCGACGGCTTGCTCCAGGAAGAGCTGATAACTGTCCAATTGGTACGTCTGATTTGGATAGTGCGAGAGCAGGTACTGCTTTTCGGCCTGCGCGAGCAGCGCGCCGTACGGCGGATTCCCAATAACGGCGTCGAAGCCGGAGTCGGGGCTGGGGGCCGGGGACTCGGGACTCGAGACTAAGGGCTGTGAGCTACGGGGGCGGAGGCCGAAGACCGCCGGGAATTCCGCGGGCCAATCGAAGGCGTTGATGCGGAGGCGCTCCTCGTCGTCGAACATGGTGAGCTGGTGGTTGTTGTAGAAGTCGGGGCCGATCAGCGAGTTGCCGCACTTGATGTTTCGGTCGAGGTCGGGCAAGGCGCGTTCGTGGAACAGGCGCAGCGTGCTGCCGATCGTCTCGGCGGTCTCGCCCTCCAGTACCTTCAGCAGCAGCGAGAGCTTGGTCGTCTCGACCGCCTGCGGGTCGATGTCTACGCCGTAGATGTTGTTGAGGAGGATGCGTTTCTTTTCCTGGATGGCGAGGCGCCATTGGCCGCCTGCCCCTTGGTAGATGCGATCCCGATGGTTCTCCGGCCCGTCCTTGACGTACCAGTCGCGGTGCCAGTCGAGGAGGAATTTGTAGGCCCCGAGTAGGAACGAGCCGGAGCCGCAGGCGGGGTCGAGAATCCGCAGGGAGCGAGCCGCAGATTTCGCAGATGGGCTGCGGGCGCCCACGGACGGGCGACTGCTACGTCGCCCACGGGGGGGGGACGCTACGTCGGGACCAACTTGGGCTGGGGTTTTGCCGTCCAGCTGCTTCCCCACTGTGTTTTTCACGATGTAATCGACAATGTACGTCGGCGTGTAGTAGACGCCACCGGCCTTGCGGACCTCCGGCTTCTCCTCGACCTTGGCGTGGTGACCGGCGGTCAGGCGGATCACCTTGCCGAGGAACTGCTCGTAGACCTGGCCGAGGATTTCGGCCGGGAGGACGGAGAATTCGTAAGGGCTTTCGGGGTAGTAGAGGCTCTTGATGATGTCCTTGAGGACTTTGTCGTCGAGCTTCAGGCCGAGGGTGAAGGTGTCGGGCGGCTCGCGGCCTTTTTCGGCGGTGAAGTAGAACAGGCCGGAGTTGTAGCGCTCGTCGGCGCGCTGGAACAGCTCGCCTAACCGCGCGTACATCGCCTGGCCGTTTACCAGCGCTTGAAGCTGTCCGTACGTCTCGACGCCGCGGTCCTCGCACATGCGGAGGAAGACGAGGCGGTCGATGGTGCGTTGGACGGCGGAGTTGAGGTCGCGGACGGAGAGGCGCGGGTTGCGCAGGGCGAAGTTCTGGGCGAGCGTCTCGCGCCAGGCCTCGATTTGCCGTAAAAACTCCGCATCGACCTCCGTGGTACCTTTCTTGCGCTTGCTGGACTCGGCGTACTTGTCGAAAGCGCCTTTGAGCACCGCGTCCTTGCTGAACAGCCCGGTGATCCAGTCCCACTTGTCCGCGTACTCGTCGCAGGTGCAGTAGAACACGCGGGCCGTCGTGGCCTTGTCGGTCGGGGCCGGGCGGATGCGGCAGTCGTAGACCGCGAACTCCTCGAAGTCGGTCAGGATCGAGAGCGGGAGCTTGCTGGTCCAGGCGTACCGCCGGAGCTGATAGGCGGGCTCCGGCTCGGTATCGAGGCCAACCGCGGGCTTCTTGGCCTCGACGAAGAACTTGCGGGTGCCGCCGATGCGGAAACAGTAGTCGGGGGCCTTGGTGGCGCCGCCGATCTTGATGGCATCTTCGTGGATAACGTCCTTGTACGCTTCGGCCAGCCCCTGCTCGTTGTCCATGTCCCAGCCGAGGGCCTTGAAGAAGGGGTCGATGAACTCTTGGCGAGCCTGCATCTCGTTGTAAGCGGGGCTGCGCAGGGCGTCGCGGTCACGGGCGAAGTGTTCGACGAGGTTGCGAACCTCCGGCGGAAAGCTCGACACGCTATGCTCCCCATCGCGCTCGGGATCAGGCCGTCGCCAACCGCGGGCGGCGGCATCGGGCGCGGGCCAGTATAGAGCGGGCGTGAGCGGGGGGCGAGCCAGCGGCCGGGAAGGGATTCCCGGGGGTCGGGGTGCGAGGTGGAAATCACGCACCAGCGGCAACCGGCATCCACATGCCGACGCGAACACTCGTCAGCACGGCACCCGGCTAGCCTCTGTGGTTTTTCCGCCTATCTCCGCCAGTTTCCGCCTATCTCCGCCAACCCTTCCTTCCCGCTTTGCTTTCCCTCTCAACGTGGGGAATACTTGAGATGCTCACGCAGTGCCAGAGCCTGCCTTGACGGCCCGCTCGGCAGGTGTGGCACCGGCCCTGAACCGGTGAACCGTGCACCCCCACACCCGCTGACCCGGTTCGAGACACGTGCTCGGGTGCGTCTGCCCCGCGTAGGTTGGG
>CAIWOY010000188.1 GCA_903914415.1 uncultured Phycisphaerales bacterium | reverse complement strand
CTGGGCCTCCTGCAACGCCTGGACCTTCGCGTTGCGGGCTTCGATGGCCGCACGGCGTGCCTCGGCGGACAACCGCCGCTCACGCAGGCGGCGCGCCCGCCCGACACGGTCACGCAGGAAGTACAGCTTGCACCGCCGCACCTTCCCGCTGCGGTTCGTCTTGATCGAGACGATGCGCGGGGAATGGACCGGGAAAACGCGTTCTACGCCCTCGTTGCCGACCAGCCTGCGGACGGTAAACATCTCGTCCAGGGCCTGGCCGCGGCGGGCGATGACGGTGCCCTCGAAGTCCTGGAGGCGCTCCTTGTCGCCTTCAATGATCCGCAGCGTGACGACGACGGTGTCGCCGATCTCGAATTCGAGGTCGCTGGCCCGGCGGTATTTCTTGTCCACGACGTCAAAGAGGGGGTTTCGCATCGAGCGCCTCACTTTCCTAAAGCTGGACGATCTCCTTCGCCGGGACGCTCGAGACGTAGCCTGTCCGCGAGCCCGCGCGGGATGATTGAGAACACGGGGTATACAAACAAGCGGCGTCCTGATCTGCGAGGAGGTCAGGACGCCGTTGTCGGGTGCGCTGCTGGGATTGTGTGCGGCGCCACGCTTCGACCTGGCCGTGATTGCCCGATAGCAGGATGTCGGGCACCGCCACGCCGCCAAACTCGCGCGGCCGTGTGTATTGCGGATATTCCAGCCGGTTGTCCTGGAAGGACTCGTCGGCGGGGCCGGCGTCGTTGCCAAGCGCGCCGGGCAGCAGACGGACGGTCGCATCCACGACGGCCAGCGCCGCGGGCTCGCCGCCGGTGAGGACGAAATCGCCCAGGCTGATCTCCGCGGGCCGCAGCAGCTCGACGATGCGTTCGTCGAAGCCTTCGTAGTGCCCGCAGATCAGCAGCAGGCGGCCTTGCTCCGCAAAGCGGTGCGCCGCGGCCTGACTAAACACACGGCCCTGCGGCGTCAGGAGAATCCGCAGGGCCGGGCGGGGGTCGAGGGCTTCGACCGCGAGGACGGCGTCGACGACCGGCTGACACATGAGCACCATGCCGGGGCCGCCGCCGAAGGGGCGATCGTCAACCTTGTGATGAGCGTCTTGGGAGTAGTCGCGAAGCTGATGGGTGTGGAGCTCAACGAGCCCGGCGGCCTGCGCGCGGCCGAGGATGCTGGCCGCGAAATACGGCTGCAGAACCTCGGGGAACAACGTGATCACGTCGATGCGCATCGTCGAGCCCAGTTGTACGGCGGTTTCGCATCACGGGGTGGCGATCCCGTGCCTCTTCAATAAATCGGCCACCGTGTCGGACGGAACGGCGCCCATGCTCAGCCAGTACTTGATCCGTTCGGCGTTGAGCCTGACCTGCGCCTCCGGCACCCGATTGGCCGGATCGTAAAGGCCGAGCTCCTCGAGGACGCGCCCGTCGCGCGGGCGGCGACTCTCCATCGCACTGACGCGAAAGACCGACCGGTGCGTGCGTCCCATCCGCTTCAATCGCAGTTTGACTGCCATACGGCTCTCCGCGGGTAATGCCCGTGGTCCCTGACCCCGGGCTACCAGGCCGGCGCGTCGCGCAATTGCGACGCGGAGCCCTGTAGTATATGGCGGTCGGCGACCTTTGCCAAGAGGGCAAAAAAACGCGGGCCGGGCCAGCGCACCCGAACCCGCGCGATAGCGGTTTTCTGCTCCCGGCCCCCCCGATCAGCGTGCGGCGGCGGCCAGGCTCGGCTTACAGCTCGCCAGCAGCTCGGCGACCGCCTCCTGGGCCGTCCGCGCGGGGGTCCAGGACAGCTCGGTGCGGATCTTCGTGTTGTCGCCGCACAAAGCCGGTATTGGGACCCCAGCGGCGTCCGGCGGCGTGTCGGCGACCCGGATCGAATGGCCGGTGTTTCGGACCATCGCCTCGACCAGTTCGCGGCAGGAGTAGGCCGTGCCCGAGCAAATGTTGTAGACCTCGTTTGGCCGCCCATCCACGAGCAGCCGCTCGTAGGCGACGACCACGTCATCGACGTGCAGCAGGTCCCGACGGCAAGAGAGGTCCGGCAGCCGGATCTCGCCGCCCTGCGAGGCCGAATCCCACCCCGCCAACATGCGGGCGACGGCCGCGAAGAAGAACCGCTCGGATTGGCCGGGGCCTGTGTAGTGGAACGGGCGGGCAATTGTGACGTTGAGGTGGAAGTCGCGGTAAAAGGTGTGGGCGATGCTCTCGGCGGCGGCCTTGAGCGAGCCAAACGTCGAGACCGGGCGGAGCGCCGCAGTTTCGCCGAGGGGCCGGCCGTCGCTGCCTTCGTTCCCATAGACATCGCACGCGCTGGCCAGCACGACCTTGGCACGCGGCACAGCCCGGCGAACCGCGTCGAGCACGTTGGCCCACGAGGTGACAATGGTCTGGTAGGCCGCCAGCGGGTCGCCAGCAGCGTCGGCCGGCTGCGAGACGCCGGCCAGGTGGATCACGCCTTCCGGCCGGACGCTCGCGATGGCCCGCGCCACGTTGATGGGGTCGGCCACATCGCAAACCAGCGCTTTCCCGTTCTGCCGCTCGTAGGCGAGTTTCCGTGCGCGGTTGCGAACCCCAGCGACGACGTCGTAGCCGTGTTGACGGAGGTACTCGACCAGTCGGGAACCGGTGAAGCCGCCCGCGCCGGTGACGAACAACGTATGCACAGTTTCGTCCTCCTTCGCCACGCATCGGCGAGCGTGCCCACGTAGAGAAACAGGCACCCACGCCCACCGCGTGTCGAACCGTCCGTTACTATCGGCACTTGGCCGGCCGGGGTTTCGTGCGCGGTACGATTTCGGCTGATCGGGCGGGGTCGCGCTTGCGCCGGTGCGCAAGTCGCCGGCGGAGCCGGGTTGTCGCCGCGCTTGTTACGCCGCGGCGGCGCCGCTATCCTATATCCGCGGGGCGCGGGACTGGTTGGCAGGAGTGCACAGCATGGGGCTCGATGACATAGTGCTGGCCGCCGAGGAGACGATGGAGAAGGCGGTGGACTTCCTGAAGCAGGAATTTCGCGCCGTCCGCAGCGGGCGGGCCTCCACCGGTCTGGTGGACACGCTCCGCGTCGAGGTCGAGTCGTACGGCACGACGATGTCGCTCAAGGAGCTGGCCAATCTGGCGGTGGCCGAGGGGAACGTCATCGTCATCAAGCCGTTCGACCCGGGGACGCTCAAGGACATCCAGCGCGCGATCGAAAAGAGCGAGTTGGGGATCAACCCGCAGAATGACGGCAAGATGATCCGCTTGCCGGTGCCGCCGCTCTCGACCGAACGCCGCAACCAACTCGCGGCCCGCGTCCGGCAGTTGGCGGAACAGCAGAAGGTGGCAGTGCGGAACGCGCGGCGGGATGCGAACAAGCTGCTCGAAGCGGGAAAGAAAGCGAAAACGCTGACCGAAGACGAGGTGGAGAGCGGCGAGGAGCAGACTCAGGAAACCACGGACCAGTATTGCAAGAAGATCGACGCCATGGTCGAGGAAAAGTCGAAGGAGATCATGGCCGTTTAGGGGGGCCGTACGGGGGAACCCCGATCTTGCGAGGGAGGGCGAGGCTCCGGCCGAGCCGCGGCTCAGCAGGAGCTTCGCCCTCCCTCCTTGCGCCCGCGTGCATCGGGTCTACAGGCGTTTACGCCGCGTCAGGCGTATGCCGACCAACGCGGCGAAGATCGTCACCGCGGTCGCGGCCGGGCACAAGCCGGACTGGATGCCCAAGAGCTCGAGCTCCTCCGGCAAAGTCGCGTTCGGGTCTGTCGTGCCCGGCCGGCCGGACTGCCCGGGCGGCGGGAGCGTGTTGCCGGGCACGCCATCCACCAGGCTCTCCAACTGATTGACGTCGTCGTTGAACGCGTTGCCTCCGGATTGCCCGGCGATCAGGTTAATCAGGCCACCCAGGAGGGGCGCACTGGGCGGGACCGGCTGGTTCGGCTCGGGCTTCGTTTGTCCCGACTGGTTCGGATCGCACGCATCGCCGATGCCGTTGCTGTCGGCGTCCGCCTGATCGGGGTTCGCCACGCTCGGGCAGTTGTCGCACACGTCGGCGATGCCGTCGGTATCGGCGTCACCGGCGCAGGAGGAGCCAGCGCCATGCCATGTGCCGCCGCCATTTGTGCACGCCGCCTGTGTAGCGACGGAGCACGTATGGCTGGATGAGCAGCAGGCCCCGGTCGGCGGCGGTTGCGGGCACGGGTTGGGGCTGCACGCCGCATTATCGCCGCGATATGCACCTCCCGCCGCCGCGCACGCCGTCGCGGTTTGGACCTGGCAGGTGCCGCTGGCGAAGCAGCACGCCCCGGTTGGCGGCGGCGGCTGGGCACACGGATTCGGGTTGCAGGTAGTGTTGTCGCCCGCGTAAGTTCTCCCGGCGGCGCTGCACGCCGCGCTCGTCAGAGTTTGGCAAGTGCCGTCGGTGGCGCAGCATGCCCCGGTTGGCAGCGGGGGTTGCGGGCAGGGATTCGGGCTGCACGTCGTGGCGTTGCCCTGGTACGTGCCGCCGCTGCTGGCACATGCGGCACTGGTCAACGCCTGGCAGCCGCCATTCGCGTAGCAGCACGCCCCCGTCGGCTGCGGACACGGGTTCGTCGGCGCGCAGGTCGTCCCACTACCCTGCCACGTCCCGCTGCACGCCGCTTGCGTCGTCTCCGTGCACGATCCACTTGCGGCGCAGCACGCGCCGATAGGCGGTGGCGGCGGGCACGGATTCGGGTCACACGTCGTCCCATCGCCCTTGTATGCGCCTTGCGTGACGACGATGCAGTTGTAGGCGTTTGCGAGTTGGCAGGAGTTGTCGCTATAGCAGCAAGCGCCTTGCGGGCACGGATTCGCGGTGCAGGTCGTACCGGGGCCGAGCCACGTGCCCCCGCCCGGTTGCGCGCACGTCGCCTGGGTCACGACGGCACAGGGCCCGTACATCGAGCAGCACGCACCGGTGGGCGGCGGTACGCACGGACTCGGGTCGCACGTAGAGGCCGGTCCGAACCAATGCCCGCCGGTGAAGCTGCAGTCGAGCACCGTCAGCAGGCGGCAGCTCTTGTTCGCATCGCAACAGGCGCCGGTCGGCGCGCACTCGTCCGGAACCCCGTCGCTGTTCGCGTCCGCGCTGTACCCGCTGGCGATGTCGCAGTCGTCCGGCACGCCATTGCTGTTGCAGTCCGGGACGCTGATGAGGAGCAACAGCCCATACTCGAAAACGGCGTGGTCGGCCGCGCTGCCGTCGGCGTCGGTCGTCGCGAACGTGAGATAGTGGAACGCGCCCAAGGGCAGCGGTCCGGAGATTTGCGTGAAGGGCGTGTTGGGGTCGAGGACCACGTGGCTCCTGATCTGGCTGTCAAACAGCACCCATGTTTCCACCGTGGTCCCGGCCGCCAGCGCCTCCATGTTGATGGCTGGCATCACCATGAAAACCCCATACAGCACCCCCGGGTGCGCCGCGCGGATCGCCGTCAGATCGAACGTCACGCCGGCGTTCGAGGGCAACCCGATCCCGAGCGGGAACGTGTTCGGGTCGGCCGCCGTGCGGATCGGCCACGCGTGCCCCGCGGCCGCATCGTACAGCGCGACGCCGTTGCGAATTGCGTCATAGCTCGTGCCCGACGTGGGCGGGAACGGGAATTTCCCGCCGAGCGAGTTGATCTGCGTCAGCCCGTTCGGCACGAACACGCCGGAGACGAACGGCAGGTTCGCCGTGCCGCCCGTGCCGTTGGTGGCCACGAACGACGGCCCGCCGCTGCCGGTGCCGCCGAACACGCTTGGAGGAACGAGCACACCGGTGCGCGGATTGAGTCCCGCGCCAAATGTCCCGGAGCCGGTCCCGTCGCCGCCGACCACGATGTCACCCAGCAGCAGGATCGTGCCGACCCCGCCGGCAATATCGCACTCGTCCGGCACGCCGTTGTTGTTGCAGTCCAGGCTAGTGCCGCTGGCGATGTCGTCGGGATCGTCGACGCCGTTCTCGTTGCAGTCCGGCGGGGAGCACGCGTTACACGATGAATCAGGGCCGAGCCACATCCCACCGTCCGACATCTCACATGTCATCGGTGAGCGCTGCTGGCAGGAGCCGTCGAGGTAGCAGCACGCGCCCAGCGTGGGCACGCACACGACCTCCGCGCAGCTCGAGCCGATGCCCTGCCACGTGCCGCTTAGCCCAGCGCAGTTCGTCGGCGTCGCCTCCGTGCAGAAGCCGCTGTACTCGCAACACGCGCCGAGCTCGCATTCGTCGGGCACGCCGTTGTGATCGCTGTCGATCGGGCTCTGCAGCGACGAGATCGTGACGCCGGCGAGGAACGTACGCTGGCTATCAACGTCGCCGTCGTCGGTCAGACGTATCTTCGTCAGCGTCTGCGTCTTGAACGCGTCGGGCAACTGGATGTGCTGCATGTCGAGGCGGTGCCCGCCGAGCTGGACGACGTTGGTCGTCGAGCCCGACACGAAGTTCGTCCACGCGCACTGCTCGTAGCAGCGTATGTCCTGGTTGCCGATCAGGTTCACGTTGTAGTACGCGCCGCCGCTGCCGAAGAACTGCAGGCTCGCGTAGCTCGTCGGCCCGGGCTGGCCCCAGAACGTGTTGATCAGCGTGTACACGTCCGTGACGCCGTATTGCTCGAAGGACATTGCGAACGTCCGGCCGGCGGACCCGCCCGTCGCCGCGCTGCTCCAATAATTGTTCCCCGTCGCCGGAATGCTGAACGGCACGCCGCCGAGCGTCACGTTGCCCGCGGGGAAGTTGGGGTCGAGGTCCTGCAAGCGCGCGTTGGCGGCGATCGCGAAGCCGATCGGCTGCGACGTCGGCACCCCCCGCGTGTCGCACTCGTCCGGAATGCCGTTGGAGTTGCAGTCCTGACTCGTGCCCGCCGTGATGTCGCACTCGTCCGGGACGCCGTTGCCGTTGCAGTCCTGGCTGTACCCGCCGGCGATGTCGCCAGAGTCCGGCACCCCGTTGCTGTTGCAGTCCGGCTGACACGTCACGGGGCTGTTGCAGTTGGCGTCCGGGCCCTGCCACTGATGGTTCTGCCCCAAGCAGTAGCTTTCGGTCGCGATGTAGCACGAACCGCCCGCCGCGCAACAGGCGCCTAGCGACGGGCACCCGCCGGATTCGCAATACGTTCCGGCGCCGTGCCAGGTGCCGCCCTGCCCGTTGCACTGGAACTGGTCGATGTCCGCGCACACGGCCGTGGTCCGGCAACAAGCTCCGCTCGGCGGCTGCGGACAGGGGTTGGGACTGCACGGTACGCCCGTGCCCTGCCATGCCCCGCCTGAGCCTGCGCAGGCTGACCCGGAGACGAAGTTGCAGGTGCCGTTCGCATAGCAGCACGCCCCCCACGGCGAGCACGGGCTCGGATCGCACGTTGTCCCAGGCCCTTGCCATTCGCCGCCGCAGTTGGACTCATGGACGACGGTGCATACGCCGTTCGGATCGCAGCAGGCGCCGGGTTGCGGACAATATATGTTGTCGCAAGCAACCCCGACGCCGCCCCAGCCCCCGCCGGCGTCCCAACATTCGTACCCGCCGAGAATCTCGCAGGTCCCGTCAGCCAGGCAGCATCCCCCAGGACCGTACGGATCGCACGGGTTCGGACTACACGTCGTATAAGGGCCCTGCCACACGCCGTAGCTCGCCACGCAATCCGCCTGCAACGTGCTGTCGGCGCATTCCGTGCTGTGGCAGCAGGCGCCGAGCGGCGGTGGCGGGCACGGATCGGGTGTGCAAGCTATCCCCGGCCCCTGCCACGTGCCGCCCGCGACGGTGCAGGAGATGTTCGTACTCAGAAGGCAGGAACCGTTTGCCAGGCAGCACGCCGCCTCCTGCGGCGGGGGACACGGGTTCGGGCTGCACGAGGAATCGGCCCCGAGCCACGTTCCGCCGGACGACGTGCATTGGTCGCTCGTGAGGGAAGTGCAGGTGCCGTCCGAATCGCAGCAGGCCCCGGAGGGGGGCAGGCACGGGTTGGGCGTGCAGGTCGTACCCTGGCCGTGCCAGTTGCCGCCCAGCACGCTGCAATCCAGCGGCCAGGTGGCGTCGCAGGAATGGTCGGGCCCGCAGCACGCCCCCTGCTCGCACTCGTCCGGGATGCCGTTGCTATTGCAGTCCTGGCTGGTGCCGCTGGCGATGTCATTGGGGTCCGGGATGCCGTTGCCGTTGCAGTCGGCCACATCGACGATCACCGGAGACGGACGCCTGTCGGCATTTGACGACTCACCGGGGCCGGCGCTCACGTCGAAAGCCCACGCGTAGGGCACGCGCTGGCTTGCCACGCCGGCCGGACTGATGCCGCGCGCAGGGTTGCCGGTGAGTCCGGCTAATGTCCCGAAAAGCGCCGCCGCCGACACGAAGTTAGTGAACGCAGACATTACCTATCCTCGCCCCAGAGCTGCACACTATGGATGTATCGTCCTCGCTCGCGAGCGCCCAGAATAGCCAGTGTAACCCGCCGGCGTCCGATCTCGCAATTGATTTGGCCCGGCCGGGCGCAGGTTACGCACTCTCCGCGTTGGCCCCGGTCGGCGGAGCTTCCATCGGGATTATGGGGCCCCGCGACGCTCCGGGCGATCCCGAGGCACGACGCACGCACTCCGGTTGCGCTGGCTTACGCACCGTGGACCGGAATGCCCCGGGCCGGCGAGGCGATCCCCGCGATAGTCCCGAACAGCGTCAGCGGCGAAACGGACTCGATGCGGACGTTGACGATCGTCCCTATGTGCGCCGGTTCCCCGTCGAAGACGGTGATCAAGTCGTGCGGCGTGCGACCCGCGAGTTGGCGCGGCGACGCGATAATTCCGCTGACCGCATGGTCGTGGGCGCAGCCCTCAGGCAATCCGTCGGCGGCGTCCGCCTCGGTGTCCGTGTCGCCGGTCCGCAGTCGGCGTGCGGCCTTGCTGTACCCCTCAACGAGCACCTCGACCGTCCGGCCGATCAGGGCCTGCCTCTTCCGAAGGCTGATCTCGCTCTGGACCGCCAGTAACTCGTTGTTGCGCCGAGACTTGTCTTCGGCCGGCACGTCGTCTTCCCGGGCGCGCTCCGCGGACGTGCCGGGCCGGGGCGAGTACTTGAAGACAAAGATGCTCTTGTATTCAACGCGCCGGACCAGCTCGACCGTCGCCTGGAAGTCCTCCTCCGTCTCGCCAGGGAATCCAACGATGAAATCGCCGGCGAGGGCGATGTCCGGGACGTACCGGCGGGCGGTATCGACAATTCGCAGGTACTCCGCCACGGTGTACCCGCGTTTCATCGCCTTCAGGACGCGGTCGGAGCCGCTCTGGGCGGGCAGGTGCAGGTACGGGCATACCCGCGGGCAGTCGCGCAGGACGCGGAAGATGTCCTCGTCCCAGCCCGCCGGAAAGCTGGTCACGAACCGGATGCGGTCCAGCCCGTCGATTGCGTGCACCTGCTCAAGCAGCTCGGCGAAGCGTACCGTCCGCTCACCGTCCCGATAAGCGTACGAGTTCACGGTTTGCCCGAGCAGCGTGATCTCGCGGCAGCCCTGGGCGACGAGGCTGCGGACCTCGGCCACGATGTTCGCCGGCGGCCGGCTGCGCTCGGGCCCGCGCACGAACGGCACCACGCAGTACGTGCAGAACTTGTCGCAGCCGCGCTGCACACGCACATAGGATTGCAGGACGCTCTCGTCGGGGACGGGGCGCCGGGACGAATCCAGGACCTCGAGGGGGTCGTCCGCCTGCCCCCGCTGTGCGGCGGTCGTCCGCCGGGCTTGCGAGCTCGCCAGCGCGGCAAGCTGCTCGTGGCGCTCGGACACTTCGACGAGCAACGTCGCGAGGTGATGCAACTCTCCCGGGCCACACAGCAGATCCAGGTGCGGGACCTGCGTGAAGAGCTCTTCCCGCGCCCGTTCGGCCATGCAGCCGATAACGCCGATGATCGTTTCCGGCCGCCGGTTCTTGACCGCCCGCAGCGCACCCAACCGGGACAGGACCTTGTCCTCGGCGTGCTGGCGGACGCTGCACGTGTTGAACAGGACCACGTCCGCCTCACGTGGCGAGTCCACCCGCCGCAGGCCCATCTCGCGTAAGCGGGCCGCGACGAGCTGGCTGTCCAGCACGTTCATCTGGCAGCCGAAGGTCTCAAGGAAGTAGGTTGCGGGCTTCATCGGCGTTTACGGCAGCGGGGGCAGGCGACGCAGACCGCCTTGCGCGCTCGTACGCACGTCGTTGGGTGCGTCGGCCCGCTCCGCGAGCTCCTGGTAAAGATCCCTGGCGACGTCGACCCGGTCCATCCGTTCATGCGCCAGGCCCACATAGTATAGCGCCCGCGCCCGGCGAGCCGGGTCGGGATCGTGCGCTGCGACGTCCATCAGTCCCGCCGCCGCCGTCGCAAACCGGCCGCCCTCGATCTGACAGCGTCCGAGAAGGAGTCGCCAGGGGTAGCAGGCGGTCGGCTCGACAAACGGCAGCGCACGCTCGAGCCGGCCTTCAGCCCACGCGTGGTCACCACGGTCCAGCGCGGCCGCGATGGCGTCCAGGAGGAAGGAATCGTCGCGGAGGCGCGCCGCCGCGCTCGGCCGGCTGGTCGCAGAGGGTCGTGCGTCCTCCGCCGGGAGAATCCCGAGCGGGCTGGCGGGAGCGGTGTTGGGGTGGCTCGTCGCGGCGGGGTGGCTCGCGGCCGAAGCTTCTGGGCGAATCGCTGCCGGGAGCTCTACGTCCTCATAAAGAGCCAGTTCGAGCAGCAGCACACGCAGAACCCGGGCGTCGGCGGACGAGGCGCTCCCGGGGAGCGCTTCCTCCAGGGCGGCCAGCGCGCGACGGTTCAGCTCGGACCCGGGTAACCCGGGATGGCGCGGGATGCTGGCCGTCGGCGGCGTGGCCCCCGCCGTCACCAACTCAACCAGCACCGTGACGGCCCGGTCAAACTGCCCGGCCCGATCGGCGGCGCACAGGAGCCGGGCACGGATCAGGCTCGCCAGCCACGGCGGGTTGGGCTGGGCCAGGGCCCGTTCATAGCCGGTAACTGCCCGGGGCCAGTCAGCGGCCGCGGCAAACCCCTCAGCGGCGTTGATATCCGGCTGTCCGGCCAGGCACACCCACTCCACCTCCGCGAGTGGTTTTCGGATGTACTCGCCCGAGACGCCGCGGAACACGGCCCGTCCCCCGCGGAAGTCGGTCACGGCGACGTTCTGGAACGGGGGGCGGCCGGCGAGCTTGACCGTGTCCGCCTGGGCGGCCACGAGGAGCAACGCGGCGCTGGAGAGAATTGCTGCGTGGTGCACTTGGGCCATGCCGAAAAGTATATTGTAGGCTACACTGGAGAGTGGCAGGCGCCTCGTCGTAAAAGTATGTGTGCCCGGAGTATTGCAGCGGAACGCTCGATGCGGTAGAAAGACGGTGGCGCGGTTGCATCGAGCGAGGGAAGGTACATGACCACCGACAAGCGGAACGGCGTCGTCGTCATTGCTCTCATCTTGTCGCTGACCGCGGGCGCCGGCGTGCTCTTCCTGCTCGAGCCGGGCAAGCTGGCCTGGAAGGGCGGAGCCGCGCTGGTCGTGGAGCAAGGCGCGCCGGAGCAGGTGCGGGACATTGGGGTGCACTACGCGTCGTCCGTGGACGAGGCAGCGCGGCTCGCCGCGTCGGCTGGCGACGACAGTGTCTGTGTCGTGTACCAGGATCGCATTCCCGAGTGCGAGCGCGGCGGCCCGCGGGTCTGGCTGATCGTCATCGGCGACGCGCAGGAGACGCTGCCGGTCCAACAGCAGCGCTGGCTCCTCGGCGCGCTGCGCGGATTGACCCAGGCCAGCGGCGTAGACCAGGTACGAATCCGCCTCGCGCCGCCCCTGGATACGGCTGCGAGCGCGGACATGTCGCCGGGCCAGCTCGACCTGCGCCAGCTCCTCGAGCGAAAGAAGCTCATCCCATCGTAGGCGCGGCGGGGGATGCGACCCGCGCCGTACGGGTCTGCGGTAGAGCGTGGACGTTACGCGACGGATCTGCGGGCGGTTTGTCGTCTCTTGTGGAAGAGGCTTGACCGCCTTCTTTTTTGGGCTTTGCTGACCGCGATGCGAACGCGCGCCATCCCCATCGTGCCCGGCTACGAGCTCATCGAGCGCATCGGCCGCGGTGCCGGCGCGGTGATCAGCTCGGCCCGCGAGATCGGCTCGGGGCGGCTGGTCGCGATCAAGCACGTCATCCGGCATACGCCCGAGGACGAGCGCTACATCGCGCAGGCGGAAAACGAGTTCCAGCTTGCCTGCCGCCTCGAGCACCGCTACCTGCGACGCTGTCTCGAGATCGTCCGCCTCCGCAAGTGGCTGAAGACCCGCGAGCTGTTCCTGATTATGGAGTACGTGGACGGTGAGCGGCTCGAAGACCACCGCCCCAGCGCGATCCCGCCGATCGTGTCCATCTTCAAGAAGACGGCCGAGGGCCTGCACGCGGTGCACGAGCACGGCTACGCCCACGCGGACGTCAAGCCGCACAACATCCTGCTGACCCGCGACGGGCTGCTGAAGATCATCGACTTCGGCCAGAGCTGTCCGCTGGGCCAGATCAAGGAGCGCGTGCAGGGGACGCCCGACTACATGGCCCCGGAGCAGGTGTTCCGCAAGGCTATCGACCAGCGCACCGACGTTTTCTGCCTCGGGGCCACCATGTACTGGGTCTGCACCGGCAAGCGCTTCCGGACGGTGATGCCCACGGCGCCGACCGGCGCGCGGAAGATCGAGATCGAATCTCAGCGCGGCAGCGAGCCGCCGCACGAGCTGAACCCGCAGATCCCCGTGCCGCTGTCGAACCTGATCGTCGAGTGCTGTGCGGCCGCCAAGGAGCACCGGCCGCGCGACATGCGCGAGGTGCTGTCGCGCCTGGAAGTCGTACGTCACCTGCTCCAGCAGAGCCGCCCCACACGCCGGGACGGCCGGACGCGGGGCGCACAGCCGGCCGATTGACGGCGGTCGCCGGCTTGGACAACATGCACGCCCTGAGCGGTGAGCCTCGAACGAGGGATACGTGACCCCGGCGGCGGACGGTCAAACAGCGGCCCAGACACTGCGGGAAGCGGCGCGCCTCATTCGTGAGGATCCGAACCGCGGCGGATCGCTGCTGACCTTCGGGTCGGCCGGGCAACTCGTGATGACGGGGGACCTGCACGGCCACCTGCGCAACTTTGAGAAGCTGCAGCGCTTCTGTGCCCTGGCCCGCAGCCCCGGCCGATACGTGATCCTCCACGAGCTGATCCACGGCGAGCCCGATCCGCCCGGCGCGCCCGATTATTCTGTCGACCTGCTCGTGCGGGCCGCCGCCTTGAAGTGCGAGTTCCCCGATAACGTCTTTTTCCTCCAGTCCAACCACGAGCTCTCTCAGCTCCTCGGCCACGAGATCACCAAGGGCGGACGCTACGTGCTCGCGGACTTCGAGCGCGGCGTCGAGCAACGCTACGGCGGTGCGGCCGTGGACGTGCTCGCCGCCGTCAACGACTACGTCGCGTCGCTCCCGCTGGCGGCGCGGACCGCCACCGGGCTCTTTCTCGCGCACAGCATACCGGACGCGTGGTACATCGACTCCTTCGACACGACCGTCTTCGACCGCCAGCCCACGCCGGAGGACTATGCCCCGGGCGGCGCGGCGTACGACCTCGTCTGGGGGCGCTTCCAAACCGCCGAAGTGGTGGAGCGTTTTGCCCGGCGGGTGGGGGCGGACGTGCTGCTGGTCGGCCATACGCCGCAGGAGATGGGCTACGAGCGCGTCGGCCGGATGCTTGTTCTCGCCAGCGATCATGCGCACGGCGTGTTCGTGCCGATTGATCTGGGCCGCAAGTACACCGTGGATGAGCTGGAGACGAGCATCCGCAAGTTCGTGAGCGTCGAGTAGGCCGATGCGCCGCACGCACGCCCGGCCGCGGGGGCTATAATTCTGGACGAACGTTCACCGTCCGCTGGGCCACCGTGCGTGTGTTGCGGAACATGAGATGGATGTAGTGCTGGCCAAGCCGCGGGGGTTCTGTGCCGGCGTCGAGCGGGCCATCCGCGTCGTGGAGCTGGCGCTGGAGCGGTACGGCCCGCCGGTGTACGTACGCAAGGAGATCGTGCACAACCGGCACGTCGTGGAGCGGCTGCGCGCCCTGGGAGCGGTCTTCGTCGAGGAACTGGCCGAGATTCCGTCCGGGGCGGTGACGATTCTCTCCGCGCACGGCTCGCCGCCGGCGGTGTGCGAGGAAGCCGAGCGGCGCGGGCTGCGTCTGATTGACGCGACCTGCCCGCTGGTGCGGAAGGTGCACGTCGAGGTGCGCCGGTACGTCAAGCGCGGCTACCGCGTGCTCCTGATCGGCCACGCCGGACACGACGAGGTCGTCGGCACGATGGGCCAGGCCCCGGACGCGACGATCCTCATCGAGAGCGTGGCGGACGTGCGGCGGCTGGCGCTGGCCGCGGATGAGAAAGGCGTCATCCTGACCCAGACCACACTGAGCCAGGACGATGCGCGCGAGCTTGTCGACGCACTGCGCCGGCGTTTCCCGCAGTTGGAGTTGCCGCCCCACGAGGACATCTGCTACGCCACGCAGAATCGCCAGAATGCCGTCAAGGAGATCAGCGGGCGCATCGGCGTCCTGCTGGTGGTCGGGTCGCAGAACTCGTCCAATTCCCGACGGCTTACTGAGGTGGGGCGCGCCCGCGGCGTGCGGGCGTACCTGGTGGACGGCCCCGACCATATCGAGGAAAGCTGGCTGGCGGGGGGGCAACCCGTCGGCGTGACCTCCGGCGCCAGCGCCCCGGAAGACGTCGTGCAAGGGGTGCTCGCGTACCTGCGGCAGCGCGGCGTCACGGTGGTCGAGGAGATCGAGGCGCCGGACGAGGGCGTGGTGTTCACACTGCCCCGGCTGAATTCGATGGGGCCGGCGGACGAGCCGCCCGCCAGGGGTATATAGGGCACCCTGGTCCGGTGTGGGTTCGGCCGAGGTGTAGCGTCCGGCGCCCCTGCCGGACGTAGAAGACCGATCGGCATCGTACGGCCGACCGGGGCATCGACCGCTACGGGTTGATCGAAATCGCTCTACTCGAAGAGGGGTGGCTGGCGTGGGTCTTCTGCCGTGGCGGGAAACTCCCCGTCGGCCAGTTCGGTGATGATGCGCAGCCGATCCCGGATCTGGTCGACGGAGCGGATGATCTCGCGCGTCCGCGCGGCGCGCGTGATGCTGTAGCCTCTTCTCAGAACGGCCCGCGGGTCGCAGGCCGCGACGGCCTGGACGCGCGCGGCAAGCAGACGCCGGCGGTGAAGGAAGACCAGGCGCAGCGCGGTGACGAGCCGCGTGCAAACGAGCCGGAGATGTTCGTCCGACCCGCTCAGGCGTGCCGCAGGGCTTCGCCGCGCCAGACGGGCGGCCGCGTGGGCGAGACCCCGCTCGGCGCCGACGGCCCGCGCGTTCAGAGCCCACGTCAGACGATGCAGGAGTTGCTCCAGGTGCCGAGCAGCCGGTGCGAAGCGTGCCCCGGTCCGAAAGCGCAGGAGCGTGAATTCGGCGCGGGTCAGTTGCTCCCGCGCCTGGCGAAACGCCCGCGCGCTCGCCGTTTCGAGACGGTGGAGGATTTCGTCTACGAGTTGGCTGCGCTCCCGCAGTCGCGCGAGCGGGCGCGCCAGAGGCTCGTGCGCCAGCGCGGTCGTGAGTGCGGCGCGGGCCAGTTGCAGCATGTGCGTCAGCGCGCGGGTGGAACGCTGTGCCTGGCGCTCGACCGATGCAGTCAGCTCCGCACCGCTGGGGGCGATCAGCTCGGCCGCGGCCGTGGGCGTCGGCGCCCGCAGGTCCGCCACCAAATCGCTGATCGTCACGTCCACTTCGTGCCCGACGGCACTGACGATCGGAATACGGCTGGCGGCGATGGCGCGGGCCACCACCTCCTCGTTGAACGCCCACAGGTCCTCCAGCGATCCGCCGCCCCGGCCGACGATGGCCAGATCGACGCCGCCCAGCACCTCGGCATGCTCGTTGAGCGCGCGAATCGCCGCGGCGATCTCCTCCGCGGCGCCTTCGCCCTGGACGCGCACCGGAAACACGAGGACCTGGATCAGCGGCAGGCGCCGCCGGAGCGTCTGCAGGATGTCGCGGAGCGCGGCGCCCGTGGGGCTGGTGACGACGGCGACACGCTCCGGGATGCGCGGCAGCGGACACTTGCGCTGCGGGTCAAACAGCCCCTCGCGCTCCAGCCGCTCCTTGAGCTGTCGAAACGCGACTTCGAGCGCCCCGACGCCGCGCGGCTCGAGCTTGCGGACGACGAGCTGGTAGGTTCCGCGCGGGGCGTAGACTTCCAGCCCGCCGGTCGCGATGACCGCCATGCCCATCTCGGGGGCGAACTTGAGCTGGAGGGCGGTGCTGCGCCACAGGACGCAGCGCAGCTCGCTGTCGGCGTCCTTCAGCGTGAAGTACACGTGGCCGCTTGCGGGCCGCGAGAAGTCGCCGATCTCCCCGAGCACGTGCAGCGTCGCCGGAATGTGCCGGGCCAATGTCCCCCGCACCAACTCGTTGACCTGGCGGACGCTGAGCAGGCGCGGCCCCGCGGGCTTCTCCGCCGGGCGGCGAATGCGACTCGGATCAAAAGGCAGTCGCTCCTGCACGAGGCTGCTCCGCAATCGGGGGCGGTGATAAGGTGAACAAGCGACAAGGTGATAGAGGGCAAGATCGCGCGCTCTTTATCGCTTCATCACCTTATCACCTGCTCTCCGCACTACAGATAGTCGCGATCTTCGCGCGCCGCGCAGATTTTCCGGCCGTCTACGGCCGACACGGGGGTCAATGCTCTCCGGCATTCTCGCGTTTCGGCGCGGGCGCGGCAACGGCCACGAGCCAACCGGCACGCCGTATGCGGTGCGCCCCCGGTCAGCCGCTCTTTCACCGCGCAGGACGCCGACGTTTGCAGCCGCGCGGGCAGGGACTACACTCCTGCGAAGGACGGCCGCTGTTGGGCCGACGGAGGTGTCGTATGTCGGAAACGCGAATCGAGCGCGACTCGATGGGTGAGATGGAAGTGTCGCGGCACGCACTATGGGGTGCGTCCACGCAACGCGCGGTGCTGAACTTCCCGATCAGCGGCTACCGCTTCGGACGACACTTCATCCGGGCGCTGGGGCTGATCAAGCACGCCGCCGCAGAGGCCAACCGGCGGCTCGGACGGCTCGACCCGCATCTGGGGGCGCTGATTCAGCAGGCCGCGCGCGAGGTCATCGACGGCCGGCTGGACGACCACTTCGTGCTGGACATCTTCCAGACCGGGTCCGGCACCAGTACGAACATGAACGCGAATGAGGTGATCGCCAACCGGGCGACGCAGATTGCGGCGGAGCGCGGCGCCAGCGAGCGCAGGTCTGAGAACCACCCGCTCTCTCAGGAAGGGGACCGGGCGAGGGTGGCGGACGCAAACTCCCGGTCGTCACCTCCTCCTGACCTCCCCCTGGGAGGGGGAGGGGTTATGCACATCCACCCCAACGACCACGTCAACATGGGGCAGTCATCCAACGACGTGATCCCGACCGCGCTGCACCTCGCGATCGTCGCGGCCCTGCACGGCGACCTGATGCCGGCCCTGCACAAGCTGCACAAGGCCCTCCAGGCCAAAGCTGAACAGTTCGACGACATCGTCAAGATCGGCCGCACACACCTGATGGACGCCACGCCGATCCGCCTCGGGCAGGAATTCGGCGGTTACGCGAGCCAGATTGCCCACGCCGACCGGCGGATCATGAGCAAGATCGTCGCCCTGCGCGAGCTGCCGATCGGCGGCACCGCGGTCGGCACCGGCCTCAACACGCACCCGCAGTTCGCCAAGCTCGTCTGCGAGATTCTCAGCCACGAGACGCGCGAGCCATTTCACGAGGCCGCGAACCACTTCGAGGCGCAGGCCGCGAAGGACGCGGTGGTCGCCGCCTCCGGAGTATTGCGAACGATTGCGATCAGTTTGACGAAGATCGCGAACGACATCCGCTGGCTGGGCAGCGGGCCGCGCTGCGGCCTGGGCGAGCTGACGCTGCCGGCGACGCAGCCCGGCAGCTCGATCATGCCCGGCAAGGTCAACCCAGTCATGTGCGAGGCCGTCCTCCAGGTCTGTGCGCAGGTGGTCGGCAACGATGAGGCGGTCACGTACGCCGCCGCGCTGCTCGGCAACCTCGAGCTGCACACCGGGATGCCGGTGATGGCGCACAACGTGCTCGAATCGGTCCGGCTGCTGACGAACGCGTGCCACGCTTTCGTGGACAAGTGCGTCGACGGCTTGCAGGCGGACCGCGCCCGCTGCGAGGCGCTGGTCGAGCAGTCGCTGGCGATGTGCACGAGCCTGGCACCGCTGATCGGCTACGACGCAGCCGCCGCGCTCGCGAAAGAGGCCGCGGCGACGGGCAAAACGGTGCGCGAGATCGCGCTGGAGCGGAAGATCCTGCCCGCGGCGCAGCTCGACCAGGCCCTCGACCCACGTTCCATGACGAGGCCCGGCCCGTAGGGCAGGTCTTGCGCGCCACAGCGTGCCGCCACCAGGTCGCAGAGTGGCCGCGCGGATCGCCGTGCGCAGCCAGGCCGTCGCTTGACGCGTTTGTGGTTGAACCGGCCCCAACAGGCGCGTGCGCTGAGCCGGTCGAGGGAGGTCGGGGAATTGACGGCCGATTGCAGCTTGAATAGGCTGTAGACGATGTGCAAGCAGCGGTTTCCGAGACCGCTGGTTGCCGGGACCCCGCTTCGCAGGCATACGGTTCGGTTTACGTTTGCAGGACGAGTTCTCGTAAGCCTCTATGCGGCATGTAGTTGGGCCCATAGCTCAGTTGGTTAGAGCGGCGGACTCATAATCCGTTGGTCGCAGGTTCGAGTCCTGCTGGGCCCATCCCCGCCTTTCGACGCGGGGCCGCGCACATCGTCGCATTCTGCCGTGATTCGCAGGGGGTTGCGCGCATCCCCGGCCGCGCCCGCCGCGCTCGTTCGGCGTGATTCGCGCCCCAACTGGCGGGCGAATCGGCGGGGTCAACGCGACGCAATCTGTCCCGTTGCCGCGCGCCACAAGACGAGGTCCCCCCGTGCGCAGGCACGTAAGATTGTCTTGCCAGGCCGACCTCCAGCGCAGATAATCATGGGTTCGAATGTACCGTGACCCGCCAATACGTCGGAGAGCTTGAATGGGCGCGACGCTCGAGGCCTTGATCGCACTTCGGGACATCGAGCTTCAGATTGCAGACATACGCCGCCAACTGGCGACCAAGCAGAACAGCGTAGCGCGGCAGGCGGCCAAGCTGCGGACCGCCGAGACGGCGCTCGCCCACGAACAGGCAGATCTGAAACACACGCAAGTGGCGGCGGACGCCGCGGACCTTGAGGTGAAAAGCCGCGACGCGGCCGTCACCAAGCTGCGGGACAACCTCAACACCATCCGGACGAACAAAGAGTACGCGGCGGTCCTGTCCCAGCTTAACAACGAGAAGGCCGATCGGAGCCGCGTCGAGAACCGCGCGCTAGAGTTGATCGGTGAGGTCGAGGCGAAGCGGAGGCTCGTGGCCGAGCAGGACGCGACCGTGCACGCCGAGACCCAGCGGTTGTCGAGCGTGAAAGCTCAACTCGAGCAGGTCCAGGGGTCGTTCGCGGAGCGTCTGGCCGCGCTCGAGCGGCAGCGGGACGAGGCGGCCGCCCATCTGGAGCCCAAGACGATCGACCTGTTCAACCGCATCTCCGAGCGCTACGAGGGGGAGACCATGGCCCGCGTCGTGCAGGCCCATCCGCGGCGCCAGGAATACCTGTGCGACGGCTGCAACATGTCCCTGGCCGCCGAGCGGGCGAACGCGTTGCTCTCGCGGGACGAGGTGATCACGTGCGACAGTTGCGGCCGCATCCTGTACATTGAGAAGCACACCTAGCGCAGCGGGGCACGGTTGGACCTGATCATCCACGTTGACGGCGGAGCGCGCGGGAATCCGGGGCCGGCGGGCGCCGGTGTCGTCATCCGCGACCAGGACGGAAACCGCATTCACGAAGCGGGGTATTTTCTCGGCCGGCAGACGAACAACGCCGCCGAGTACGAGGCGCTGATCCGCGCCCTGCGCCGCGTGCAGCTCGTTCAGGCGCAGCGTGTCACTGTGCATTCCGACAGCGAGCTGCTCGTGCGGCAGCTTACGGGGGAGTACCAGGTCAAGAGCCCGCGGCTGGCGCTCTTGTTCCGCCAGACGCAGTTGCTGCTGCTCAAGGTGCCGCGCTGGACCGTGCGACACATCCCGCGCGAAGCCAACGTGCGGGCCGACGAGCTGGCCAACCTGGCGATGGACCGGCGGCAGGACGTGGTCGTTTTTGACGTGGAGAGCGGCGCGGACACGTCGGCGGGCTGTCCAACACCGGCGACGGAGGCCGCCATCGAGACCGCCGCCCCCGAGCAACCGCCAGCCGCGCCGCCGGGGCTGCCGCGGGGCCGGCCCGCGGTTCGCGTCACCGTGGCCGAGCCCCCCGGTCCGGCCGGCTGTCCCGCGGGCGAGTTTGCCGAGACGGCGTTCACGGTCGAAGCCCGGCTGCCGGCGGGATTGTGCATCCACGCGGCGCACGCCATCCTGCCGACGCTGCTGGCGATCCTGAACACGGAGCCGCGCGAGTTCGCCGCTATCCCGACGCTCACCGTCCGCTGCCCGCGCGCCGGCTGCGGGGCGGTGTTTCAGCTTTCGCCGATGCGCGGTTCGAACGGCGTCGGGCGAGCGGAGCAACCGTGAGGCGTGCGACCGGCCGGACCACGGGAGAGCGCCGAAGAAGCCTGCAGATTCGAAGACGAGGACGCTGCTCAAGAGCAGTGGCACCGGGGGGCACGCGTTAGAGCGGGGCCACGCGGGCATGATCGACGGATAGCCGTTCCAGCGCGGCGGGATCGACGTCGACGCCGAACCCCGGGCCCCGGCGCGGTCGCATCCGTCCGCCGAAGCCGAATCGCCACGGCCGGCGCGTCACGTCTTCCCGCAGGAGCAACGTCCCGAATCCGCCCTCGACAAACCGCACGTGGGGGCAGATTTCGAGGAACGCCGCCCCCGCCGCGGTCAGAATGCTCGTTTCGCCGACCATGCAGCCGAGCTGCACGTCCAGTCCGGCCGCGAGTGCCAGCCGCGCGATCCGCAGGCTCGGCATCAGCCCGCCGTTCTTGGCGATCCGGACGTTGAGCACGTGCACGCCGCCGGCTGCGATCAGACGCTGTGCATCCTCGCTGGTGAGCAGCGACTCAT
>CAIWOY010000187.1 GCA_903914415.1 uncultured Phycisphaerales bacterium | reverse complement strand
TTCGTTGGCCTGCGCGCGGCCGTCCGCGAGATGAAGCGGCTGCTCGACCGGGCGCTGCAGACCGCCGCGGTGCTCGACCGTTTTGACCTGGAAGAAGCGGCCCAGAAGAAGTAAGCGCGATGCCCATTCATCCGACGGCCATCGTCGACCGGTCCGCCGAGCTCGACCCGACGGCGGAAATCGGTGCGTACGCGGTCGTCGAGCGGAACGTGCGCATCGGGGCTGGGACGCGTGTGTACCCGCACGGCTACGTGGCCGAGGGGACGACCATCGGGGCGCGCTGTCAGATTCACCCGTTCGCGGTCGTCGGGCATCTGCCGCAGGACCTGAAGTGGCCCGGCGAGCCGAGCTTCACGCAGGTCGGCGACGACACTGTGGTGCGCGAGCACGCCACGATCCATCGCGGCACGGCGCCGGGCAGCACCACGCTCGTCGGCCCGCACTGCTACATCATGGCCGCCGCACACATCGGCCATAACTGCGTCATCGCCGATCATGTTACCATCGCCAACGGCAGCCTGCTGTCGGGGCACGTGCAGGTCGGCAGCCGCGCGTTCCTCAGCGGTCACGTGGGCGTGCACCAGTTCGTCCGCATCGGCGAGCTGGCCATGATGGGCGGCGGCAGCCGCGCCCTCATGGACGTTTCGCCGTTCATGACGATGGTCGAGCGAATGGAGTTGGTAGGTCCGAACGTCGTTGGCCTGCGCCGCGCGGGCTTTTCCCGCGAGGAGCGCGCGGAGATCCAGCGGGCGTACCGGACGCTGTTCCGCACCGCCGTGCCGCTGCCGGCCGCGCTCGACGAGTTCGCGCCCACCGTCTGCACGGCCCCGGGTCGGCGGCTCGTCGAGTTCCTCCGGGCTCCATCGAAACGGGGCTTCGTGCGGGCCCGCAAGACGCGCTACTTGGCCCCCGCAGAAATCGCCGAGTGAAAATTCTCGTCGCGCCCGACAAATTCCGAGACGCGCTCGACGCGCGGTCGGCCGCCGACGCGCTGGCCGCCGGCGTCCGCGACGTGCGGCCCGACGCCGAGATCACCTGCTGCCCGCTGGGCGATGGCGGCGAGGGGACCGGACGCATCCTTGCTGAAGCACTGCACGCCGAAGAGCGGTCCGCGGCCGTCCTCGATCCGCTCGGCCGCCCGCGGACCGCACGCTGGTGGTTGCGCCCCACAGCGTCCCCGGAAGCCGTCGTCGAAATGGCCGAAGCCTCCGGCTTGGCGCTCCTGGCGCCGGGCGAGCGCGACCCGCTCCGCACGACGAGCTTCGGCACCGGCCAGCTCCTGCAGGCCGCTCTCGCCGCCGGCGCCCGGCGCATTCTGCTGTGCGTGGGCGGCTCGGCCACCGTCGACGGCGGTGCAGGCTGCTTGCAGGCCCTGGGCTGGGAATTCGCCGATGCGGCCGGCGTCATTATCCCGCCGCCGATGGCCGGCGGCACGCTGGCGCGCGTCGCAAGTCTGCGCCCGTCCGCGACGGCTCCGCGTGCGGTGATCGACGTCCTATGCGACGTGGACAACCCGCTCCTGGGTCCACGCGGCGCGGCTCAGGTCTTTGCGCCGCAGAAGGGGGCCTCGCCCGAAGCCGTGCACGCCCTGGAGTCCGGGCTCGCGCACTGGACCGACGTATTAGAGCGCTTCGGTGCGCCCGGCGTGCGCGCCGTGCCGTACGGCGGCGCCGCGGGCGGCCTGCCCGCCGGGCTCGCCGCGGCCCTCGGCGCTCGGTTGCTGGGTGGCTTCGACGAAGTCGCCCGCCATCTCCGGCTCGCCGACAAGCTGCGCGGCTGCGATCTATGTCTGACCGGCGAAGGTCGTCTGGACGAGCAGACCGGCGGCGGCAAGGTCGTCGCCGGCGTCGCGTGCTTGGCGCAGGCGGCGAAAGTGCCGGCCGTAGCGTTGGTCGGCGCGCTCCGTACGGCCCGCGCCCAATCCGCCGACCAGCTCGCGGCGTTGCTCGGTCTCCAGCGCGTGATCGTGGTAACTCCGCCCGGCACGCCGTTGTCTGAAGCGCTCCCCGCGACCGCGCTCAACCTCCGCCGCGCCGCCTCCGAATTGCTCATCTCCCCCCGCTGACCCCGCGGCGTGGGAGGGCGAGGCTCCTGCCGAGCCGCGGTGCCGAGCGCGTGTCAGAGCCCGAGCGGAAGCGCGGGGCCCTTAACCGAGCCGGCCCAGTCATGGGCCGGTCCGTCCCGCCCAGTGCGCCAATCGGCGCCCGGCCGGCAGCGAGGGGCACCTCCGGACGGCCGTGTCCGAACGCGCAGCGCCGATTCAGAGCCCCGAGCGCAAGCGAGTGGGTTGCCGCCGAATGTCCATCGCCGGGTGGCACGGTCTTGCTCCGTCCGTTGCGCGACTGCCCGCCGTTGCATCGCGCTTTCCCGGAGGTATGATCTCGGAGCGGGTGTCGGAGATTCGCCGTGCGAGAGCTCGGCCGCCGATGCCTGTCGGCCCCACACTCGCCGAGGACACATGTCAAGCTCCCTTGAGAAGCTCTACGCGGCGTTCGACCCCCAGCCCCTCCGCGCCGACCAGCCGGGCGAGCATCGCTACGTCGACCTCGACGACGTGCGTGGGCCCGGCGACGTGGTCCCTCGCCTGGCCAGCCGAATCCGCCTTTCCCCCGAGCCGACCTGCCAGCTACTGGCCGGTCATCGCGGGAGCGGCAAGTCCACGGAGTTGCGCCGCCTGAAGCGGGAACTCGAAACCGGCAACAAGCGCTACTTCGTCGTTTTCTGCGACTCAAGCCGCGATATCGACCGAAACGACGTGGATTTCCTCGAAGTCCTTACCGCGGTCATGCGCCAGATGGCCGCTCAGTTGCGTGAGCACGCGCAGATCAGTCTGACACCGGGCTACTTTCGCGACCGCTGGGAGCGGATCTGGAATCTGCTGAGCAGCGATGTCTCCCTCGACAGCGTTGACCTCGAGGTCGGGTTCACGAAGATCTCGACGACGGTCAAGGCGAGCCCCGATGCGCGTCTCAAGCTACGTGAACTCATCGAAGGCGATACGGGCAACTGGCTGTTGGCCGCGAACGACCTGATCGGCCAGGCGCTCCTCGATCTCAACAAGCAGGGCTACCACGGTCTCGTCGTGCTCGTCGATGACCTCGACAAGATCGTCTTGCGCCCGCACGAGAAAGCCGGCTGTTCGACCGGGGAGTACCTGTTCATCCACCGGCAGCCACAGCTCTCCGCCTTCATGTGCCACACGGTCTACACCGTGCCCCTGGCGCTGGCCTATTCCACGCAGGAGGCCACGCTCTCCACCCTCTATGGCGGTAACGTCCCTGTGGTGCCGATGGTCAAGGTCAGCAATCCCCCGCCCCAGCGCGGGGACTATCAACCCGGCATCGACAAGTGCCTCCAGATCATCGCGCGCCGCCTCGAAGACTCCGGCGCGCAACAAACTGACTTGTTCGATAGCGATCAGACGCGCGACCTGCTTGTCCGCCTCAGCGGCGGCCAGCCGACCGAGCTCATGTACCTCACTCGCGAGGCAATGATCACAGCGCTGCCGATCACCGAAAACGCCCTGAAGCGCGCCGCGCGTGAACGCCGCAAGGCTTACGTCCGTCAGCTTCGGACCGAGCACTGGACGGTGATCGACGAAGTTCGACGTGCCGGCCAGTTCACGCGTACCGCCGACAACGACCAGGCCATTCGCAGCCTCCTCGACAACCGCGCCATTCTGCAATACGTCAACGACTCCGACTGGTACGGCGAGAATCCCGTGATCGCCGATCTGTCCGCCCCGGGCGCGCGATGAGCACCAGGCACCGCAGACGCCGAACACCCACACCATCCGGCGCGCCCCGCATCCCACGGCCGAGCCCAGGTCAACCCGCGCCGCCTGAGCCCCCGGAAAGCGCACGCCAGGAAGCAGAACTTGCGGCCCTGCGCCGGATGCTGACCCTGTCCCGTGGGTCCTTTTCCCTCAGTCTTGCGGTCTGCAACAGCGCCCAGCTCCGCGACTACCTCGTCGGACGCCTGGCCGCTGAAATACCGTCCCTGCGCGTCGTGCCGGTTCCGCCCGGCACAACCGACGTCTTCGCGGCTGTCCGCGAGCGACTGGACCACCCAGCCCCAGGCAGCGCTGGGCCGGTGTGCATCGTCGATCTAAACGAATCGCTGCCGTCCGGGCTCCCCGCGCACCCCGCGCTGCGCGCCCTCAACGCCTCGCGCGAGCTCTGGAGCGAGCGCTTTGCCGCACCCGTGATCTTCTGGCTGCCCGAATATGCGGCGACACTCCTGTACCAGCACGCCCCCGACTTCTGGCGCTGGTTCAGCCACCAGTTTGAGTTCGTTACCGAGCGCGCCGAACCCGCCCTGGCGGCACACGAGATATTCGCGGGCGACACGCTTCTGGCGGGCCGCCTCTCCGCCGATCAGAAGCGCTTCCGAATCGCTGAGCTCGAGGAGCGAATCAGCCAACTCAACACTGATCCGCAGCCGAACATGTACGGACACGCTCAACTCTGGCTAAACGAGCTGGCTTTCTTGTATCTGTTCATCGGCGATCCGCAGGCGGCGGAGCGCACTCTCCAGGCGGCTTTGGCCATGGCCCGCGCCGCGGGCGACCGCCCCGGCGAAGGCACCGCCCTGGGCAACCTCGGCATTGCTTACAAGGACCTGGGCGAACCGCGCAAGGCCATTGGGTACCACGAGCAGGTCTTGGCTATGGCCCGGGCCGCGGGCGACCGCCTCGGCGAAGGCACCGCCCTGGGCAACCTCGGCATCGCCTACGCCGCCTTGGGCGAGTTGCGCAAGGCCATCGAGTGTTACGAGCAGCGCCTGACCATCGCCCGCGAAGTTGGCGACCGCCACGGCGAAGGTAGTGCCCTGGGGAACCTCGGCGTTGCTCACAGGAATCTGGGCGAGCCGCGCAGGGCCATTGAATACGCCGAGCAGCATTTGGCCATCGCCCGCGAGATCGGCGACCATCGCTCCGAAGGCGCCAGTCTGGGAAACCTCGCCAACGGGTACGTCGACTTGGGCGAGCCAGAGCGGGCCATCGAGTTCGACGAGCAGGTCTTGGCCATCGCCCGCGAGATCGGCGACCGCCGCAACGAAAGCGCCACCCTAGGCAACTTGGGCCTCGCGTACGCCGCGCTGGGCCAACCGAGACGGGCAATTGAGTTCTACGAGCAGCACTTGAAGATCGCCCGCGAGATCGGCGACCGCCGCGGCGAGGGCAACGCGCTCGGCAACCTGGGCAGCGCGCACGCCGCGCTGGGCCAACCGAAACGGGCAATTGAGTTCTACGAGCAGCACTTGAAGATCGTCCGCGAGATCGGCGACCGCCGCGGCGAAGGCATCTCGCTTGGCAACCTCGGCAGCGCCTATGTCACCTTGGGCCAACCGCGCAAGGCCATCGAGTACTATGAGCAGGCCTTGGCCATCACCCGCGAGATCGGCAACCGCCGCGGCGAGGCCAACGCCTGCTGGAACATGGGCGTTGAGTACGAAAAGGCCGGCGATCTGGCCCACGCGATCGAGCTGATGCAGGTCTGCGTCGACTACGAGCGCGAACTCGGCCACCCCGACGCCGAAAAGAGCGCGGCCCACGTCGCCGCCCTCCGCGCCCGCCTCAAGTAGCCCGCCCGCCGCCCTCTGAGATCTGAGATCTGAGCTTTGAGATCCCGCCCCTCCGCCCCTCCGTCCCCAACTCGCTTCTTCCCGCCGCGCCAGCCCCCCTCCGTCCGCCGAACATGATATGATCCGAGTACCGACGGACGGTTTCCGCGGCGCAGCCTGAGTCAGGAGACCCTCGTATGCCGGACCGCATCGAATGGAACCCACGCGTCTGCGGCGGCAAGCCGGTTATCCAGGGTACGCGCATCCCGGTGGCCGTCGTCCTCGGTCAGCTTGCCGCGCATGAATCCTGGGACGAATTGCTCAAGGCGTTTCCGGAGCTCACGCGGGAGGACCTGCGCGCCGCGCTCCTGTTCGCCAGGGCCTTCATGGAAAGCACGGACGTGCTGCCGGCCGCGTCGCCGACCTCCGCGCCCGCCTGAAATAGCCCGCCCGTTTTCCGCCCCTTCTTCCCCAACTCGTTACTCGCTATTCGCCATTCGTAACTCGCTCTTTCCCGCCCCCTCCGCCCCCTCGCTTCCGTTCTGTCTCAATGTGCGCGATCTGCGTAATCTGCGGACCGCCCCCGTGGTCGTCTTCTGCTTGCCGTTCGCCTCTGCGCTCTCAGCTCGCCCGTTATGCCCGGAATACCAGGACTGACGCTGCGTTTTCTCTGCTTCTCTGCGTCTCTGCGGTTGCCTTTTTCCGCCACCTGCCGCCAATCTCGCGCAACCGCCCGCGTCCCCTTGCCCCGCGGCCCTCACCGTGCTAGTAATCCTAGCATGAGCGCCTTGTTTCCCTGCGCCCGTCCCACGCTCCCGCCGCCCCCAGCGCATCCCGCGCAGTCGGCCGCCCACGCTTCCGCCCGGCCCGCCGTGGTTATCGGAAGATGCCCATTTACGACCCCTACAAACATGAGCATCTTGAGAACCTTCGACTCCAACGCCCAGAAACGCGACATTATCGCCCCATCCGGAGACCATTTGAGCATCTTCCCCCGCCAACCGTGCCAGCCTTGCGTCCGAAACCGCGCCCGCTGCCGCCCCCCGGTCAAGAGTGCCATTTGCGCCCCCCACAAACTTGATACTCTTGGCACCCTTCGCCCCGCCGCAGCCCCCGCGGCCTTTTTATCGGCGACCATGCCAACCGCTTGGCACTCTTGGCGGCCTTGGTCGCCCCGGCCAGGAAACCGCCCGGCCGCCGCGCCGGACCACCAACGGCTACGTGGCCGGGCTAGTGTCTTGCGGGTCGCCGGGTCCGGCGGCCGCGAGCAGCCGCGCCAATTCGTCGTGGGCGGCGCGGCGCGGGAGCTTGATGAGCATCAGCACGCACACGACCCACGTCGCCGCCGCTGTACCCAGCCCCACGATTGCCGCGTCGCGCCGCCGCGCCTGCGGAACCTCGGCCACCATCGACCGGCCGACCTCCACGCGGTCCGGCTTCGGACCAAGCCGCCGAGCGTCGGCCAGCTTCTCCTCCAGCGTAGCCAGCTCCGACTCCAGCCGCGCGATCTGGGCCGTCGTGTACTTCAGGCGCCCGATCAGCTCCTCGTGCCGACGCACGGCTTCGTCCAGCTCGCGCACCTGCTGTAATGTCCCGAGCAGCCCGCTCACCAACTTCTCGCGGCGGCGCTTGAGCTCTTCCACCTGGCCACGCGTCTCCGCGAGACGGGCGGCGTACCGCTCCTGCGCCACGCGGCTCGCCTCCAGTTGCAGCCGCTCATGGACCAGCTCGCGGCGTTGCTCCAGCCGCGTGCGAAGCCCCCGGAGCTGACGATCCAGCGTTTCCAGCTCGACGTTGCCGGTCAGCGCCGTCCGGTCGGCAGCGGCGCCCAGCTTCTCCACCGCGGCCTTCCAGCCCGTGTGGTGACCGCGCAGCACGGCGGCGACCACCGCCTCCCGCGTGCCGCCGCTGCCGGCGCTCAACTGCTCGAGGCGCGCGCTGTCGTTGGCGACCGACTTCTGGGCGTCGAGCGCGAACTGGTGCGCAGCCTGCGCGGCCTCGTTCTGCCGCTGCACCAGCTCCAGGATCGCGGCCTCGGCGCCGTCGCGCGCCAGCTCAGCGTGCTGAACGGCGTCGGCCCACACTCGCCATTGGTCGACAAACGTCGCCAGTCGCTCATCCGCCGCGCTGACCTCGCCTGCGCACCCTTCGAGTGCCTGGACCACGGCCGCCGGCGGCTTCAGCCCACGCTGCTCGGCCACGGCCCCCGCGTACGCCGCGAGCGCCTGCTTCATCGCCTTCAGCGGCTCCGTCGCCATCAGCAGTGCGACCGTCAGCTCGGTGCGGTACTTCAGCCCGGCGGCTAACAGCTCGCGCTGGTCCTCCCCGTAGATCGAATCCTGCCGCAGCGTTTCCTCGAGCTCATTTGGATCAACGGCCCCGGGGGGCGCGCCGGCGGACAGGAGCGTTGCCAAGGTGGCCCGCTGCTCCGTGAGCGTTGTGCCGACGATGCCCACTTCGGCCTGAAGCCGGTCGGCATCGGCCACGACCTGGGCGCGCTGCTCGGGTTGCGGCAACTCGGCCAGAGCGGCCTGATCTGCGGTCTGACGCCGGCGCGATTCATCCAAGGTGCCCTGCAACTCATCCCGCCAGAGCAAGAAGTCCCGGTAGTACCGCGGCAGGCGGGCGTCCTCGGCCACGCTGTTGACCCGCCGCGCGTAAGCGGTCGTTGCCGCCCGCGCCAGCTCCTCCGCCGCCTCGGCTCGAAGACCCACGACGCTGAGTCGCAGGACCATCTGGGCTTCGTCCGCGGCCATGGTCGCGCGGCCGCTCGCAGAAGCCCCCGCCCACGCCCTTCGCACCTCGTCCGAAACCTGCTCGCCCTCCAGCAAGCGGGCATCGAGCCAGCCGCGGCTGTGCTCCGCTAAAACGCCCGCCGCCCAACTCGCCCGCCCGTCGGCTGGCAACGACGTCGGGCTTTCGCTCCGAATCCACAATTCCTCCGTGGCGCGGAACAGCGGCGGATGCTGCCCCAGCCACAGCCATGCCGCCCCGAGCGCCGCCGCCGTGGCCAGCGCTGTGCTGCGGAGCCACCACCGCCGTGGGGCCGCCAGCAGCGCTCGCTGGGCCAATGCGAGTTGGGCCGCCCGGTCCGCGAGCATGTGCCGCACCCGTGTGAAGTTTGCCTCCCGCTCCGCCCGCAGCGCGTCGAACGCGTGCTCCGCCCGCTCCAGCGCCGCGTGCCGGGACTCGGCCTCCTGCCGCTCGACCTCGAGCACCAGCCCCGCTTGCCGGGTCTCGGCGTCCCGTGCTTCACTCTGCTCCCGAAGCGCCAGAGCCTCGTCGCGGTGCTGTTGCGCCGCGCGCTCCGCATCCGCGGTGCGGCGCGCCGCCTCATCGGTTGCCGCGCGGCGTTGCGCGAGCTCTGCCTCGGCCTGCGCGAGCTGCTGGCGGCCGGCGTCAAGCGCGGCCAGTCCCCGCTGCAATTGCTGCTCGCTCTTCTCCAGGCGTTGTGTTGCTTCCGCCGCCTTGGCCTGTTCGTCGCGCAGCGCCCGCCGCCGGGCTTCCAGCTCCGCCGTCTGCCGGGCAAGCTGGCGCTCGCGCTCGCCGGCCGTCTGGGCGCGCTCTTCAAGTTTGCGCCGCTGCTCGGACAGTTTCTGGCCCCGCGTTTCGACCTCGCTGGCGGTCTGATGCACCTCCTGTTGCCGGCGCTCGAGCTGCTGGCGTTCCGCCGCTATTTGGGCCGCCTGCTGCTCGGCCTGGGCCCCGCGTTTCGCCAACTCCTGCTCCTGCGCCTCCAACGCCGCGCCCCGCTGCCGCAATGCCGCCCGCTGCCCCTGGATCCGCGCGCGCCACTTCTCAAACCGGCGGCGCAGACGATCCCCCTGCCATTCGAGTTGGTCCCGCTCCTGGCGCAGCCGGGTTCCGTCCACGATGAGCTGTCGTCGGAGCGCATCGAGCTGTGTGCGCTCCGCGGTCAATTGCTCTTGATTCGGCCCGGCCTCGGCCCGCGCGGCGGCACGGGTTTTCTGCTCCAAGCGGCGCGATTTCTGCTCCATCGCGTGCTCGCGCTGCTGAAGTTCCTGCTCCCGCGCCGCGAGAGTCGCTAGCGCCGCCTGCAGTTCCGCTGCGATGTTCTCGACGTCCGCCGCCTGCCCGCTCAACGCATCCGGCGCTCCCCCGCCGTCGCCCACGGGCGCACGACCGGCCTCGGGCGGCGGTGTGTCGGCAACGGGCTCGTCATCGCACGCGATGGTACGTCTCCGATCTCGGCGAGCGGCGGCGCAGTGGTCCCCATTCTACCGTGGCGTCTGCGGGGCGCGGCGTGGCACGGTCAGACCAGGCGGGCTAACTGCGCGACTGTCACGCGGAAGTCCTTGGGCAGTGGCGACGCGATGGTCATCGGAGCCGCGCTGGTCGGATGCACGAAGCGGATGCTCGCCGCGTGCAGCGTCAAGCGCTCGATTAAGGGACGTTCATCGTGGCGACGGCTCGGCTTGTAGCCCGCCTTGAGGCTGGACAGCAGCACCGCCAGACCGCCGCCGTACTCGGGGTCCACGGTCAGTGGATGCCCGATCGCGGCCAGGTGCGCGCGGATCTGGTGCAGACGGCCGGTGACGGGCCGGCACTCCAGAAGCGTGTTGCCCGCCACCCGCTGGGCGACGCGGTACCGCGTCAGCGCCGGCTTCCCACGCGTCCGCGCCGGCCGGACGCGGCCCAGTCGCCGATCGAAGAGTAGCGGCAGGTCGACCTCGCCGTCCTCGGGCACATAGCCCGTCACCAGGGCGAGGTAGACCTTTTCGACGCGGCGCTCTGAGAATTGCCGCACTAGCTCCCGTTGCGCGTGCAGCGTGCGGGCGTACATCTGTACGCCGCTGGCGTCGCGGTCGAGCCGGTGCACGACACGCAGGGCGTCATTCCCGGTGAGTTCCGGTCGCCCGCGCAGCCGGTCGATCACGTTGGGGTGGTCGCCGCGCCCGGGCACCGAAAGTACGCGCGGCGGTTTGTCCACGACTACGATTTCCGCGTCCAGATACAGGATCGGCAGCGCCGCCGCGCGCTTCGGCGGGGTGGCGCGCGGGCGATCCGGATGCTCGATCCTGCTCACGGCGTGGCCCCCGGCCGCGGCACGAGGTTGACCCGCACCGTCCGCGGGCGCCCCGTCACCACGTGCACCCCTTCAGGGGCCAGGATGATGACGTCCAGTGAGCGCAGGCGTTTTTCGGCCGCTTGATCCGCGGGTGGGATCATGTCGGGCGTCACGTGCACGAAAGCCTGAACGTCCGCCGGCCCCAGCCCGCGGATCTTGGACTCTCGGCCCGACACTTCCACGTCGATGCGCCACTCGTTCGCGTCCACCTTCTCGACGTCGCACTTCTCGCGGACTTCGGGGCTCACGAAGAGCTGCACGACGACGTTGGGGATCGCGCGCCGTTGCCCGACCACGCCGACCGTCAGCGTGACCTTCTGCGGGCTCATACCGGCCACGCGCAGGCTGCCGACGGCGCCCTCGGGCTGCACCTCGAGCGTCCGCGTTTCCTCCGGGCCGAGCCCGGTCAGCAGGTCGCCCAGCGGTGCGCGGACGAAGCGCTCCGCGGCAAACTTCTCGAGTTCCGCACGCTCGGGACGCCGACCGAGGTACCGCTCCAGCTCGCCCAGCCGGAACACAACCGTCACTTCCGGCGGGACAATGCGCTCGACGGCGATCGGGGTCTCGCCGGCGTCCGGCTGCACGCGCATCCGCAGCGCGCTGCGCTGGTCTACGCTGTAACGCAGGTGCAGGAACGCACTGGGGTCGACCGCGAGTCCGGCCGTCAGGACTTCGCGCAGCCCGTCGATGCGCTCCTTCAGGTCGTCCGGCTGCAGCACGTGAATGCCGGGCTCGGCGTCGGCGCCGCGCAGGATCCACACGAGCTTGAGAATTTGCCCGGGCGTTTTGTTGCGGAGCTGGTCGATCTTGCGCGCCGAGCCGCGGAAGGTCGTGTCGAAAACGGCGCTGGCCGCGTGGAGCTGGTCGAGCGGGCGCGGGGGAGCGGCCGCCGCGGCCGCGGAGGTGGGCCCGTGCTGCTCCAGCACGTCAACGATGTACGTCGGGTCGTCGTGCTGGAGCGTCAATTCGAGTTTTACCGTGGCCTGTGCGAATGTCGCCTGATCGGCCAGATACCAAAGCACCGCTGTGATCGGCACCACGACCAACAGACGGCGCAACCGATGCCAGAGCGTGGGCCCGGACCGCGCGGTGGGGTTCGCCGCCGCGGGGCTGCCCCGCCGCCCGAGCCGGTTCGTCAGCTCGGCGGCCAAGTCGTCCAGCGTCAGGTAACGGGTCAGCTTGCCGTTGTCCGCCAGCGAAATGACTCCGGTCTCCTCGGACACCACCAGCACCAGCGCGTCGGTCTCGTAGCTCATGCCCACCGCTGCCAGGTGCCGGCTGCCCAGCGCCGCGTCGATCTCGTCGCTGTCCGGCGAAGGAAACTGGCAATTGGCCGCCAGAACGTGGTTGCCGCGGATGATCACCCCCAGGTCGTGCAGCGCCGATCCGGGGTAGAAAATCGTGTTCAGCAGGTTCGCCGACGCCTCGGCGTTGATCATCGTCCCGTTCTCGGCCCAGCCCGTCAGGTCCACGTCACGCTGAATGGCGACCAGCGCCCCGTACCGGTTGCGCGACAGGTACCCCGCCGACTTCACCAGCGCCGACACAAGCTGCGATTCCGGCTGACGCCCACGGCGGAACCGCACGTCCCCCATGCGAATCACCGCCCGCCGCAGCTCCGGCTGAAAAACCACCAGCGCGATCAACGCCAGCCCCGTCAGCACGTAGTGGTAGAGCAATTCCAGCCGCACCCACTCAAAGTGCACCACGAGGATGCGGACCACGATCGTCGCGACCACCAGAATGACCAGCACGCCGCGCAGCGGCTTTGTCCCGCGCGTGCCCTCCAGCACGCTGGCGCACCAGTTCACGCACAGCCCGATCAGCAGCAGCTCCACGAGCACGGCGGGCAGATCGCCCCCCATTCGGTACAGCAGGCTGGTCAGTGTGCCGTCCATCGCGGCACAGTATAGAATGGTCCCGCGCGCGGCTCCACCCGCGCCAGCCGCCGCCGCCTGGAAATCGTGAGCGGGCGAGGACCGATGACCGACCCCGACTGGCAGCACCGCCTGTGCGACAACGTCGCCCGCGTCCGGCAGAATATCGCCGACGCCTGCCGGCGCGCCGGTCGCGCGCCGCACACCGTCCGGCTGGTCGGCGTGACGAAGTACGTCTCGCCGGCCGCGCTGCGCGGGCTGCTCGCCGCGGGCCTCATCGACCTCGGCGAGAACCACGTGCAGCAGCTTGTCACCCGAGCGCAGGAGTGCGGCCCGGCCCGCCTGGATTGGCCGGATGCGGATACGGACGCGAATCTCGCACTGCCGCTCCCACGCTGGCACATGATCGGCCACCTGCAGCGCAATAAGGTCAAACTGCTGCTGCCGCACGCCCGCATCCTGCACTCCCTCGACTCCGAGCGATTGGCGTTGACCCTCCAGGAGCACGCCGAGCGGCTGGACGCACGCGTCGACGTGCTCATCGAGGTCAACGTCGCCGGCGAAGCCACAAAAACCGGCGTGCCGCCCGACAGCCTCATGCCTGTGCTGAACGCGGTCGCCCGTTGTCCCCGGCTGGGCCTGCGCGGGCTGATGACCATGACGCCCTACGATTCAGATGCAGAAGCGTCGCGGCCGTATTTCCGCCGCCTGCGCGAGCTGCTGGACGACCTTCGGGCGCGCGGCGACGTGGGGCCGGACTGCGTGCACCTGTCGATGGGCATGAGCCAGGATTATGTCGTCGCCGTCGCGGAAGGCGCCACGTTCGTGCGGGTCGGCGCGGCGCTGTTCGAGGGGCTGCCGAGCACCGACCCGCGGGCCGCCAGCGGGTGACCCATGCCTCGGCCAGACCCGTTTCTCATCTATCGCACGACCCTGTTCATCGCCCTGACGGCGTACTACGTCGTCACGACGGCCGGCGGCGTCTGGCGGGTCGTCGCGCTCCTGCACGGCAACGACCCACGCAAGCGGCTGCTGCGCACGTACCTCTCGTATCAACTCGTCAGCTTTCGCATTCGGCCGTTAGCCGGCGAGTTGCTTCAAATCGCCTTCTGGTGCACGATTCTGCTGGTGATCTACTGGTTGCACGGCAAGCTTTGACGGAAAACGCTCATGTCGCCGCCTGAGCCGCCCAGCCTCGACCCCGCGACCCCGTCATCGCCGGCGGACACGCCCGGCCCGCCGCCGCGTGCTTCGCGCCTGAGCGGCATGTTCGACAGCGTCCGCCAGGTCGGACGGGACGTCGTGTCGGTTGCGCTGGGCCGGCTGCTCGAGTCGCAGGGAAAATCGCCGCTCGTTCCGCCCGAGGCCGGCGAGCCGAACCCGGCCGCGCCCGACGCCGCCAAGCGGGTCGGCGTGCTCCACGCGGTCGCGCAGCAATTGCGCGGGGCGGCGGACACGTACGTAGCCGCCAAGCTGGACGAGATCGAAGCCCGCGTGGACGAAAAGCTGGAGACGATCGAGGCCCGGATCGACCGCAAGATCGTCGAGTTGCACCAGCAACTGGTCGAGATGCGCGACCGCGAGCTGCGCCACCGCCTCCGGCTCCTCAAGGTCACGTTGATCTTCACCGCGCTTGTCGCCGTGCTGTCCCTCGTGTATAAATGGGTCAGCCAGCTTTGGCAGCTTCCCTGAGAGGGCGAGCCGATGCCGTTGCGACGTCTGGATGCCGAGGCCCGCGCCGTGATCGACCTGGCGAACGACATCGCCTACGAGTACGGGCTGGAGTACGTCGGGACCGAGCACATCCTCCTCGCGATCCTCCGGCACGCCGACAACATGGGCGCCCGTGTCCTGGGCAAGTTCGGCATGAATGAGGACAAGATCCGCGCCAAGGTCGACGAGCTCGTGCAGCGGGCCAAGGAAGATACCTGGGTCTTCGGCCGGCTGCCCGGCAGCCCGCACTACCGCGACGTGATCGAGCGTGCCATGGGAATCGCCGACCAGCTTGAAGCCCAAACGATCGGCAGCGCGCACCTGCTGCTGGCGCTCTACCACGACGATGCCAGCACGGCTCAACGGGCCCTCCTCAGCCTCGGCGTCACGCAGAAGAAGTGCCGCGACGCGGTGCTGCACTTGCTTTCGGGGACGTAACCCTGCCGGCTACCGGGGCCCTTTCAAAAGACGCGTGGCGTCCGGCGGCCAGTGCCACTGCTCTTGAGCAGTGCCGTGCGCGGGTCCCCGCCCTCCACCGGCCGCGTCTTTTCGTTTTCGCGCCGCCCCCGTACGCTCGCTCCTACGGACACGTCGTCCCGATCACCGCCACGAACGGATCGATATCGGCGAACGTGACGTTGCTGTCGCCGCTGCAATCGGCGTTCAGCCACGGACAGGCGTGCGTCCACGCCGACTCGCCGTTCAGCGCCTCCACGAACAAGTCGATGTCGGCGAATGTGACGGCGCCGTCACAGTTCATGTCGCCCTTGAGCGTGCAGCAGGACGCCTGGACGGAGATGGGCCCGGTCGGCACGAGCGTCGGGATCACCGGGCTGCCGTAGGCGTCGGACAGTTGGGTTGGCGGATCGTGCGGTACGACGAAGCCCACCACTGCAGTGCCCACCGCCGCGGCCCGGAACGTGAGTACGGCCAAGTCGGCATCTTCCGAGGTTGGTTGTTGACCGGCCAGCGGGTCGCACCCGGCGCTCAATATGATCGTGTTGCCGTCCACGGAGAGCGGTATATGCAGCCCAAACGGCGACGCCGTGTATGTCCCGTGGTCAAAGGCCATCACCGCGGGGTCGAACTCCACGAATGCCTGGTAGGCGTTGACGGTCTGCGTTCCCAGGCAGCACATCGACAAAACCACGACGAGCGCGTCATTCGGCTCGAAGCACTGGCTTGTCCCTCCGGACACGGTCAACTCCAGGGTCGCGGACCGATCCCGAGCCGCCGCCCCGCCTCCGGCGCCTTCGACTGGCGGACATCACCGTCAGTGCTGACGTCGGCGGCTGCACGGCCCGTTTGTGCCCAGGGCCCGCTTCGGCGACCGATTTTTGACAGAAGTGAAACCTACTTGCGTAAAGAGGGCGATCATGAGAAGCGAACCGATTCTGCGGGGCGGTTATCTCAAGGCCGGGCTCTGGTGCACTGCGATTCTGACTCTTGCCGTACTGCCTGCTGCCCATGCCAACATCGATCTGGTATGGCGGCCGGCATCCCAGACGGTCAACGTCGGCGATACGGTCGAAATCGGGCTCTACGCGGTGTCCGACAGCGCCGTCAACCAGTCCATGATCGCCGCGAGTGTAGTCCTGCAATGGAACCCTGCCTACCTCGGAGCGGTGTCGTATGTCCGTGACCCCAGCGCCTGGCCCGGCTCGAGCTTCCAGAGCCCGGATCCCTGGCACCTGAACGACAGCCTGTCCGACGGGGATGCCGTGTATACCGCGTGCCGTCCGGTCCTCCTTCCCGCCTGGGCCACGCCCGAGGGCCTGTGGGTCGCGTCCATGCGCTTCCAGGCGCTCGCCGGCACGCCGCCCGGGAGCCCCACGCAGTTGATCATCCCAACCCACATGGCCACCACGGTGATGGACGGCGTTACGCCGGGGCTGGACGTCCACGGCACGCTGGGCAGAGCCACGATCACGATTAATCCCGAGCCGGCGACCATGCTGATCCTCATGCTCGCGCCGCTTCTCGTGACGCGGCGGTCGCGGTAGGGACCGGCCGGCCCGCATCGGCTCGCGCGCAGCGCAGAAAAAAGGGGCGATCCGGGCACCGGGGCCGCCTTCGCCCACAGCGGATTTGGGCCTGGTCCCCGGCGACGCTTTCGAGCCGAGTGCGCGGGCGAGCGATTGACCCGGACTCGGCCCCTGGCGTGGCCTGGAAAGCGAAGGTTGCCAGCTACTTGTTTGCGCCACCCCCCCGGTTGGCAACCTTCATCCCGGTTCGGGAACCGCTGAGCGGCCCTGGGCACGGAGGGGGCGGGTTCGCAGGACGCGAACTCGCCGTGGAGGCGCCAGCCGTCAGCCACCGGCTTTCAGCGCCCAGGCCGGGGGGCGGCGTTTCCTCCAATCCATGAGTATTCATCATGAAGGGGGCAAAAGGGAGGCGGGGCGCCGGGTTAGCGCGCGATTGGCGGCCGTGGGCGGGGCCTGGGTTCGCGCCTTTCCGGGCGGCCTGCGACTCGTTATTCTCGTGAGTTGCAAGCTTCCGCGGAGGTGCTCGATGGACGTGCTTACTGCGATCAAGATCCGGCGTAGCGTGCGGCAGTACTCGACCCGGCCCATCCCCGCCGACGTGCTGGAGCGGATGCGTCAGGCGTTGCGTTTCGCCCCGTCCGCCAGCAACTTCCAGCCCTGGCACTTCATCTTCGTCGCGGACCCGGAGTTGCGGCGCCAAGTCGCCCAGGCCGCGTACGGGCAGACATGGATGGCCGACGCGCCTGTGACGGTCGTGGCATGCGGCGACCCCGAGCAAGCGTACAAGCACATGGGCGGCGTCGGCAACAGCGTCGACATCGACGTGGCCATCGCCCTCGACCACCTCACGCTCGCGGCCGTCGCCGACGGGCTCGGCACCTGCTGGATCGGGGCATTCGACGAACAGGCGGTCAAGCGGTTGCTCGACGTACCCGCGGCTGTCAAGATCGTGGCCATGACGCCGCTCGGTTACCCCAGCGCCCCGGAGTTGAACAATCCCGTGCGCGAGGAACGGCGCAAGCCCCCGGCGGAGATCTTCAGCACCAATCGCTACGGACACCCGTAGCCGCCGCTGGCTCATGACCTGCGTAGGCCGCCGCGACCGTCGCCCGGCGCACACAGAGAGCCCGTCGGCCCGGTTCGGGCGACGGACCATCCGCGATGCGTGTCAACGCTTGACGCGTTTCCCGTTCGCCGTCGCTTTCCCCTTTGGTGGGAGGTAGGCGCACAGGGGCGAGCGGGGGTGGTTCGGGTCGATCAGCTTGCTGAGCTTACAGGCGCTGAAGGTCTTCTCGATCATCGCGAGCGCGTCGTCGAGCTGCTCGTGCAGCGGGCACAACGCCTTGCCGTGCGCCTCGAATCCGAGCGGACACGAGCGGATGCGTTTGAGCGGGTCGACCGCCTGCACGACGTCCCACATCGTCAGCGCGGACGGCGACCGGGCCAGCGTGAAGCCGCCGCCCAGCCCGCGCTGCGAGTGCAGCAAACCGGCCCGGCTGAGCCCCTGCAGGACCTTGGCGAGGTAGCCGGCGGGCACGCGGGTCGCCTCCGCGATCTGCTGGGCGGTCAGCGGTTTCTCCGGATTGGCCGCCAGCCACACCACCGCTCGCAACGCATACTCTGTCGTCTGGCTGATCATGCTACACCTCCCTGCGGATATGTAACCCTGTATACCCACGATAGCGCGTTTTCGCCCCAGGTCAAGCGCAACTTGGAAAAACCGCGGCGAACCTGCCGACTGCCCCCGCCCGAAGCCCCATTGACCCGGAAACGGTCCCGCTGCCCCCGGCGGCTGCGTCACCCACGCAGCCACGCCGCCACGTCGCCCGCGGCGCCGGGACGGCCTAGCGCGCCTGCCGCGGCGGCCATCCGTCCGCGGTGCGCACGATCCGCCAGCTCGCCAAGGGCCGCGTGGACATCCGGCTCGTTCTGCTCGGCCACGCACCGGTCCTCGACGACGATCGCGGCGCCGGCCTGCACCAGGACCTGCGCGTTGGCGTGTTGGTGTCGGTCACGGTGGTAGGGGTACGGCAGCAGAATCGAGGGTTTGCCGAGTGCGGTCAGCTCGGCCAATGTGGATGCCCCGGCGCGCGAGATCACGAGGTCGGCCGCTGCCAGGGCCAGCCACATCTGGTGCGTGAAGCTGACCACTTGGGCGGGCGTCCCCGCCGCCGCGTACGCCGCCCGCATTTCAGCTTCGTCCGCTGGGCCGCTCAGGTGCAGGAGCTGCCATTCCGGGTGGGCCTGGTGAAACGCCGGCCAAACGCGCGCGAGCGTCTGGTTCACGGTGCGTGCCCCCTGCGAGGCCCCGGTCACCAGCAACACTGGCCGACTCGCGTCCAGCCCGAACTGCTTCCGACCCACCGCCGCGTCCGCCGCCGTGAAGTCCGCACGAATCGGGCAGCCGAGCACTTGAGCGTTCGTGGTGGGCGGGAAGTACCGCCGCGACACGTCCCACTGCAGCACCACGAGGTCCGCGTGCCGTGCCAAGTGCCGGTTGGCACGCCCCGGGATCGCGTCCGGATTCAGGATCGCCCTACGCAGCCCCAGGTTTTTCGCCGCGATCACCGCCGGGCCGGCGGCGTACCCGCCCAGCCCGAGCACGGCCCTCACCCCACGCTCGCGCAGGAACCGTTTGGCCATCTGCACGCTTTGCCGCCAAGCCCACAAAAACCCCGCCAGCCGCAGTGGGTGCAACGTGAATGGCTGCACGGGCTGTTCGATCTGGTCGTAGTCGGTTGGCGCCAGAAGTTGCCGGTCGAGCGGGCGCGTGGTCGTGAAGAACGTGATGCGCGCGTCAGGCTCGAGTCGCCGCAAGGCGTCCGCGACCGCCAAACCGGGAAACAGGTGCCCGCCGGTACCGCCGCCTGCGAAAACGTAGTGTGCCGCGCTCATGGACGGGCATGATAGTCGTGTGGCGGAAAGTGTGCACGGCGGGGCGCCGTCGGGCCCTCGCCGCTTCACTTCGCGGCCGCCTCATGAAGTGCAAACTGCATCGCCGGCGACAGCGGGTTTCGCCAGACATAACACACTGGCTGCTCGGCCCGCGTGAAGCCCGGGCGCGCTGCTTCGCGCGTTGCGGTCGTGTAGGAGCGCTGCTTGCCGTCCGCCGACGTGACCTCGTACAGCCCGACGACGGTCGGCCGGTTCGGATCGCCGTCCGGCGGCAGCGCATAGAACGTGGCCGCAGGCAAAGCACTCGGGGCGCTGGCCGCACCTTGGACAAACAGGCGCACGCCCCCGCCTGACGCGTTCTCGGCCCACACGGGGATCAACCCTGCTCCGGACCGGTCGCACGCGAAAAACGCGACGAGCCGCGGCTTCCCGTCCGCCCGCAGCTCGCGCCCTGTTGCAAACCGGCACGAGGCCGTGTCATCGGACAGGTCGTACACCGCCACCGGCAGCACCAGCCGCGCGTCCGCCAGGTCGAGCCGGTACATGATCTGGTTGTAGTCGTACCGCGGCGTCGGCGTCGGATTGCCGGAGAATGTCTCGGCGTACGTGCCCTCGAAGAAGATCGCGTGCCCGCCGTCCTGGTCGAACTCCGGGTGCTGCTTCGGGTTGTAGAAGCTGTACGTGTCGTGCGTGACGATCTTGCGGCCGTAGACCCACGGGCCGACCGGCGTGTCGGCTTCGAAATACCACACTTCGCCGAGCATCGACGCGCCCCAGGCTTCGAGGGCGATCATGATCCACCGCCCGCGGTATTCGTTCCAATACACCGAGCCGCCGTGGACGACGATCGCCTTCCCGGTGTCGACGTCCTGCGCTTGGACGAGGGCTTCGTCGGGCTTCAGATGTCCGGCTTTGATGACGTCGTTCTGCTCTTTGCAGCCGAGCGGCGGCGTGTCGCGGCGCCAGGCGTAGCGGACCTTGCCCTGCTCGTCGCGGTCGATCTGGGGCTCCTCGGCGCGCGTGCCTTCTTTAAGACACGTATACGACTCGCACTGCGTGATGTCGAGGTACGATGCCCGCTTGGCCTGCACGCGCACCAGCGGTAACGCCCGGGCGAAGTAGAAGTACGCCTGCTCGCCGACCTTCACACGCAGCGGATGGCCGGCCGGAAACACCGGCGCATTCACGTCAAATTGCCCGATCCTCTCGAAGAGTTGCTTTTCGTCGTTGTACTCGACGAAACCCCGCTCGTAGCATTCCATGCTCGTACCCGGCCGGATTTTGGCGTACGCGGCGAGCAAGCGCTCGCGACCCGACGCATCCGGTAGCGTCACGAGCGCGTCGAGCCACGTCGGCCCTTCGCCCGGCACCGGCGCCATCCCCTTCGCGAAGCCGTTTTCGCCGACGAGGTACGTGAGGTTCACGCCGACCGGGGGGTCGAGCCCGCCATCGCCGGGCAGCCGCGAGGTCGCCCCGGTCGCGTTGAAGTTGCCGAGCGGGTAGCGCGGCCAGTTCGTGTCGCCCCAGATCCAGAATAGCTTGCCTTGGTAGACCGCGTTGAGCACGCTGTCCGAGCCGAACACCAGGCCATTGAGCACCGGCTGCTCGATCGGCACCGGCTGACCCAGCAGCACGCTGTCGCGATAGATGCCGCCGCCGGTCACGCGATACAGCCGCTCGGCGATGTTGAGGCGTTTGATCTTGATCTCTGCGTGGCCGCCTTCGATGACCTGAAGCCGGACCCCGGCGTACCCGAAGCCGTCCTTGGGGTACTCGTACCCGTGGCTCTTGACGTGGAAGAACACCTCCTGCCCCATCAGCCCCGGCTCGTAGAACGCGACCAACCCGGCGCTGTCGGTGTAGTGCCGCACGCTGTGCGTCGTCTTCAGTTCGACCAGCGGCACCCCGCGCCCGGTCTGCTCGTCGACAACCTTGATTGCAAAGTACTTCCCCGCTTCCGGTACGCCGCCGAAGGCCACACCACAGAGGCACAGAGACACAGAGAGGGTGATAAGGTGATAAGGTGATAAGGTGACAAGGGGAGGTCGTGCGGCGAATCGGCACGCGTTGTTGCCTTGTGGCTTTGTCACCCTTTTTTACTCCTCTGCGTCTCTGGGCCTCTGTGGTGATCGTTACCCGTTGAATTCGCAGACGGCCTCGATCATCGCCAGGTAGTTCTCCGCCGGGACGTAGTTGGGGATGCTATTGCCTGAACCGGCGGCGTAGCCGCCACGCCCGGCACAATGCTCCAGCATTTGTAGCGTCCGCGTGCGGATCGAATTCGCGTCGCCCGTTGCGAGGAGGTGTACGTCCACGCCGCCGAGGACGGCGATCTTGCCTGCCCAGCGGTCATAGAACTGCTCGACCGGCTCGATGCCGTCCTCGAAGCTGTGTTTCGCGTCGATCCCGGTCTCGACGATCGCCGGCATGACCGCCGCCGTGTTGCCGCAGGTGTGCAGCAGGAACGGCCGCCCGTGCGCGTGGGCGAGGTCGGCAAACCGCTTGTACCACGGCACAATGTGCTCGATCAGCCATTTCGGCGACAGCAGCGTGCCGTGCTTGTGCCCCAAATCGTCGCCGAGCCACAGGGCGCACACCGAGTCGAACTGGCAGTACGTCTCGAACACGCCGTGGATGGTTTGGCCGACGCGTTCCATGACCGCGGCCACGAGGGCCGGATCGCGGCGCGTCGCGAGCATGAGGCGTTCCATGCCCATCAGGTCCATCGCGAATTCGAGCACGCCGCCGGAGAATCCGATCAGCTTCATTCCGTCGGGCAACACCTTGGTCGCGGCCTCGACCGGCCCGAAATCGACATCCTTCAGCACGGGCCAACAGAATCCGCCCAAATCCGCCATACTGCCGATTGGCCCCCGGTGCTCGTCGGTCCAATCCCGCGCACCGGTACTTAGGACAGACGGGTCTTCTCCTTTCAAGCGTTCCACGTGAAACGGGATTGGCGCCGAGACCTTCACCACGTCGTACCCCAGCCGGTGGTGCATGCGCACGGCCCGCTCGTTGGCGATTCGCAGGGCGAGCCGCGGCTCCGCAGCGGTCGCCGCCGGCTCATCGAGCAGCGTGTTGATCACCTCGGGATGCACCGCCAGCTCGATCAGCGGCACGCGCTCCGGCCGCTCGCGGCGGAGCACCTGCATGAACCGGCGATAGTCGGGAGCGGGTTTCGGAAGTCGTTCGACGCGCGCGTGCATGATCCTCACTCGCCAACATGTGGTCTGCGGTGCGGGCCCGGGCGGCCGAAGCGCTACTCCGCCGGGGCGTCGTCCCGCTCCTCGGCCTCCTCCCGGTTGCGCTGTGCCTTCATCCCCTGCCATTCGTCCTTGGTGACGAGCACTTCGCGCGCCTGGCTGCCTTTGTACTCGCCTACGATCCCCGCCGCGTACATCTGGTCGACCAGCCGCGAGGCCCGGCTGTAGCCCACGTTGAACCGTCGCTGGAGCAGGCTGACCGAGCCGCGGTTCGTCTCCAGAATCACGTCCACCGCCTGGTCGAAAAACTCGTCGCGCTCGCCCGAGCCGCCGCCGTTGCCGCCCGGCAGCCGGATCAGCTCGGGGTGGAACTGCTGCGGTCGCTGCTCGCGGGCGTGCTTGACCACGCGCCGCAACTCCTCGTCGTCCACGAAGGTGCCCTGGGCGCGGACGAGCTTCGAGCTGCCTGGCGGCAGGAACAGCATGTCGCCCTGCCCCATCAGCACCTCGCCGCCGTTCTGGTCGAGCACGATCCGCGAATCGAGGCGTGACGCGACGCGGAACGCGATGCGGCAGGGCATGTTGGACTTGATTAGGCCCGTGACCACGTTTGCCTGCGGCCGTTGCGTCGAGACGATCAGGTGGATGCCGACCGCCCGGCTCTTCTGCGCAATCCGGCACAGGTAGAACTTGACCTCCTTGGCCGAGGTCATCATCAGGTCCGCCAGCTCGTCGATGATGATGACGATGTACGGCAGCCGGACGGGGACTTGTTCCATCTCCTCGTCGGAGCTGGGCTGGAGGCGCTCGCGGAGTCCGTCATAGCCGAGCCGATTGTACGAGCGGATGTCCTTGACGCCGGCCTCCGCCAGCAACTCGTAGCGCTCATCCATTTTGGTCGACGCCCAATCGAGGATCGCCTCCGCCCGGGAAATCTCCGTCACGATCGGGCACATCAGGTGCGGCACGTCCTTGTACGCCGCCAGCTCAACGACCTTCGGATCGACCAGAATCATCTGTATCTCGGACGGCGTGCGCGTCATCAGCACCGACATGACCATGCTCGTCACGCACACGCTCTTGCCCGAGCCGGTCGTGCCGGCGATCAGCAGGTGCGGCATGCGGGTCAGATCGGCGACCAGCGGCTGCCCGGCCGCGTCCTTCCCCAGGAACAGCGGGATGGCGTAGTGCTCCGTCCGCGACGTGGCCATCTCGACCACGTCGCGCAGCCGCACCTTCTCCTTGTCGATGTTCGGCACCTCGATGCCGATCGTGCTCTTGCCCGGCAGGGGGGCGACGACGCGGACCGCCGGCGCCTTCAGCGCCCGGGCCATGTCGTTCGAGAGCGAGACGATCTGGCTGACCTTGATGCCCGGTGCGAGCTTCAACTCGAAGACCGTGATCACCGGCCCGGTCTCGATCGCGACGACCTGCACTTCCAGCCGGAACTCGTTCAACGTCTGCTCGAGCACGTAGGCCTTCTCGCGGCACAACCCCTCGATCGCCGCCCGGTCGATCGCAATCGGCCGCTCCAGCAGCTCCACCGGCGGCAACTCGTAATCCTTGTCCTGGGCCGGCCGCGGGGACGGCGCCGCCGCCGGTGTGGGTTTCCTGGGGGGCGGCGGTCGGGACGACATCTCCTTAATCAACGGACCGCG
>CAIWOY010000186.1 GCA_903914415.1 uncultured Phycisphaerales bacterium | reverse complement strand
CCGCGACGCTTGGCCACCTACATGCACCCATGGCCACTTACGTTATCCCATGAAAGTACAACGCAATGGGTTGTACTGGTTGACAACGCAAGCGAAGGGCGTAGATACGAGACCATGGGAACCGTAACAAAAGGGCGCCCGCTCGAAGGGGCCGAACACACCACGCAGATCGCCTGCCGTCTACCCGATTCAATGCTCGCCCAGCTCGACGCTTGGCGCGCGGAGCGCACGCAACCCGGGCTCACGATCACGCGCTCGGATGCGCTGCGCATGATCTTGGCGGCGACGCTGGACCGCACGACGGGACGCTAGTAGTCTCACCCGCTCGCCGTCGCGTGGTGCGTGGCGAGTATAGGTGCGCCCGCGGCGTGTGACCGCCCGGGCGCGTGGTCCGAACCGAGGAGATTCGAACGATGCGAAAACTACCACGAACCCCCACTGAGCGCCTACGTGCCAAGCCGATCAAGGCCGCCCGTGCCGAGCAGCCCGATCCCGGCGCCGAGTGCAGGACCGCTGGCGCTGCAGCACGGGCGAGCACACCGCTGGCGCCATCCTACTGCGTCCAGAATCACGGCGATTGCGCCACGTGCGCGCTCAAGAACTACCGCCGCGACTGTCAGAACAATCCGATCGTGAGGGAGCCATGAACCTGCAACACCTACGCAATCGCCTCGCTCGCATGAGCGCGCACGTCAACGAGCACCAAGAGCTTGTGCTCGATCCCGTCAACGGGTCGCCGCGCGTGATCTACGCCGTGCGCGACGGCGCCGTCATTCGCGAGGGCCAGCCCATGAACGCGCGCGATCTGCACTACCAGCTCCAGCTCGACGGTCCCGTGGCGTTGTGGCTCCGGACCCTCTACGCGGAAAACGCGCGGCTCTATGAGCGGTGCGAGGTAGCACCGTGACCCGCGCCAAGACGCTCACCATGCGCCCTGGCCCACGGTGCTGGAGTTGCGGGCGCGTTCTCCAGGGCAACGTCAGCGGCACGCCCAGCAAGCCCCTGTGCATGGTGTGCTCGCTGCATTCCCCGTCGTCCAACCCGCCTCCATCCTGGCCGCGGGAAACGCCGTCTGCGCCTCCCGTCACGCCACCGTCGACAAATGCGCGACTCGTTGCCCGGGCGCTCGAGGCCTTACGCGAGCTTGATCCGAAAGCGGTCGAGGCGATCCGGTTCCTCGAGCAGCACGGCGAGCAATATCTCGGCGACCTAGACCGGCAACGCCTTGCCGCGCAGGCCATGTCAGACGACGAGGCGATCGATTTCTCGAGAGCCGTCGCAAGTGCAATGACCTCGGACTTTCCCGGCGCGTTTCGTCGCGATTCGAGGCGGCCGAAAGCGTAGGCAACACCCTGCCCCGTCGCCGCTTGACCGCACGACGGGCACCGTCGACCTTGACCGTCACGAACCCTCAAAACCCCTCATTGACCCCCCCGGGACAATCCCCGGGACAATCCCCGGGACAATGGAACGGACCGCTGCAGACCTCGCCGCAGCCATTCGGGCAGCCTCGGACGCCGGCCGCTGGGATGTCGTGGTGATGCTCGGGCGGCAGTTGGAGGCGTTGACGTTGGCGGATGCCGGCAACGTGCGACCGCTCAACGTGGAGCGATGGGGTAGGTGACAAGCGCAATTCGAGCACGAAAAGCTTGCGATCGGACACCTGTCGTTTTGCACGGGTTGACAAAATTGAATTACTTGTTCTAAATGAACGGCATCAGGTGGCGCCCAGACAAGGCGCCGGCAGTACCTGCCCCACGGATGCGATCGTACCGCGCCTCCTCGCCACTTTTTGGCGACCCCTCTATTAGACCCCGAAGAGGAGAAAGGGCGAGCCGTGAGAAAACAGCTCATCGCTGGAGTTCTCCATGGCCCGCAAAAACCGTCTCCCTTCGCCCCAAGAACGTAAGCTCATCACCGAAAAATCCCTGGTTTGCGACGCGGCGATCGTACGCTACTTCGCCGGCGCACCGGTCCGCGCTGCCACCGCCGCTCGGATAGAGCGCGCGGTAACGGAGCTAAGTTCCGCCAAAATGGTGGAACAATGAGCGCGGTTGCGCCTCTTGACGTTCTACGGCAGTGTGCCGCGGCGCTGCTCGCGCTCGCCGATCTGCACGAGCAGCAGCAGCGCGATCCGCAGCCGACGTGGTTCGACAGCCGATCTTACCCGTTCGGCCCGAAGGCGTTTCGCAGGCACATTCACGGCGGATTGAAGGCGATCCGAGTTGGTAAGCGATATCGCGTCGCATCGCTGGACGCGCAAGCATTCTGGGTCACCCTGGAGCGCAAGCCGGCGCCCAAGCCGCAGGCCGTCGACGGTACGCCGGAACGCTGGCAGCGAGCAGGACTGCGAGCGGTCGGGGGCGCGCGATGAGCACGCTCCACGCTTTGTCCGACCCGCCTTCGTGGCTCGACGACGATCCAGATTTCGAGGCCCTGCTGCCGCACCCTGCGACGCGGTGTGTCGCACCCGAGCGGACGGACGCGCCGCCGTGGAAGGCGCACCAAGCCCGCGCCGCCTACGCTCCGCCCGACGACACACCCGCTCCGTCGGAAGATCGGTTTGGCGACGACGATCCCGACCTGAAGCCACACCCGCGGGCGGCGGCAGGGCAGGACGAGGAGGCGCAAGGGGCGGAATGGATCGACGGCTCCGCCGCGTTCGACCCGCAAGATCCGGTGCCTTTCGTCGTACGCGACTTGTACATCTGCCCCGGCCGTCATACGCAGATCCAAGGGTTCGGCTACAGCGGCAAGACGATCGCCGCGATGTCGCTGGCGTTGTCGGTGGCCACCGGCAAGCCCGCATGGGGGCACTTCCACGTTCGCTCTCACGGGCTTGTAGGACACATCGATCACGAGCAAGGCAAGCGGGCGACGTTGCGCCGCTACCACCGTCTTGCGCGTGCGATGGGCATCGCCAGGGGCGATCTTGCTGGCAAGCTCAAAGTCCTGTGCCTGCCCAGCTTCCGTCTCTCCGACGACGACGCGGAAGCGTGGCTAATCCGGGAAACAGCCGGGATGGTCCTTTGTGTGATCGACTCCCTGCGGGCGACCGTGCTCGGGTGCGACGAGAACGACAGTTCAATCCGTGCGTTCCTCGACAAATTGTTGCGCGTGTCCGAGGCGACCGGCTGCTCGTTCGTTCTCATTCACCACGCCGGCAAGTCGCAGCAGGGCCGCGATGCGCGAGAGACGGGGCGGGGCAGCTCCGCGATCTTCGACTCCGCCGGGACCGTGCTGCGGCTGGCCGTGGAAGAGTCGGAGGAAGCCGGTGCGACGATCACCAAGGTCACCATGACCAAGAGCACGGCGGACGCGGACGGGTCAGCCCTGGAGCCGTTCTACCTGCGGATCGAAGATGTCGCGTCCGACGACGCGACCGATCTGAAGTGGGGGCTTCGGTGCGCCTACCAGTCCGAGCAGCAGATCCACCCGCCGACAAGCGGCGCCGATCGCCAGCGGCGGCTAGAGCAGGAGTTGCTGTGCGAGATCGAACGCGAGCCGGGGCGGAGCACGAACGCCCTACTTCAGGCCGTCACCGGCGACGACAAGGCCAAGAAGGTCGCCCTCGAAACCCTGGAGCGCCAGGGAAAGGTCAGAAGTGAGAGGGGGGCGCGGAAAGCTGACCTATGGTTCTCCGTCCGCTCGCCGGCAGGGGGCTCCGATGAATACTGATCGACCCAGGTGGTACGACCTCGGTGCGTGGGGGGCTTATAGCCCCCCCCACGCTCCACCGAAGTCGAACCCGATCCACCTCGGTGCCTCGACTACCGAAGTCCACCGAAGTCCACCGAAGTCGCCACCGAAGTCGCGGCTAAAATGTGGTCCACCGAAGTCGCCACCGAAGTCGAAATGGGGTGAGCGGTGAACCGCCACGACCGGCGCAAGGCCAAGGCGTCTAGCCCTTTGGAAGGAACCAAATCATGAAACCCCGTTGGTACACGCTAGAAAACGACGCTGAGCTGGACGACCTGCACTCCGATGTCGCGCGAGCGATCTACGAGCTGGCCGCCCATGTGGGCGACGTGGCAAAAGCGCTCCGATCGCTCGGCATGGGCGACGGTATGACACAGATGGGCGCCCTCGAGGGATTCTCCATGCTCGTGCGCGACGGCCTCGCAAGCGTGCGCGAGGCGATCGACGATCGGCATGACCGATGACTGCCGCCGGGAGGCTAGGCGTACCCCACTCCGCTCCGCTCCTCCCGCCAGGGGCGGGGCCGCGTTCGCTCCCGTCCGCTCTGGATGAGGGCGATAGGCACCGGCACAACGCCAGGGACCGCCACGGGGCCAAGGCCGTGGTGGGCGCACCGTGAGCCGTCCAGCGCGCGAAAACGTCACCACGGGGCGCCTAGGGTCAGTACGGCCCATGTACGGCCAGTGTACAGCCACGGCCTTGTGGCGGTTCGAGGCGCCGTCGCCACCTGTCACGTCCATGCGGAGCGGAGCAGACGCCGGCTGGCGCCGTCGCAGAGCGCCCCTTGCGGGTCGCCAGAGCAGACGAACGCGAACGCACCCCCCGCTATGGCGGGCGGCAGAGCAGAGGCGGGACCGGGGCGCCCTTTTGACTTGGGTGCGCCCGGGCGATAGTAGAAAAGGAAGCATGCCATGAGTGATCCACTTGACGGGTTCGAGGCGTTCAGCCGCGAGGTGCGCACGCGGCTCGACGCTGGACGGCGCGAGTATGGCGACCGATCCTTCCACGCGCACCCCGACGCCCTGCTCGTGGAGCTTGGCCAAGAGGCGCTCGACCTCGCGGGATGGGGGTACGTCCTATGGCATCGCATCCAAGCGGCACGGGCCGCGCTGGCCGCCCATGGCTCGCAGGCCGTCGAGCCGCCCAAACCGCCCCCACGGGGCGCCTAATGCCGGTACGGCCTATGTACAGCCAATGGCTTGACGGATGAGCTATGCCTAGAACCTGCACAATCTGTCGGCACCCGCAGCGCGACGCGATCGACGCCGCGCTAGTGAGCGGCGAAACAATCCGCCCCTTAGCGCACCGTTTCGCCATATCGCCCGACGCGCTCAAGAGGCACAAGGCGCACATTTCCCGGGGCATCGAAAGGGCGCGGGACGCGGCGGTCGTTACTCGCTGGGAGGGAATCGAAGCCTACCTGCAAGAGGTGCTCGATGACCTGCGGCGGGTTGTGGGCAAGGCCGAACGGGCTGGCGACTTCCGCGCCGTCGTGGCTGCGTCCGCGCAGCGGGTCAAGATCGGCGCCCTCTTGGGAGAGGTTCACGGCGAAATCGGTCCGCGGGCGCGGGCGCGGGAAAACGTCGACACCCTCGACCAACTGCCGTTGAAAGAGCAGCTTTCGTTGGTTGAATGCGCCCGCGCGGAGATTTTGCGGCGACTCGATGCCGCGGAGCGGTAGCGTGGCGGGGGGCGGCGTTCGCGCCCGTCCGCTCCGGTGAGGGCGAT
>CAIWOY010000185.1 GCA_903914415.1 uncultured Phycisphaerales bacterium | reverse complement strand
GGCGCGCACCCCGCGGGGAGCGACCCGAACGCAATCCGCCTCGATATGGCGGCGCAGTCCGTTCCCGCGGGGCAGTGCGCCGTGCTGGCAGACCTCGCCGGGCCGGGCGTGATTCGCGAGTTACGGGTGCGCCTGGAGGGGCCCACGGACGCGGAACTGGCCGGGCTGCACCTCCGTGTCTGCTACGATGAGGACGCGCTGCCCGCGATCGATGTTCCGGTGGGCGACTTCTTCGGCGCGGGCCGGGGGCGCGCGCCGTACCGCAGCCTGCCGCTGGGAACGGATTCGCCGCTCGGCTTCTATTGCTACTGGCCGATGCCATTCCAGCGCGCGGCGTATGTCGCGCTGTGCAACACGACCGCGGCGCCGATTCAGCTTGCCGGCGGTGCGGTGGAGTACGGCGCCGGTCCGATCAGCAATGATTCCTGCTATCTGCACGTACGGCGGGAGGCGAGCGTGCGGGCGGCGGGTCAGGTTTACCACAACATGCTTGCGACGGGCGGGCGCGGGCACTATGTCGGCAACCTGCTGTACCTCGAACAGGACTCGTACTATCTCGACCTGCTGGAGGGCGACGACGTCATCACCGTCGATGGCGTGTGGACCTTGCAGGGGACCGGACTCGAGGACGCGTACAACGGGGGGTACTACTACAACTGGGTCGGGATCCAGCCGGACGAGCCGGAGGGACCCGCGCCACACTCCGCGATCCGCCCGCTGCACGGTTTGCTTTACATGGACCGCCACTGGGGACCGGAGTATGCCCGCGTGGAGCAGTACCGCTGGCGGATCGCGGATCGGGTGCCATTTGCCAGCTCCATCGCAGTCGACATTGAATGTCAGTACGGACCGGTCGGGTCGCGCTGGACATCGGTCGCGTTCTGGTATCAGCAGCCGCCGCTGCGTGGCGACCTGGATGACGATGGCGACGTCGATGGCGAGGACCTCCTCGCCTTCGCGGCTTGCCTGTACGGGCCCGACGTGTGGGGAGCGCCGCCGACGTGTGCCGCCGCCGACATCGATGGCGACGGCGACGTGGATATCCACGATTTCGCGCTCGTGCGGTAGCGCGCGATGGCCAGCGCGAGCGCGCCCGCGGCTGAACGGAAGACCGGGCGGCTGATTCCCGGACAGCCTCGGCGCCCCTGCCGGCCGTAGAACGCCAACCGCCCCCATTCAACCAGGTACGACATCGCCCCCTACGAATCGCGGCGGTGTGCCAGCCGCCAATCGCTCAGCTTCAGCCGCGGGTAGTTGTCGCGCCCGAGCAGGCGCACGCAGAAGTGGACGACCAGCACCGCCAGCGCGCTGCCGGCCACCACGTCCGACGCAAAGTGCCGCTCCAACGCCAACCGGCTTACGCACACGCACACCGCGGCCGGCATGAAAAACCAGCGTGACCGCGGGAAATACAGGCCCAGCAGCGTCGCCAGCAGGACGGCCTGCGTGGCGTGGCCCGACGGGAACGAGTCCTGGCCCTGCAGTGGCTCTAACGACAGGGCCCCGACCTCCTGATCCGGCCGTGCCCGGCCGATCGTGTACTTCAAGGCGTACAGCAGGCCGAAACACACGGCCAGCACCGTGCCGTAGCCGATCAGCAGACGCCGCCGCCGCGTATGGAGCGCCAGTGCACCCGCCAAGCCAACGTAGGTTCCCCACCGAAACGGCCATACGCAAAGCTTCAGCAGCCGCCGGAACCACGTGTCCGGCGGAGCGATGCGTTGGACCCACTCCGTGATGGCGGTGTCGAACGCGAACGCGAGAACAAGGCCCGTCAGACACAGCAGGAGCAGCAGCCCAGTCTGGCCAAGTCGAAACCCGCGGAAGCCGGCCGGTGTCGCGGCCTGCGGCGCGGCACCGGTGTCGCCCGGTAAGCAACGAGCATCGTCGGCGTTCGGGTCTAGCACGGCGGACCTTCTTTATGCGCGGTCGGACGTCATGTACCGAGTTTGTAAAACGGCAGCGGCACCACGGCCGCCGGCGTCTTCGTCCCACGAATGTCGATCTCGACCTTCGTCCCGGGGAGCGCGAGCGGCGATGCGAGCAGCCCCATCGCGATGTTCTTGCCCAGCGTCGGACTTTGCGTGCCGCTCGTGATGACGCCAGCCTCCTGACCGTTGTGCAGGATCGGCGCCCCCGGCCGGGCGATGCGCTTGCCCTCCAGCTCGAAGCCGGCGACTTTTCGCCGCGGGCCCTCGGCCTTGATCCGCTTCAGCACCGCGCTGCCGATGAATTCCTTCGTCAGATCGACCGCCCATTCCTGTCCGGCGGTGATCGAATCCCAGTCCTCGGTCAGCTCATGCCCGTACAGCGGCATCCCCGCCTCCAGCCGCAGCGTGTCGCGCGCTCCGAGTCCAGCCGGTTTGATGGGCCGCTCCAACCCCGCGGACTGGCTGACGAGCATCTGCACGGCCGGCGCGGCGAAGCTCGCGGGCAGAATGATCTCGACGCCGTCCTCGCCCGTGTAGCCGCTGCGGGCCACGAAGTAATCCGCACCCATGATGTTGCCGGTCTTGAAGCGGTAGCGTTTCAGATCGTCGATCGGGAACGGCAGTAGCCGCCCCATCGTCTGCAGCGCCTCCGGCCCCTGGATCGCCATCATCGCGGTCTCGAACGTGCGGTCCGTAATCTCGATGTCGAATCCCCGGCGTTGCTGCTGCCACCAACCGAGCAGCTTCTCGCGGTTCGACGCGTTGCACACGACCAGGTAGTGGTCCTCGAAGCACGACACGATCACGTCGTCGAGGATACCGCCGTCGTCCCGGCACACGTGGCTGTAGCGGCACATGCCGGGTTTGGCCTGGCCGATGTTGCGCGTGCTGAGACGTTCCAGCAGCCGGCCGGCATCCGGGCCGCGGAACTCGACGCGTCCCATGTGCGACACGTCGAACACGGAGCAGTGCTGCCGCGTATAATTGTGCTCCTCGATAATGCCCGTGTAGACGACGGGCATCTCCCACCCCGCAAACTCGACCAGCCGGGCGTTGCAGTCACGATGAAAGGCGTTCAACGGCGTCGTGTGCATGTTTGGTTCCTGCTCCTCGCTCAACGCAGAACTACGATTCCCGCCGTAGCATAACGCAGTTCGTGCGCCGCCGCACCCGCGGTTACTCGGTCAGCCGCGCGGCCCGGAGAACCTCGACGAGCCCCGCGACGTCGTCCTCGCCGAAGCTGCCGACCTCGTGACTGTCCAAGTCGAGCACGCCCCAGCACCGGCCGCCGGGTTCGAGCAGTGGTACGACCACTTCGGACCGATCGCGCGGATCACAGGCGATGTAGTTTGGACCCAGATCGCGCACGTCGCGCACGACCAGCGGCTGACGCGTGGTAAACGCCCGCCCGCAGGCCCCGTGCAGCCCGATCGGCGAGCACGCCGGCTTGGGCTGCCGCGGGCCCAGCACGAGCTCGTCGCCGCCTTCGTGGGTGTAAAAGCCGACCCACGAGACGCCCGTTCCAATGAACTCCCGCCAAAGCGCGTCGGCCACGGCCTGCATGATCTGCGGGCGCTCGCCCGAACTGCGGACGGCCCCCGCGAGCTGCTGATACGGGCGTTTCATGGCTGCGCCGCGCAATCATACCTGGGTCGCGCCCCGCTGTCCTCGCGGTGGCGGCGCGCGGTGTACATCCTCACGG
>CAIWOY010000184.1 GCA_903914415.1 uncultured Phycisphaerales bacterium | reverse complement strand
GATGAGCGTCTACCGCACGCTGCGCCTCCGCGGCCACGACCCCCTGCTGACCATCGCCAACGCCCTGCGCACCTACCTGCAAACCGGCCAACTCCCGCCGCTACCCGCCGCAAGTACTGCAAACGGCTGAACTCTTACGAGCCCGGAACCAAGTCGAAGAAGCTCTAATGATCTGCTTTCGTTGAACATCATCTGATGGCTCATCATACCTCTATAGTTTGGGCATAGCATCGTCACGTTGAGCCGTATACCCCCGATGCCACCACGAGTGCCCTATGTGAGGCCTGCGAAACGAGAAGCGCAGCGGCCATAACCCTTGAGACAGCAGCCAGTTGCGACAAGACGCGCCCCTGACCCGGAGCGCCGTAGAAGCTCCCTCCGAGCGTCAGACTGCGTCGACACGGCTGAGACATGTGCCTCAGGCCGCCATCGCGGGGGCTCAGGTTGCCAGGGCTTGGCTGCATCCCCGAGACTCATACCGCCGAGACAGCGTTTTCAACCGAGTTGCTCAGGACGCGCGAAGCATACGCCCAAGCGCCTTCCGCCGCAAGATCGTGCTGGAACGAGAGCCCCGCCCGCCCGTCGCTTTCCGCCCCTTGGTCCCTCAGTCCCTGCTTTTTCTCCGCTAAAATCGCGCAGCGGCCGCCAATCTCGCCCAAGCCCCCCGCCCCGCCTTGCCCGCCCGCCCTTTCTATGCTAGTATGTCTAGAATGACCGCCTCGTCGCCCCGCGCCCGCTCCGCGCTCCGCCCCCGCCCAGGGCGTCCCGTGCCATCAGGCGCGCACGGCGCCGCCCGGCCGGCCGCGGTTATCGGAAGATTCTCATTTACGACCCCCACAGACATGAGCATCTTGATCACCTTCGGCCCCAACGCTCAGAAACGCGACATTATCGCCCCTCCAGGATGCTCACTGAGCATCTTCCCCTCCGCGTGCCCGCGCACGACCGGCTCACTCGCGCCCGCTCCCCGCCCTGTGCATATCGCCGCGCAGTTATCGGAAGGATGCCAACTAGGGGGCGCACACAGTTGGCACACTTGGCATCCTTCGGCTTTCCGCCCCGCCAGCGGCCCTTTTATCCGGAACAATGCCAACCCTTTGGCACTCTTGGCGGCCTTGCCTCACGCCGTCCGCTACGACCGCTCGAGTTGGGCACCTGACGACAGCCGCGACAGCCACCGAAACAGCAGCCCGGCGACCACGACGCCGAAGACCGCACCCGCGACGACGTCGCTGACGTAGTGCGCCCCATTCACGAGCCGCGCCGCCGCCGTCAGCCCGGCGACCGCGTAAAACGCCGCCCGCCAGCGCGGTAAGAGGCCCGCCGCGACGCATGCGAGCGCGAACGCCGTCGCCGCTTCGCCCGACGGGAAGCAGACGCGTTCCTTGGTCAGCAGCTCGGAAAACGGCGGCGCAAACGTGACGGCGCTGGCCGCCTGGTTCGGCCGCAGCCGCCCGATCGCCCCCTGGGCCACGTTCGCCAGCAACGCCGCCACGGTGATGCCGATCAAACCCGCGGCGTACAGCCGCCAGCGCGTCGGCCGCAGGAAAACCGCCCCGCCGAACAGCACGAGCACACCCAGCGGGCTGCCAAACACCCACCGGCACGTCTCCCAAAACGGCTTGGTGACGGCGTAGAACCCGCGGTCGAGCGGCCGGGCTTCGTTGTTGAGGACGAGCGAAACATGCTCGTAGAACCAGCGGTCAAACCCGGCGAACCCGGCGACAATCACAACGACGGCCGCGATCAGCCATAGCCAAGTGGCCAGCGAGCACGAGCAACGCGCCGTTGCGGTCGGCGCGTCATGCGGATCGCTGGCGGCGGGCGATGGATCGGACGTAGCCATCAGAACTTCCTGCCGAGGCGCTTCATCAACTCCGGCGGCACACCCGCGAACTCGTCGCAGGCGTAGACCGACCACGCGTGCAGCAACTGGCCGCGCACGCGGTGCTCGACGGTCTCGGCGAGCCGCGTGCCGCGCAGCACGGCCTGCTGAAACGCCCCGCCGCCGAACAGCTCCGGCTTGCGGACGCCGACGTAGAGGCACGGGCGGCCGATGAACCGGGGCGCGTCGCGGATCGGATTCGGCCACAGATCGTACTGGCTTTCGCGGTCGCCGAGGACGGATTGCAGGCAATAGACGTGCGGCTCGCCGGGGCAGTAGAACGCGATCTCGCTGGCGACCTGATAGTCGTCGGTCACGATGAACGGGTCGCGGCCGGCCGCCCGCTGCGCCGCGAGCTGCCGCCCCACCGCGGCCCCCAGTTGCGACCAGCCGCGCAGCCGCGCCGACGGATCGTACTTCGCGACCGGCGTCTCGCTCCACGGTGGCGCGCTGCGGGCCAGCCACGCAAAGACCGGCATCAACACCGCCGTGAAGTGCAGCAGGAGTACGGTCGCGACGCCGACGAAGCTCCCGGTCGTGACGAGCGCCCGGCCCCACCGGTGAGCGTCACTGCCGCGCTCGCGGAGCAGGCGCGACAGCCAGAGCGCAAGGGCAATGCAGCCGGGCAGCACGCTGAGCACCGGCCAATTCGGCTGGACCTTCGTGAGCGGGCTGAAGGCCAGGAACACGCCCCACGGCACGACGGTCGCGTACAGCAGCAGGCGCAACGCCGCCGCCGAATGCTGCTCGCCGGCCCGGGGTTCCGCGCGCCGCCAGAGCGCCACGACGGCACAGATCATCGCTCCGAACCAGATCGGCCCGACGACCGCGGCCTGGCCGGCGAAGAACTCGAGCGGGCCGGCAAAGCTGAAGGTCGCACGGTGCCCGACGCCCGCCTGACCGGCGACATGCCGGAAGCTGACCCAGCCGTGCTGCGAATTCCAGATCACGATCGGCACCAGGCCGCACAGGCCGATGAGCGTCGCGACGTATGGCCCCCCCCGCCGCAGGCTGGCGCGGAAGTCCGGCTCCGTCAGGATCGCGAGCGCGACGACGGGAAAGATGAGCAGCATCGTGAACTTGGCGAGGAAGCCGAGCGCGATGAGTACGCCCGCGACGAGCCAAGGCGCGGTTGTCGAGCCGCGCAGCCCTCCGACGCACGCGACCAGCGCCCAGACGTAGCAGAAGGCGAGCGGCGCGTCGATGGTCAGCAGCAGCGCCCCCGCCGCAAGGACGGGAATCGTGCAGGTGAGGGCCACCGCGCCGAGCGCAAGCCGCGGCCGACCCAGCGTCCGTAGCGCGAGCGTGTAGGTGCCCAGGCCGGTGCCGATCGAGAGCAGGATGGCGGGCACGCGCACCGCCAGCATTTCGTTGCCGACGACCCGCTCGGACCAGCCGGCGAGCAGGCAGCGTCCCAGCGCGATGACGTACGCCACCAGCGGGCCTTTGCTGTAGTAACTCCAGTCGAGCCGCCGCGACCATTCCCAGTAGTGGGCCTCGTCGCCGGAGAGGTCCAGCGGGCAGCGGTCGATCAGATACCAGAGGTGCAGCAGACCGGCGGCAGTTAGCAGGCCCAGCGCGGCCAAGCCGCAGAGCCCCCGCCGGTTGCGAGGCGGGAAGGTCGTGACGTCGGTAGAGGCGGGCATCGCGCTACGAACCGCCCGCGGCCTGCGTAGTGGTCGGCGCCGGCTGCGTGCGCGGGCCGGCGCGCGTCACGCGGACCACATCGGCCTGCACGGACACGGAGTAGCCGGAGTAGATCGTGCCCCGCACGCTGGCCACGTCGCCCACGCGCAGGTCCGCCAGGCCGGCCGGCTGACCATCGATGAAGATCTGGCACCCGGGCGCGAGCGTGCCGGGGAGCTTGATCATGCGGCCGGTCTTGGGGTGGACGAACTCGACCTCGGCCGTCTGCCGGGCGACGTCCAGCATCGTGATCGTCGCCCCCGTGATCTCGCGCACGCGCGGCAACTGACGCTGGCGGGCGATCCGCCAACCCGCGACGGCGAGCACGACGATGACGATCACACTGACGACGACAGCTTTCTTTGCAGACTGACTCATAACGTGGATTCGCAGCTACGGGCCACCGACCTCCAGATCACAGGGCGCCTGACGCCGGCCCTACTGAAACCGCTGGAGCAGGCGTTTGCAAGTCTTCACGCCGGCGATCTCGTCCGGGTTCTTGCCTTCGTACTCGATGCCGACGAAGCCGCGGTAGCCGGCGTCGAGGACGATGCGCATCATGCGGGCGTAGTCGATCGTCGTCTCGTTTCCCTCCGGGTCGAATGCGTAACACTTGGCGCTGACGCCCTTCGCATACGGCATCATCTTCCGCACAGCTTCATAGCGGTCGGCCTCCGGCGGGAAGTTGCCGAGGTCCGGCAGCGTGCCGAGCAGCGGATCGTTGACCTCCTTGAGCACGGCCAGGAGCGCGTCGGGGTCGGACGAGAAGCCCCAGTGATTCTCGATGATGACGTTGAGCTTGTCAGGGCGCGCCAGGTCCACGAGCGCCGCAAAGCTCTCGGCACAGCGCTTGACCGCGTCCGGGTCGCCGGGCTCGGCACCGCTGGCGTTACAGCGGATCGAGTGACAGCCGAGCAGATGGGCCGCGTCGAGCCATTTGCGGTGGTTGCGGACGGCCTGCCGGCGCTCCGTCGGGTCCGAGTGGCACATGTCCCCCTCGCCGTCGCACATGATGAGCAGGATCTTGACGCCGCTGTCCTCGGCCCGCTTGCGCAAATCCATGCAGTACGTGTACTGCGGGCTGGCGAAGAAGCTGTTGACCAACTCGAGGCCGCCGATGTCGAACTCCTTGCGGCACAGCTCCGGCAGGTCGATCTGCTTGATCTTGCCGGCGAAAAACATGCGGTGGACCGACCAGGCCGCGAGCGAGATCTCGAACTTCTTCGTACTCGACGCCGGCGTGGTCGCGGTTTGCGAGGTCGTCGTCTGCGCGAGCAGCGTCGGCGTCAGGACCAGCCCCCCGGCCGCTTGCAAGCCCTGTCGGAGAAAATCCCGGCGTGAGAAGCCGTGTGCACGCATCGGTGGAACTCCGTAGTGTCGAACGCAGCCCGAGATGATAACGGCGCCGGCGCCCCGCGGCCACGCGCCCGCCCGGCCCCGGCGGCCAGCCGCTCGCGGCGCCCAGGCGACCATGCTACAGTGCGTCGGGAACCAAAAGTGGAGCGCGTAGGTCTGCGTGCAACCTGGCGCGGGGCATTTGGGCCGATGGCCGAACGAGTACCGAAAGCCGGTGATTTGCTACGCTGGGCCGCCGTCGGTTTTCACACGGCAGCACTGCTCGCGGCGTTGGTGGTGCCGGCCTACGCCATTCTGGATGCCGCCGGCGCGTTTTTCGGGGCCGGGCATTCCGCGAGCCTGACCGGCGTCTTGAATGTCCGCCGCTGGCTCACGCTGCTCGAAAACACGGGCGTCGTGTGCGGCGTCGCGGGGCTGACGGCGGTTGGAATGGGGACGTGCCTGGGGTTGCTGGTGGCGCGGACCGACATGCCCGGGCGGCGTGCGCTCGTGGGCGCTGCGCTGCTCGGCGCGTGCGTGCCGGTGTATGTCAGCGCGGTGTTCTTCCTGTCGCTCGCGCCACGGCTGCTCAGCATTAGGTTTCCGGGGCTGTGCGGTTTGCGCTACGACTTGGTTTGCGCAGGGCTGTGCGGTCTGCTCTACGGCTTGGTTTACGCGCCGCTGGCCACGCTGGTGCTGGGGACTGCGTTTCGAGCCGCTGGCCGCGAGCTCGAGGAATTGGCGCTGCTGGATGCCGGCCGGGCGACGGTGCTGCTGCGGGTCACGCTGCCGCAGGCGGCGTGGGGCATCGTCGCCGTCGTCATGATCGTCACGCTATTCGTGGCGACGGATTTCACGATCGCAGACCTCCTGATCGTGCGTACGTTCTCGGAGGAGTGCTATACGCAGTACCAGTTGGACCACGGCCGCGTCGGCCCCCTGCTCACCTCCGTGCCGGTCATGCTCGTGCTGGCAGTGCTGCTGGCCGTGGTGGAGCGACGATACCGGCTGCTCGGCGAGGATTCGCCGTGGGAAGCGGGAGCGAAGCCACCCACGCTGGCACTGCGGCGATGGCGAATCCCGGCCGGCGTGGCGGCCGGCGCGCTGGTCGCGGCCGGCGCAGGCACGCTGCTCGTCCCGTTGGTTCTCCGGCTTCGGCCGCTGGCCGGGCTGGGCGCTGCCGTCCTGAACTTGCGCCACGAGCTCTGGACGACAACGGCGCTGGCCGCGCTCGGCGCGACGCTCGTGGTGCTTCCGGCGGGCGGTTTGGCGTGGGCGATAGCACGCGGGGCGCGCCTGCGCTGGCTGGCGGCCGCGGCGATCGTCCTGTTGCTTGCGATTCCAGCGCCAACCGTCGGCATCAGTCTCACCGCTCTTCTCAACCGGCCCGGCGTGCTCGGTGCGGTGTACGACTCGCCCGTAGTGGTCGCCATTGGCTATTTCGTGCGCTTTCTGCCGATCGGCGTGCTCCTGCTGATTCCGGCGGTCCGCCGGACGCCGTGCGAGCTGGAATGGGCGGCGCGGGTGGACGGGTGCGACTGGCTGGGGGTGCATCGGCACGTGCGTTGGCCCGCGCTGCGCCGCGACGCGATCCTGGCCTGGCTGGTGGTCGTCATCCTCTGCTTCGGCGAGGTCGGGGCCACGATGCTGGTCGTGCCGCCCGGATGGGAAACCACCGCGATCCGGGCGTTCACGCTCATGCACTTCGGCGTGTACCGGGACCTGGCGGTGCTAGCCCTGCTCTCGATCGGCTGCATCTTGCTGCCGTGGGGCGGGCTGGCATGGTTGCTGGCGCGGAGGCGAACATGCGAGTCGTAGCTGCGATCGTAACCGTCGTGACGCTGGTCAGCCTCTTCGGCGGGTGCGAGCGCAAGCCGCCGGACGAGGTCATCGTCTACACGGCGCTGGACCGGCAGTTCTCCGAGCCGATTCTGGAGCGGTTTGCGAAGCAGACCGGCGTTCAGGTCCGCACGGTGTACGACAGTGAATCGACGAAGACGATCGGGCTCGTGAACCGCATCCGCGCGGAGGCGCAGCGCCCCCGCTGCGACGTGTTCTGGAACAACGAGCCCGTCAACACCATCCGCCTGAAGGACGAGGGTCTGCTCCAGCCGTGCCAGCCGGCCGAGGCGGCGAACTACCCCGCGGCGGACCGCGATCCGAACGGGTATTGGTTCGGCTTCGCGGCCCGGGCGCGCGTGCTGCTCGTAAACACGGACTTGGTCAAGCCCGACGAATGCCCGACCTCCATCCGCGACTTGGCGGACCCCAGGTGGAAAGGCCGCGTCGGCATGGCCAAGCCGCTATTCGGAACGACGGCCTCGCATGTGGCTGGTCTCTTCGCGGTGCTCGGCGAGTCAGGCGCCAAGGCTCTGCTGGACACGTTCAAAGCCAATGACATCCAGATCGTCGGCGGCAACAAGGCGTGCGCGGAGATGGTGGGCCGCGGGCAGCTCGCGTTCGGCCTCACCGACACCGACGATGCGATCGAGGAGGTCGATGCGGGGCACGCGGTCAAGATCGTGTTCCCGGATGCCGGCGACGGGCAGATGGGCACGCTGCTGCTGCCGAACACACTGGCGCTGGTAAAAGGCTGCCCGCACCCGGAGGCCGGCGCGCAGCTCATTAACTACCTGCTTTCCGCGGCGGTCGAACAGGAGTTGGCCACGGGGCCGTCGGCCCAGATCCCGCTGCACCGCGCGGCGACGCAGTCCGCGCGCGTCGCGAAGCTCGCGGACCTGCGGCCGATGCCGGTGGACTTGGCCCGGGCGGCCCAGATGTTCCCCACGGCGGCGAAATACGTGGAAGAGAACTTCCTGGCGCCATAGCGGGGGCCGCCACGGCCTGGCTGCGCTGCGCCAGACCGTGCCACCCGCGGGTGTGACTATTCCTTGTGGGTGCGGAGAGGTCTGCGGGGTCGGCGACGAGTCTCGGCCCCGCAGGCGGATCGGGGCGCTGCATCCGGGCCACACGCGCCAGCGCGCGAAGGTTGCGGGTAGCTGGTTGCGGGCCGGACACGAGCGGTTTCCAGTAGCGGCCGCACGCGCAAGCCGTTTGTTCGCCGATAATTGGCCGTGCCACCGAGTTCAGTCACACGCCTTCGCGCGCGGCGAAAAAACGTTGACGCGCTGGGGTTAGGGCGCTGTACAATGGTTGAGAATGGGCGGACGCTGAAGTCGGGCGAGGCGTGAGCGACATCTCGTACCACCGTAGGAGGTATGGGACAATGCCTAGTGGGTCAACGGCACGGCGCGCGATCGCGGCGCTCTCTGCAATTCTGGTCCAGATCGTCGCCGTACAGGCGGTATGGGCGGCTCCCATCGTCGGGGAAACCTTCCGCCTGCCGCAGCCGGACGGCACCTGGATCGAGGTGCGCATCTGGGGCGATGAGTTCTACGGCGTCACCGAGTCGTTGGACGGGTACACCGTAGTCCGCGACCCGGATAGCCGCTTCCTGTGCTACGCGACGCTGACGGCTGACGGCAACGATCTGCGCTCGACCGCCGTGCCGGTGGGTTCGCCCGCGCGAGACGCCCTCGGGCTAGTGGCGCATGTGCGGATCAATCAATCCGCGGCCCACGCCCAGGCGCGCGCCACCCGGGCCCGCTGGGAGGAGGAGGGCCGGTTGATCCTCGGCGGACGGGCCGCCCCGCGCGCCGGGGACCGGAGCAACGTCCAGGGCATTTGTTTGATCGTCGATTTTTCGGACGACGTGGGGACCATCCCCGCGGCCACCGTCAGCAACTACTGCAACCAGGTCGGCTTTACCGGGTTCGGCGACAATGGGTCGGTACGCGACTACTTCTTTGACGTGTCGGACGGGGCCCTGACCTACACCAGTTTCGTGCCTACGGCGTACTACCGCGCCGCGCACCCGAAGGGCTACTACACTGACCCGAACATTGCCTACGGCACGCGGGCACGCGAGCTGATCATTGAAGCCCTGGCGGACCTCGATGACGACGGCTTCGATTTCAGCCAATACGACGCCAACGGCGACGGCGTGATCGACGCCGTCAACTGCTTCTACGCCGGCAACGTGTGGAACGACTGGGCCGAGGGGCTCTGGCCCCACGCCGGGTGGGTGTCGTTCTGCGCGGACGGCGTGTGTACGCGGCGGTATCAGATCACCAACATGGGCACTGCCCTGCGCTTGCGGACGTTCTGTCACGAGAACGGGCACATGCTGCTGGGCTGGCCCGACCTGTACGACTACGACTATGACTCGACTGGGGTGGGCCGGTTCTGTCTGATGGCCTACTCCACGTCGGACACCAACCCGTGCGAGCCCTGCGCGTACCTCAAGCATATCGCCGGCTGGTCCCAGACGATCCTGCTCACCGTCCCACAGGCCCGCTTGACCGTGCCGGCCTCAAGCGCCAACCGCTTTTTCAAGTTCGACCGTTCGGGACATCCCAACGAGTACTACCTGATCGAGAACCGCCAACAGGCCGGACGTGACGCCGGGCTGCCGGATGCCGGCCTGGGCATCTGGCACATCGACACGCTGGGCGACAACAGCAACAACGAGATGACGCCCGAGTCGCACTACCTCGTGACCCTGGTGCAGGCCGACGGGCGCTGGGACCTGGAGCACAACGCCAACTACGGCGATGCGACGGACCTCTGGGCCGCGCCGGAATACACCGACTGCACCCCGTCCACGATTCCGGACACGGACTGGTGGGATGGCAGCGCGTCGGGCCTGGCGATCACGAGCATCAGCGCTTCTGCGAGCGTCATGACCTTTGACTTCTCAGCCAGCGCGCAAGGTGGCTCGATCGTGGCGTGGGGACTCACCTACGACGGCCAGTGCAACGTGCCGGCACCGAACACGGGCTTCGTGGCGGTCGCGGGGGGCTCGTCCCATAGTCTCGGCCTGAAGGCCGACGGCTCGATCGTGCCGTGGGGATCGAACGACTTCGGCGAGTGCAACGTGCCGGCGCCGAACTCGGACTTCGTGGCCGTCGCGGCGATCGGGGACGACAGTCTCGGCCTGAAGGGCGACGGCTCGCTCGTGGCGTGGGGATCGAACGGCCACGGCGAGTGCGACGTCCCGGCGCCCAACAGCGGCTTCGTCGCCGTCGCGGGGGGCTTGTGGCACAGCCTGGGCCTGAAGGCCGACGGCTCGATCGTGGCGTGGGGATGGAACGACTACGGGCAATGCAACGTGCCGGCACCGAACACGGGCTTCGTGGCGGTCGCGGGGGGCTGGTACCACAGCCTGGGCCTGAAGGCCGACGGCTCGATCGTGGCGTGGGGACTCACCTACGACGGCCAGTGCAACGTGCCGGCACCGAACACGGGCTTCGTGGCGGTCGCGGGGGGCTCGTCCCATAGTCTCGGCCTGAAGGCCGACGG
>CAIWOY010000183.1 GCA_903914415.1 uncultured Phycisphaerales bacterium | reverse complement strand
CGTCCCGACCAGCCGCACCAGCACGAAGGACACGCCGCCGTAGAGCAGCAGCACGGCCGAGTAGAACCCGCAGTGCCAGATGCGGCTGCCGACGTAGCTGCACGCTCGCGACAGTGCATCGAAGCCGTCGGAGCCCTCGACTGCGATCGTCGGCCACATGAGGTGGAAGCCGAGTACGACGGCCAGGAGGATCACGGCCAGCGCGAACCCGCCGAGCAGGTTCAACGGGTAGAACACGCCGGCAAGCAGCTCGCCGATCCACGGGACGGCGCCAACCAGTCCGCCGATGAAGATGAGCACAGCGATGACGACGAAGAAGCCCAGCGGCATGAGCGGTGCGAGCAGGAAGCCGCTGAACTTCTCGCGCGCGAAGCGCAGGGCCTCGCCCATCGGGATGCCTTCGTTGCGGGCCGACTGCACCGCCGCGCTGCGGCATACCGCCCCGCCGAAATATCCGAACACGACGAGCAGGTACAGGCCGAACAGCACGGAAAAACACAGCCGGTGCGTGACCAGCCACACCACTCCGCGGCCCGCGGAGGCGATGCTGCTCACCAGCGCGGGGTTGGGATCGGCCGCGCCCTCGGCAAACCCCCAGCGTCCGGCACACACGCCCTCGATGGCGGCGGCGAAGCAGTGCGCTTCGAAGCCCAGCAGACCGCGGAACGGACCGCGGGGCTCGAGGCGCTCGCACTGCGCCAGGCCATGCTGCACGTTACCCACCGTCTGCAAGTCCCTGCGGTCCCTGCTCAGCCGGCCGGCCTCCACGCTCGGGTCGGCGGCCAGCAGCAGATTCATGGCGGCCGCGGGATCGGGCGGAGGGCTCACCCAGACGCGCCGCCCGTCGTCCAGCAGCAGCCGCAGGCTGTCGGCCGCGCCGATGAGCGCCGCCCGCCGGCTGGCCCGATCGCTCCGCGAAAGGTCCTTGTCCTTGGCAATCACCTCCAGGCCGGCCTTCAAGCGCTCGGTAACGAGCTTGCGGGCGTCGCGGAGGGACTCCGTGTACTTCGCATCCATGACCAGGGAGCGCACCGTGGATGCGGCCAGCTTCCGCAGTGCATCCGGTGGATCGGCCGCCTTGCCCGCCAGCACGAGCACGCGGGCGCGCGCCTCGTCACGGAGGGTGGCGGCGGCCTGCCGCCATTCGTTGAACTGCGCTCCGGGCAGCTTGCTGTAGACCTCGATCTCCGTCTGGAGGTGGCCGGCAGACTCCAGCACGGTTACGCCCGCCCCGCTGCGTGTCCACATCGAGTCCAGGATGCGGCCGCCAAGGTAGGCGAGGACGACGCCGGCCAGTGCCAGCGTCAGGCGTTTGAAATCCAGCGCCAGCCCGAGCGTTCGGAACAGCCGCACGAAGGGGAACGTCTGCGACCACACGATTCTGCGAAGCTCAACCTCATTTTCCGCCATGGTTGCCTCCACTCGCTGCCGCGACCGCTGACCGCCTGCTCACCGGCCCAAAGGGAGCCACGACGCTGTGCCAACAGATTACGTGAGCCTATGCCGCGCCATTATAGGAACCCCCCGCCGCCGAACAAGCGGTACTCGAACCCCAGCGGCCGATACCCCAGCGCCAACCGATGGCCAGGAGCAGCCCGGCGCCGGCTGCGGTCGTCAGCGCGGGATGCGCCGACGCGGTGTCGCCGAGCACGGTGTCGTAGAACATTGCGAGCGGAAGCAGGCCGCCAAGATAGGCGTTGTACGCGTACGCCGCCGCCGCCGACTCGCCCCGCCGGCTGGCCCGCAGGGCCAGGGCCAGCGCGGCCAGTGCCAGAAGCAGTTCCGGCGTCAGGGGCACGCCGTAGCAGGCCGCGAGGAAGTGTGCGGGGCTGAGTGCGGCGAGGAGGACGGCACAGGCGGCCAGGGCGCTGGCCGGCGCGTGCAGCACGGCCGCGTCGCGCACGAGCATGGTCCAATGGAGCAGCATGAACAGCAGGGTGAGGAGCGCGAGCCACGGATGTGGGTCGCGCGGGGAGGCCGGCAGGACGATCAACATGCCCGCCAGCAGCACTTCCGCGCCAGCCAGGGTGTGGCTGAGCTGCCGGGCGAGGGGGATCAGCCGCCCCGCGGTCGTCCAGGGTTTTTCCTGGTTAAGCTGCTGGTGCCAGAACCGCGCCAGCCAGAGCATCCACACGCCCGCCAGCGCACAGCCAAGCAGACCACTCGTCGCGGATCGTGGCAGCCACGCGCCCGGCACGGTGTAGGCGGTCGCGGCCACCAGCGCCAGGCCCAGCTCGCCCACGGCATTTGACCGCCGACGGTGGCCGACAGCCGAGACGGCGATCGCCGCCAAGCCGACAGCGATCGGCGTCGCGACCGCGTCCGACCGCAGGAGGCCGCCGACGCCGACCAGCACGCCGAGCACGACGACCAGCGCGTTCGCGTGGCGGTGTTTGGGCGGGGGAGCGGCCAGCCCTTCCGGCGCGGTCCGCGACAGGTGTGTGCGCAGCCGCCAGTCGGCGAGGATCGTCGCGACAGCGACGGCCAGGCTGACGCCGCCCGCCAGCAGCAGAACGAGCGCAAAAGGCGCTGCTCTCGTCCCAAGTGCCGCCGGCCACGCCCGCGCGGCGCCGACCAGCAAAAGGACGATTAGTGCGACGGCGGCGTGCCGGGCGAGCGCGTTGCGCCGCCAGAAATAAAGGCCACCCGCCGCAACCAGCAGCATCCCCAGCACGACTTGCAGGGCCGGCAGATCGAGCGGCGCGCCGCGCATCGTCAGCGCCGGCACCGCCAGCAGGCCCGTGAGGGCCGCGGCGTGGCGGGCTAGCCCGCACCGCGCGGCGTGGCGGTTCACCAGATCTGCTGCGGCCTCCGCCGCAGGGGCGCGCTCAATCCACACAGCGACGATGACCCACAATACGGCAAGTCCGGCCAGACTGATGCTCAGCACGAAGCCCTCCGTCGCGCCGGGCAAGGTCGCCTGGCTGAGCAGAAGCGCCCCGCTGAGCGCGCCGACGAACCACGCCTCGCCGACGCCCAAGGGCAACCGGTAGCGCCCCAGTAGCGCCAGGAGCAGGATGGCGATGGACGCCGCTCCGGCGAGCGGGGACGCCAAACCAGAGGCTTCAAGCTGGGCCAACATGCCGACGCATGATATAAACGATTCGCGGGCGGCGGGCGACGGCTCGCCGCAATTCGCGCCTCCGAGAGGCCCACATGCCGTCTGCCGTCGATGAAACCGAGGCGTTCCGTCGCTTCCTCCGCCGCGTGTGGCAGGAGGACGTGGGCCCGCTCCTGCGCGACCAGCGGGCGGTGCAGCGCAAGAAGAGCGCGCGTGTTGCCGGAACCGCCGCCGCGGGCGCCGGGCTGCTGCTGGACGGGTTGTTTCGCCTGCGTGGCAAGCCGTTTACGCGGTTTATGACGGTGGTCGGGTCGAGCTTGGGGGCGCTGCTGCCGGACGTGTGGGATTGGGAGTGGCTGCGGGAGTCCGCGGACGCGGCGGAGCAGGCCGCGGTCGCGGAGGGCGTGCAGCGGCAGGCGGCCCGGCTGCCCGAGGCTGACGCGCTCGCCCTGTTCGGCCTGCCCGAGAGCGCTACCCGGGACGAGCTGAAGCGGGCTTGGCGTGACGCGGCCCGCCGCTGGCACCCCGACAAAGCAATCGCCGAAGCCGACCGGCTGGAGTACCAGGTGCGGTTCGTGGCCTACAGCGCGGCGTATGAACGGTTGGAGCGGGCGTATGACGAGGGGCGGCTGCCGCGGAGAGTTACGGGTGACCAGTGACGAGTAGCGAGTAACGAGTGGCGGGAACGGTGGCGGGGGTCTTAACTCGTTACTCGTTACTCGCTATTCTTAACTCCCGCCATGGCCAAAGAGACCTTCGCGACGCTGCTGGACCGCTTCGCCGCCTCCAAGACCACCATCACGCAGGAGCTGGGGCAGGCAATCGTGGGCCAGAAGGCCGTGATCGAGCAGATGCTCGCGGCCGTCATGGCCCGCGGGCATTGCCTGCTCGTCGGCGTGCCCGGGCTGGCGAAAACCCTGATGGTCTCGTCGCTCGCCCGCATCACGTCGCTGGACTTTCGCCGTATCCAGTTCACGCCCGACCTGATGCCCTCCGACATCACTGGCACGGAAGTGATCGACGAGCTGCCGGACGGCCGGCGCGGGTTCCGCTTCGTGAAGGGGCCGGTGTTCGCGAACATCGTGCTGGCGGACGAGATCAACCGGGCCCCGCCGAAAACGCAGGCCGCGTTGCTCCAGGCGATGCAGGAGCGCGAGGTGACCGCGGCCGGTGAGACATACCCGCTGCCGAACCCGTTCTTCGTCATCGCGACGCAGAACCCGATCGAGCAGGAGGGGACGTACCCGTTGCCGGAGGCCCAACTCGACCGCTTCATGTTCAACATCTGGGTGGACTACCCGAGCCTGGAAGAAGAGCGGCAGATCCTCGCCCGCACCGCGCAGACCGCCGAGCCGGCGATGCGGAAGGTGCTCAACGCGACGCGCGTGCTCAACATGCAAAAGCTCATCGCCGCCATTCCGGCCACGGAGTACGTGATCGACTATGCGGCCCAACTGGTGCGGGCGTCGCGGCCGAGCGACCCCAGCGCCCCGGAGTTCATCAAGAAATACGTGGACTGGGGCGCCGGGCCGCGGGCGGGGCAGTTCCTGATCTGGGGCGGCAAGGCGTTTGCGGCGATGGACGGGCGCTACAGCGTCAGCCTCGACGACGTCCGCAACGTCGCAGTGCCCGTGCTGCGCCACCGCATCGCGTGCAACTTCGCGGCCCAGGCGCAGGGGCTCGACTCGGTGCAGATCGTCCGCAAGCTGCTCGAGGCCGTGCCGGAACCGAAGCTGCCGAAGTACGAGGCCCCGCCGCCGGTGCTCGAGGTCGCGCAACAGGAGGAGCCGGCCGAACCGGCGTAGGTAGCGTCGGCCCCCCGTGGCCGACGTAGAAGTCGCGAAGGGATGCCCGCTTTTTCGCGTGCAAGAAGGGATTCTCGCACGAGCGTGGCACGCGTACGCCGGCACCGCACTGCTCAAGAGCAGTGGCACACGTACGTTGGTCTGACCTACGGCCGCGAGTTGGAGAAACCGATCCGATGAACGGACCACTGGTTGAGTGCGTGCCGAATTTCAGCGCGGGGCGCGACCCCGCCCTCATCCGGCAGATCACGGACCAGATCGAGACCGTCGAGGGCGTCTGGCTGCTCGACGTCGACCCGGGCCAAGCGACGAATCGCACGGTCGTGACGTTCGTCGGGCCGCCGGAGCCGGTGCTCGAGGCCGCGGTCCGCGCGGCCCGCAAGGCGGCGGAAGTAATCGACATGCGCCGGCATAAGGGCGAGCACCCGCGGTTCGGGGCGATGGATGTGTGCCCGCTCGTGCCCGTGGCGAACATCACGATGGAGGAGACAGTCGCCTGGGCGCGCAAGCTCGCGCAGCGGTTGGCCGACGAGGTCGGCCTGACGATCTACTGCTACGAGCACGCCGCCCTCAAGCCGGAGCGGCAAAACCTGGCGACCGTGCGCGAGGGCGAGTACGAGGCCCTGCCCGACCGACTGAGCAAGCCCGAGCACAGCCCCGACTTCGGGCCGGTGACGTTCAATGCCCGCAGCGGCGCGACGGCCGTCGGCGCCCGCGATTTCCTGGTCGCGTACAACGTCAACCTGAACACGACCTCGACGCGGCGGGCCAACGCGATCGCCTTCGACATCCGCGAGAAGGGCCGCGAGAAGCGCGACCCCGCGTCCGGCCACATCGTCCGCGACGAGCACGGCCACCCCGTCTGGCTCCCCGGCACGCTCAAGTGCGTCAAGGCCATCGGCTGGTTCATCGAGGAGTACGGCATCGCGCAGGTGTCGATCAACCTCACGAACCTCGGCGTCACGCCGCTGCACGTCGCGTTCGACGAGTGCTGCAAGAAGGCGGAGGCGCGGGGCGTGCGAGTAACGGGGTCGGAACTGGTGGGGCTGATGCCGCTGCGCACGCTGCTCGACGCCGGGCGGTATTTTCTGAAGAAGCAGCACCGCTCGACGGGCGTGTCGGACAAAGAGCTGATCAAGATCGCGGTCAAGACGCTCGGGCTGAACGATCTGTATCCGTTCAAGCCGGAAGAGAAGATCATCGAATACGCGATCGCGGCCCGGCGGGGCAAGGCGAAGCGGCTGGTCGATCTGACGCTCGAGGGCTTCGTCGAGGAGACGGCGTCTGAGTCGCCGGCGCCGGGCGGCGGGTCGATTTCCGCGGCGCTGGGCGCGCTGGGGGCGGCCCTGGCGACGATGGTCGCGAACCTGTCATCGCACAAACGCGGCTGGGACGACCGGTGGGTCGAGTTTTCCGACTGGGCCGAGCAGGGCAAGTCGCACTACGCCGCGCTGCTGCGGTTGATCGACGAAGACACGGCGGCGTTCAACAAGATCATGGACGCCATGAGCCTGCCGAAGGGCAGCGAGGCGGAGAAGGCGGCGCGGCAGCAGGCCATCCAGACCGCGACGAAACGTGCGATCGAGGTTCCGTTCCAGGTGATGGAAACGGCGCTGGCGACGATGGCCGTGATCAAGGCGATGGCGGAAGTCGGCAATCCGAACTCGGCTTCCGATGCCGGCGTCGGGGCGCTCGCAGCGCGCTCGGCCGTGATGGGGGCGTATCTGAACGTCAAGATCAACTGCGCCGGATTGGATGACAAGGCGTTCGTCGCGGACATCGTCGCCCGCGGGGCGGAGCTGGAACGGCAGGCGATCGCCAAGGAGCAGGGAATCCTGGCGATCGTAAACAGCAAAATCGGCGGCTCGTAGACCGCTCGGCGGACGGCGCGTGACGACGCCGGGCTATGGTTCGGGCGGATTGCCGCCGTCGTCGCCACGCAAGATCAGCGGGGCGACCACGTGCTGGATGAAGCTGGCCGACACGCTGTCGGCGTGCATGCCGAAGTAGCCGTACTCCGCGTACGAGTCCTGGTACGGGTGGTTGCGGACGCGCAGCCGATATAGGTCCCCTGTCGCTGGCGGCGCGTTCGCGGGGACGGCCACGCCGCGGAGCCCCACGATATTCTGCGACAAGAACTCGCGATCGACGGAACCCGCGACAGGCAGCATGTAGCGCAAGACCGGGTCGCGCTCCGAGTAGAACACGTGCAGGCGGCGGTTGACGCGACGTAGCGCGTTACTCAGGTCGTACTCACGCGAGAGCGAGCTGCTCATGAAAACCACTGTATCTGGCGAGTAGTTGACCGGCAGGGCCTCCAGGGCCCAGGTGGCGATCCCGGTGCCCGCGGAGAGGGCGATGAGGCTCACGGTCCGGCCGCGGTGATGGTCCAGGTAATTCTGGATGCGCTTCGCCAGGCGGCGGGCTTCGCTGCGATTGCGGTTGCGGTCCATCTGGTCGCGCAGCGTGCCGCCGACGATGCTCTGCCAGCCGAAGGTCTCGAGCGCGCCTTTGTAGCCCGCGGCACGCAGCCCGCGCGGCACGTCGAACGTGCCGACGACGTTGCCGAGCGCGCCGGCGCCGCCGACGAAGAAGACCTTCCCGAACTCCTGGCCCTGCTCGGTCGTCCCTAGGTACGACAGCCACGTGCAGCCGCCCGCGCCGCACAGGGCCAACCCCCCGGCGAACGCTGCTAGCACGAGGATTCGCACTGGACGGGCTCCCCGGCCGCTACTGCGTCGCGGCCTCCTTGAGCACGTGCTCTTCGACGTAGATGGGCACGTCGTGGCCGACGCCAAGGGCGATCGCGTCCGACGGGCGGCTGTCGACCTCGACGAGCTCGCCGTGGTGCCGGATGACGAGCTTGGCGTAGAACGTGTGCTTCTGGAGGTCGTTGATGACGATCTTCTCGAGTTCGCCCGACAACTGCTCGATGATGTTCCCGAGCAGGTCGTGCGTCATGGGGCGTTCGAGCTGAAAGTTCTTGACGCGGCGGTCAATGGCGATCGCTTCGGTCAGGCCGATGACGATCTGGAGCAGGCGCGGGCCGCTCCGCTCCCGCAACACGATCACCTGGTGGTCGTGTGTCTCGGAGATGCGGATTTGCGCCAAGTCCATGCGGACTTCCATACGTCGCCTTTCGCGTGCACGCCCAGCGCGAAACTAGCCCCGCCGCGCAGGTGTGTCAAGCTGCGCCTGTGCGGACCGGCCGCCAGGTGCGACTACGCTTTGCGGCGGCGGGTGGGCTGGTCGGGCGAAGTTCGTAGCGGCATACGAAGGCGGGCCGTGGCGAGCCGGGAAGGGGCGCGGGGCGCGCAACGGGGGCGCGAAGGGCGGCCAGAACCGGGTATTTCGGCGACAAGCGCGCTTCGGACCAGCGCGGTTCGGGGCCGTGATCGGAATGTCTTTTTGATATCCCCTGTCCTCATGGTGGGTCGCGTTGTGCAGGCGACGACGACGTGTCACCAGGCAATGGCCAATCGTCGGCCAACGGGGGCCGAACGAATCGCGTCGCGGACAGCGCGGGCAACATGGGGATGGCAAGACGCAGAGCGGGCGCGGTATGCCGGATTTGGCCGGCGTGAGCGACGCCGGCGCCGTTGG
>CAIWOY010000182.1 GCA_903914415.1 uncultured Phycisphaerales bacterium | reverse complement strand
TTCGCTCTTCGTCGCTCAACGTGATCGGAATCGCCTTGCGCACAGGTCTCATCCTCCTCTGGAAGATAAGACCCGCCAAGTGCTCATGCGTTGGTATAAATATGAGGCGCTACACTAGTAGAAGACCGTCCGCGTGCGATGGTGCTCGCAGAGAACTTCCGGATCGTGCGACCTCTGCCACAGCACGAAGTCGAGCTGCCATGCCGGGACCGCCCCGCCCAGCGCCCGGCGGATAAGCTCGCCCCCCCCAATCGTGGCGGCCCGCAGCTCGACCTCCTCCGGCGACCCCGGCAGAAGCTCTTCCCTCCGCTCGATTCGCGCGGCCAGCGTCGGCTCAAGCGCGATGACGCCGACGTGGCGGAGATACTGCGGCAGCCGGTAGTCGGCGAAGACGGTCAGCTCGTCCACGCCGGAAAGCCCCGGGCCGCCGCAGCGCTGCCAAGCCCGATGCAGATCCGCAACGCAAATCTGGGCCCGCTTGAGGAAGGCGACGGGGCGGCCGCGGTAGTCGGCCACGTCTCGAAAGGACGGGAAGCACTCGGCCAGCAAGTAGGCCAGCCGCCGCGCGTGCCCGCCCGCCTGTTCCGCGGCCGCCGCAAACTCGCCGCCGAACTGCTCGGCGAGGCACCGGCCGGTCTCGTTCAGTACCTCCCGCCGGCCTGCCAGCAGCGGAATCTCGCCTTCGCCCGCAAAAAGCCGCGCGACCGCGGGCTCATCGACGTCGGCCCAGCGCCCGGCCGTCAGCCACGCGGGGTCGTGCTCGATCGCCCGCAACACGCCGGCGTACATCGCATACGTGCGGGTCCACCAGCGGCCGCGGTACGCGACGCGCCACGGCCGCTCGGACCAGAAGCAGAAGTTGAGGCAGTTCAGCAGTAGCCACAGATTGGCACACACGCCGCGATCGCCGTCCAACTGCAGCTCCGGCGGCGTCACGGGAGTCCGAAATTGCCCCATGTCCTGGGCCGCGGCCCACGACTCGGCCGCGCGCTGGTCGACACGCACGAGCGTTGCCCGCTCCATCACGCGCTGCGCCGATTCGAGTACGTCTGGAATGTCGCGCATGGCTGCCAGTGTACTGCCTTGCGGCAGCCGCGACATCGCCGAAGTGCGGCCAGCGTCTCGGCCTTCCCAAGGCTCGTCTGATCCCGCCGAAGGCGGCGCGTCCCTTGCCAAATCGGCGACCCGCGGCACAATGGCCCCCTATGAGCAAATCCCATACGACCGGCCGGCTTGAAGTCGTGCACGGGTCGATGTTCGCCGGCAAGACCGAGCACATGATCGCCCGGTTGCGGAGCGAGCAGGGCCGCGGCCGGCGCGTGCGGGCTTTCAAGCACGCCATCGACGACCGCTACGCCGCCGATTACCTGGTGACGCATCCGGGCGACCGGTTCGAGGCGACGCGCGTGCGCAACGCGGACGCGATTCTCGCACAGGCCGAGCAGGTGGACGTGATCGCGATCGACGAGGGGCATTTCTTCAAATTGCCGCTGGTCGCGGTCGTGCAGACGCTGCTGGAGCGGGGCCTCACGGTGCTCGTGGCCGGCATCACGAACGATGCTTGGGGGCGGCCGTTCGACCCGCTGCCGCAACTGGTCGCGCTGGCCGACGAAGAAGTCCTTTGCCAGGCGCCGTGCCGGGTGTGCGGCCAGCCGTCACCATACACGCAGCGCATGACGGCCGTGAGCACGGAGTTCATGGTGGGCGGAGCGGGGGAATACGAGCCGCGCTGCGCAACCCATTTCGAGCCTCTGCGGAGCCCGCCCGAGGCGCGCTGAGGCCAGGTCATAGCACAAACGGGGTCAGGAGCCGTTTTCGCCCGTTTTCATTTTCCCCATTTTTCAGATGAACAGTCCCGCGATGCTCGCGGTCATCTGGGTCGCCAGCGCCCCGCCCAGCATGGCGCGCAGCGCGAAGCGGGCGAACTCCTTGCGACGCGTAGGGGCCAGTACGGACAACCCGCCGATCTGGATCGCGATCGAGGCGAAATTTGCGAAGCCACACAAGGCGTAGGTGGTGATCTGTGCCGAGCGTGGTGAGATGGCGGCCACGCCGGCCGCGGTGGGGGCCGCATGGATCGCGTCGGCCAGGTGCAGATAGGCCACGAACTCGGTCAGGACCAGCTTCTCGCCCAGCAGGGTCCCCACGAGCCGCGCGTCGTGCCAAGGGATGCCCATCGTCCAGGCCACCGGCGCCAGCACCCAGCCCATGATGGTTTGGAGCGAGAGATCCTGAATCCCGTTCGCTGCCAGCCAGCCCTTCAGCGCCGGAAGCTCGCCGAGGCCGTGGAGCGGCCAGTTGATCAACGCCAGGATGGACACGAACGCGATGAGCATCGCCGCGATGTTCGCAACCAGCCGCATGCCGGTGGTCGCACCGCCGGCGATCGCGTCAAACAGGTTGGCGTGGTCCTCGGCGCTGAGGGCCCGGAGGCTCTGCGGGTCTTCCGCCGGCGGCGTCTCGGTCTCCGGGAGCAGGAGGCGCGCCATGACGAACGACGCCGGGGTGCTAATGACGCAGGCCGCGATCAGGTGCTTGGCGAAGAGCGTGCGGGCGACCTCGTCCTGACCGCCGAGCATCATCACGTACGCGCCGAGCACGGAGCCGGCGATGTGCGCGAAACCGCTGACCATGATGAGCATGAGTTGTGCCCCCGTCATGCTCGGGATCAGCGGGCGCACCGTCAGCGGTGCCTCGGTCTGACCGACGAAAATGGCGGCGCCCATGCAGGTCGCCTCGGCCCCGGTGACGCGCAGCGTCTTGCGCAACGCCCAGGCTAGCGCCGCCACCACGCGCTGCATGAAACCCACGTAGTAGAGGGCGCTCATGAGCGCCGAGAAGAAGATGATGATCGGCAGCACCTTGACGGCGAAGATGAAGCCCCACGGCTGGCTCGCGTCGCGGAGCGGAGCGCTGAAGACGAAGTCGATGCCCGCCTCCGACTTCTGAATCACCTGGTTTACGAACCAGCCCAGGCCCTCGAACAGCTCCTTGATCCCCGGCACGCGCAGGATCGCGGCCGCGAGAACGATCTGCACGAGGACCCCCATCGCCACGGAGCGCCAGGGCACCCGCGCGCGGTTGGTCGACAGCGCCAACCCAAGCAAGACCATCACGAGGATGCCCAGCACACCGGTGAACTGGTCCATGCGCTGCCTCCAACGGGGCCGCGGCAGATGTCGCGAGCCGCGCAGCAGCGGCCTTAATAACCGTGGGCGCACGCCTGGTCCAGTGCTGCCGGACTGCGCGTGAGGCCCAGGGTGTACCGCCGGATGCTGGCGGGTGGCGTGGATCAGAGCCCAGAGCGCAAGCGACGGGTTCCCGGCCCACGCACGCCAACCGGAAACGCAACGCCCTCCGGCAACCCCGCGCTGGCGCTTAGGGCTCTGCTGGCCGGGTCCCACTCCGCATTGCGGGGCGGCGCGCCGACCGCCACAGTTTTGCGGTACACCCTGAGGTCCATGTGGCTACGCTTTGTGCCGGATCGTGGACTGAACGAGCCGGAATACGTTGCGCTGGGTGGCGAAAGCTTGGCTGACTTGGCGCGCGCGGCACGGCGAGCAGTCGAGATCTTTCCGCGGCGCGCAAGCTCCGCGGCAACCTACGGCCGACACGGGGGTCGGCCGCTACGTGGACGGGGGTCGGCCGCTCCATTGGGTTGCGCGGGCGCCGGGCCTTGGCGGTTCCGCCTACCAGTCCGTCGCGTCGCCGCCGAGCAACTGGTTCATCCGGCGTTCGACGATCACGGCGCGTTCTTGCTGACGGGTCTCGAAGTCCTTCTGCATCTTCTCGAGTGCTTCGCGGAGCCGGGTCAGATCGTGCCCGATGCGGTCGAGCTCCGTCTTGCGCAGCTCGGTGCGCACGTCGAACTGCTCGTTGAGCACCTTGCCCAGCTCCTCCCGCAACCGCGTCTTCTCATCGGCGGACATTTTCTCCGCCTGCGGACCGCGGAACTGCTCCGCCAACTCACGCACGTGACCCTCCAAGCCGCGCTGCTTCTCCTCCAGGCCGCGCAGATGCTCCCGAACTTCCGGCGACGGCCCACCCGGTCCCATTCCCGGCAGCCCTCCTGGACCCGGCCCCATCCCCGGTGGTCCACCCGGTCCCGCGCCCATCCCCGGCCGTGGCGGTAAGCCAGGGCGCTCCGGAGCGCCCGGCGGCATGGGGGGTTTACCCGCGTGCTCCGGACCGCCGGGCGATTCGGGCAGCTTCTCCAGATTGTCCAGCGTTTCATCCAGATGCGGCAGCAACGCGTCGACTAACGCGCCCCGGAACCGCTCGGGCGACCGTCGTCGCACTTGCTCCAGCCGGTCGGTCAGCTCCGGCCGCCGCTCGGCGATCAGGCGCAGCAACACCTCGTCCGGCGGCGGTCCGGGCGGTCGCTGCATGCGCCCGCCCACACCAGCCAGCGGGGGTTGAGGGCGATCTGGTCCACCCGGAGGGGGCGGCTGCGGCGGGGCCGGCGGCGGCTCACCCTCCATGCGCCCGGGTCCCCCGGGCGGCGGCGGTGGCGGCGGGGGGGCCTGCTCCGTCGAAACGACCGCGCTCGCGGCGCCGCCCGGCGGCGGCGCGGCCGTACTTTGCTCATCCGCGACACACCAGGTCGCCAACGGCACACACGCTACGAGCAGCACAAATGCGAAAACCGGTTTCATCGTGAATCTCCAACCTGCGAATACGGCTCGCCCCCTTGTGGTCAGTCGGCACGTCCCAATCGTCTTCGGGCCCCCAGGGCAACACGCTGTTCGCCGCACGCTGCTTTTCCAACGCGCCGGCGGCTTGCTCGAGGTCTTTCACAAATGCGTCCACCGAGGACTGGCTGGGGCTGTCCCACGGTTCGTCCGCGCTGGCCGTCGCGACCGCCACCGACTCGGGCCCGGTGGTCTCCGGGCTCGGCGCCAGCCGCCACGGGATGAGCAGCGCCAGGGCCAGGCACGCCGCCACGGCGCACGGCACAAGCAGCGCGATGACGCGTACAGGGGACCTGGCGGCCCCGCGCGCCGCGAGCCGTGCTTGGATGTCGGCCACAAGCCGGTCCGAAAGCGGTCCGGGCGCCAGCGCGTCCTGCAAGGCGTTCACCAGCTCGCGCGACTCCGCGAGGGCCGCCCGGCACGAAGGGCACGCCTTGAGGTGTGCCGCGAGCGCCGCCGACGGTTCGGCGACGTCTCCGCAAACCAGGCGAACGAGGTCGCCTTGAACCGCTTCGCAACCGTTGTTTTGTCGTTCAGGAACCATGACCGGGTCCCAACATCTCCCGTAGCCGCTGAATCGCCGCGTGCATCCGCGAAAGCGCGGTGCCGAGCGGGATGTGCAGCAGCTCGGCGATTTCCTCGAACTTGAGGCCGCTGGCGAGCCGCAACACGACGATCTCGCGCAGGCTCTCGGGCAGTTCCGCCACCGCCGCCCGCAGGGCTCGCCGACGCTCCTCGTCGGCCGCCCGGTCGGGCGCGTCGTCGCCGCCGTGCGGAACCTGTTCGAGCCGTTCATCCGGCGTCGGCGTCGGCCGCCGACGTCGGAAGCCGTCGCGACACAGGTTGCGGACGGTCGTCAGCAGATACAGATCGCGGCGCGTGCTCGTCCGCAGGGCCGCCATATTGCCGGCGGCGCGGCAGAAGGTCTCGGCGACAATGTCCTCGGCGTCCGGCGCGCTGCCGTACACGCGGCGGATGTACGCGACGAGGCGCGGGGTCAGCTCGCGCACCAGCCGGTCAAGCAGGTCGCGCTCGCCGGCCGTCAGGGCACCGCGGACTCCCGATCGCACACCCATCGCTTTGCCAATCCAGAAGACGCCGAACGGCGGCGAATATTCGCCCGTCCCGAGTGCCGCGCGGAATCCGGCACGTCCGGGCGCGGCGGGGCCGAGTCGCATGGCGCCGCCCCCGCGGGCGGGTTCCGATATATGGTCTACGCCAGCCCCAGCGGGCCGGTGGCGGCCTGGAGGGCTTTCACGCAGTGGCGAATGTGTTCATCGAGCGGCAGGCCGATCAGCTCCGCCCCGGCGTAGATGTCCGCCCGCGAGACGGCCGCCGCAAACGACGGCGTCTTGAGCTTCTTCAGCACGCTCTTGGGCTCCAGCCCCTCGAGCCGGGTCGGACGGACGAGCGCGCACGCGACGAGGAACCCGCACAACTCGTCGGCCGCAAAGAGCACCCGACGGACGAGTTGGTCACGCGGGTACTGCTCCTCGTTCCACGGGACGTGCGAGAGGATCGCGCCGATCAGCTCCTCCTCGACGCCTTTTTCGCGCAAAACCTGCGCTCCCTGTCGCGTATGCTCCGGAACGCTCGGCCAGCGCTCATAGTCGAAGTCGTGCAGCAGCCCGACGAGCCCCCAAGCCTCCTCATCCGCGTGGAAATGGCGCGCGTAGTAGCGCAGCGCCGCCTCCACCGCCAGCCCGTGCTTGCGGAGCGAATCGCTCGGCGAGTACTCACACAGCAGGTTCCACGCTTCGTCGCGCGTCATGGCCACAGCACCGCGCTCGGGACGTACCCCCGTACCTTGGCCAAAGCCAGCTTCGCGTCCGAGTACGAATCGTAGCGGCCCACCAGAACCACGTAGTAGCCCTGCCCCTTCCGTGTCTCTTGCCGAACGTATGCCGCGAGGCCCCTTTGTCGCAGCTCGGCGACGCGGCTCTCGGCGGTCCGCGGCTGCGAGAACACACCGCACTGAATTGCGAAGTGCTCCGCGTTCAGCTCCAGGCGGCGGCTGGCGTTCTGGGCGTAGGCGCCGCCCGGGAACGAGCTGACGATGCGGCGGTAGGCGACCTGGGCCTCGGCCCAGCGGCCCATGCGTTCCCGGCACAAACCCAGGCGGTAAAGCAAGGCGTCCAGGGGGGGGCCGGTCGGCATTTTGTCGGCGGCACGGGCCAGGGCCGCCGCCGCGGCCGCCCATTTCTCATCCTCGAAGCACAGGACGCCCAAAACCGCATCGGCGCGCCAAGCCACGTCCGGGTCTTTCGCGTCGCGGGCCGCCTGCTCCAGGTCCGCGTAGGCCAGCCCCCGCTGTCCGGCCAGGGAATAGGTCATGCCGCGCACATAGCGTGCGCGGGCCGCCGTCGGGCGGTCCTTGACCTCGTCGATCAGCAGCGAGAGGCGCTCGACCGCAACATTGTAGCGCTTGGCCCGGTAGGCTTCCTCGCCCTCGGTGAGCCACGCCTGCTGGCGCTCATTCAGCCCCGCGCAGCCGCCCAGAACCGTCAACCCGAGCCCCCACGAAATGAAAAGTGTTCCGCGCGTGCACATCGGTGCCAGACTACCGCACGACCCGCGTGCGGGAAACTCCCCCAAGCCCCGATTTCCGTGGTGGCGCAATCGCTCCCGGTCCCGTTACGGGCCCGCGGGAATTGCGCGACGACACGGAGATAGGTAAGATTAGCACTCAAGCGACCCCGTGGTGCGGCCGTATAAGGTAGAACTTGTGCCATGAACGCGACAACGGACATACCGGCTCCGCGCATTGACCGTGGCTGCTTGGCCACCTTGCCGCCGACGCTCGAGTGGGTCGGCGGGTGCGACGGCCTGCTGCGCATCCTGGACCAGACCCAGTTGCCAGCGCGCGTGGAGACACGGGCGTGTGCCACGGCCGAGGCCGTGTGGGAGGCGATCCGCAGCCTGCGGGTGCGTGGAGCGCCGGCCATCGGCGTGGCCGCGGGCTACGGGCTGTGCCTCGGCGCGCGGCCGTTTCGCACGCTCGCCCCGGCGGCATTCCTGCCCAAGGTACGCGAGATCGGCGTTTATCTTCGCGGCTGCCGGCCGACCGCGGTCAACTTGGCGTGGGCGGTCGGGCGGGTGACGAAGGCCGCTGAGGTCCTGGCGACGCAGGGTTCCGCAGCGATGTGGGAGGCCATGCTGGTCGAAGCACACGCGCTGGCGGAAGAGGACGCCACGATTTGCCGGCAGATCGGCGAAGCCGGGGCGGACCTGATCCCCGACGGCGGCGGCGTGCTGACGCACTGCAATGCCGGGGCGCTCGCGACCGTGGCGCACGGCACCGCCTTGTCATTGTTGTATGTGGCCCACGAGCGCGGGCGGCGGTTCCGCGTGTTCGTGGACGAGACGCGCCCGTTGCTGCAAGGGGCCCGGCTGACCGCCTTCGAGCTGCTGGCCGCCCACATCGACGTGACGGTGCTGTGCGACGGCGCGGCCGCGAGCCTGCTGCGCAGCGGGCAGGTTCAGGTCGTCGTGGTGGGGGCCGATCGGATCGCCGCGAACGGGGACACCGCCAACAAGATCGGGACGTACGGCGTGGCGCTGGCGGCTCGGCAGCACGGCATTCCGTTCTACGTAGCGGCGCCGCGGAGCACGTTCGACCGCACGCTCGATTCCGGAGCGGAGATTCCGATCGAGGAGCGTGCGGAGGAGGAGGTCGGCGTGCTGTGCGGCACGGCGGTCGCTCCGGCGGGAGTGCGGTGCTACAACCCGGCCTTTGATGTGACGCCGGCGGAGATGATTACCGGGATCGTGACCGAAAAAGGGGTACTGAAACCGGTCACGGAGGCAGGAATTGCGGAAATTTTTCGGCGGGGGGGTTGAAATGGGCGGCAATAGCCCTACACTTCGACTCCTAATTCACGGCGCGGTCGGACTACGGTGGCGCAGCTCGGAATGCGTGGCTCCACAGCTCTTGATCCGACCGTTGGTCGAGTAACGTCAGTGTTTGCTCGTGGCGCGCGGCGCGGTGCCGTGCGCGGGTAGTGGATCAAGGCTGTAGGACAGGTTCAGAGTTCCTGCAAAGGAGGCTCACGATGAGCAAAAGGCTGTTGTGGTGGAAGGGCGTGATTCTCGTCCTCGCGACGGGCACCGCTCTGGGACTCGGGTACGGCGGTGGGTGTCTGTCAAACGTGATCCAGCGCATCCTGGTCGACGTGGCGTTTGACTAGACCGGACACGCGGATTGGCAGTCCAAGGCAGAAATGGGAGAAATGCTAATGAAGCTTCGGATCAAAGCAGTGCTGTTCGCGCTGAGCGCCGGAATGATCGCGCTGGCCTCCGGGAACTGCTTCTTCAAATTCCTGGGCGACCAGCTTGGCGACTGGATCTGGCTGCGGACCGTTAACTAGACGAAGGGCATGATGCTCCCTGTGTCCGGCCCGGCCCGGTCCGTGCGGACGACAGCATCTTCTGAGGAGACTTGAAAATGACCAAGATCAAATGGTTGACGCTTGTCTTGCTGGCCGGCAGCACAACGCTGTTCAGCGGCTGCCTCGGCGCCTTCTGGAACGGCCTGTGGAATCAGAGCTGGCCGAACAAGTGGCTTGGCCTCGGCATCGACATCCTGAACGAGGAAATCTTCAGCTAGACGGCCCGTCGCATGGGTCGGGGTGGCGCGGTCTCGGGACGCATGTCGCGTGGCTGGCCGCACCGACCCGTGAAGTCGTCACGGTGGTACTGACGCGTGAGTGCGGGCTGGCTCTCGGCCGGCCGCCTCACCTATAGGACTTGAGATCATCGGAGAGTGACCATGCTAAAGCGCAAAGCGTTGTGGCTGCTGCTGGCGAGCGGCATCGTGCTGCAGTTTAACTGCATCCCGTCGACGTCGAGCCTGTTCGGAGGGTCCGGCCTGAGGACCCTCCTCACCACGCTGGACACCTACCTCCCGGCGAGCCTGCAAACGTATGTTAATGCCCTGATCAAGCTCCTTCCGACAGGTTGATCGCCGGGCGAACGTCGGAGTGCACCCGCGGCGGGCGTACGGGCCCGCCGCTGACTGCTTCGAGCAACGGGGCGCCATCCCCCACGGATGCACCCCGTTTTTCTTTGCGCCCTGCCGCCCGGCCCCCTTGCCGGCCACGTGGGATGCCGCCTATACTGCCACTAGTTGAGCTTTCGTCGGAACGCCGTACCCTGGGAGCCATGCCGATGTGGAGCCTTCGCAGGAAGCGCGCGTGGGTGGCAATCCTGATGTGCGGAGCGGGGACTGCGTTCGCGGTCCTGCCCCGCGGCTGCCTGGACTACACGATCGTCACGGCGGTCCAGTCCTTCAACTTCTGCTCCGTGGTCAACTGCAACGGCGGGACGTACTTCACCTTCTGCCCGCCCGGCGGAGGCGGACTCCTTGCGGATTGCCCCTCGACCACGACCACCCAGACCACCACCGGCACGACAACCGGGACAACGGGAACCACCGGGCCTTGAGAAACGACGAGGTCTGCCATGCGTAGTCGTCACAGCCGTTATCTCTGCCTCGCCTCCCTCGCGACCGCGCTCGGCGGTACGTGTTTCCAGGTGAGCGGCTGCATGAACTTAGGCGGAATCGGGCGCTACATCGCCAACTTCAACCCCTGCGGCACGATCCTGAACTGCGATCCCGTCCAGTACAACTTCATCCGCTCGGGGTATACCGGCCCCGGCGCCAATCCGGACGTTGATCCGGCGTGCACGTACCCGCCGTTCTGCGGCAGCAGCGACCCATTTACGTCCACTACAGGCTACCTGGGCGTTACGCAGGGCAGTAGTGGCGGGACGCAGGCGGCTGCCGCGGCGCCTGCGGCATCGACGAGCACGCCTTAGAGCGTTTTCACTTTTCCTT
>CAIWOY010000181.1 GCA_903914415.1 uncultured Phycisphaerales bacterium | reverse complement strand
GCACCGTGAGCGGCGTCGTGCAGCAGGCGCGGACGGCGGAGGAGGGGAGCACCGCGGGCTGAAAAAAAGTGGGCCGGCGGTCGGGACGTGCGGGGGGGGACACGTACACCGACGCAGTCCGGCCCGGGGTCCGGGCATATAGATGAGTTCAGACGAATCTTACCTGCCTGCACGCCCGTTGGCAAGCCCCGATTTTATGGCTCGCTCGGCCCGTGCCGGCGCACGTCGCAGGACGCTGTTACTATACCAAACGAAGCCGGTGGTCGGCAACTGGGGATCCAGGATTCGAACCTGGGCTAACTGATCCAGAGTCAGTCGTGCTACCGTTACACTAATCCCCAACGGGGTGCCGCGAGCTTAGGGCGGGGCCGCGTCCAAATCAACCCCCGCGTCCGATGCCAAGCTGCCTAGCACTGCAGTTGCGCATTGATTGATCTTGCGGTAATAGTACCTGTGTCGGGCCGTGTTTCAAACATCGGGACCTTCGGTGGCAGGCGCTCGGGTATCTGCAGGGCCTGCTCGGCCGGGTGGTGCGCAAGAACAGTTGGCAGCTCTCGGAGTACCTCGGCTGCGCGGGGCCTTACGGTCTCCAGCGGCGGCTCGGCCGGGCCCGTTGGGATGCCGAACGGTCGCGTGCTGTGCTGCGGGCTTACGCCCGGCAGCACCTGCTGTCCGAAGGTGAGTCGGGCGTGTTGGTGCTCGACGAGACCGGCTTCCTGAAGAAGGGCCGCCAGAGCGTCGGCGTCCAACGTCAGTATTCGGGCACCGCCGGTCGGATCGAGAACTGTCAGATCGGCGTCTTCCTGGCGCTGGTCGGTTCCAGAGGCCGGGCGCTGGTCCACCGGGAGTTGTACTGGCCCGAGTCGTGGGGCCGGGACCGGGCGCGCTGCGCTGCGGCCGGCGTGCCGGAGGATGTGACCTTCGCCACCAAGCCGCAACTGGCGCTGAAGATGTTGCAGCGCGCCTTCGCGGCGGGGTGCCAGCCAGCGTTTGTGCTCGCCGACGAAGTGTACGGCCACGACCGCAAGTTCAGGCGTTTTCTCGAGTCGCGCGCGCAGTCGTACGTGCGGGCGGTCAGCTGCCAGCCGCGGCTGTGGGTTGAGTTCCGGCCGAAGCGTGTGGACGAGAGCGCCCGCTCGATGCCGGCTCAAGCCTGGCAGCGCTTGAGCGTCGGCGCCGGCGCCCAGGGACCTCGGGTTTACGATTGGGCGGCGTCGCGCTTCGGCCTTCCGACCGCAGGCGGCCGGATCCACTGGCTGTTGATTCGAAGAAGCGTGACGGATCCAGACGACCTGGCCTATTACCTGGGCCTGACGCCCCAGGGTACGACCGCCAGCGATCTGGCGTACGCGGCCGGCCTGGACGAGTACGAAGTGCGCTCCTGGGTGGGCTGGTACCGACACGTGACCTTGAGCCTGTTGGCCTTCGTATTCCTCACGGCGGTACGTGCCGCAGCGAACCAGCCGCGTCGCGGAGCGCATTCAAAAAAGGGGCGAGTCTAATCCCGCTGACCGCGCCGGAAATCCGGCGCCTGCTGCTGGCGATCATCTGGCCGCGGCTGACGAACATCGAACGGGCGCTGGTGTGGAGCAACCGGCGCCGACACCATCAGGTCCTCGTCCGCGCAGCCCGTTATCGCAGAAGAATCAATGCGCAACTGCAGTACTAGCCAAGGCGTTATGCCGGCTGGGGGTCGGAAGAGCGGCGCCGCGACAGCCAGCGCGTGTAGAACGTCTGGAACGCGACGTAGAAGTAGCCAACGATGAAGATGGCCAGGAATGGCAGGGCCATCGACACCCGCTCGAACCAGCGGTCGAAGAACAGCAGCGACGCCGCACACGCCGTCAGGTACACCGCCATCCCCAACTCGACCCACATCTGCCAGTTCTTCTTGAGCTGGAACCCGCCCAGCCGCCGGCGCCAATCGTGCGTCGTTTGCACCGTGTCGCCGAACTTCGGCGTGCGCACGAACTCGCCGGTCTTCCCGAAGAAGCCGTCCAGGGCCGCAACCGCGTTGTTGAACGCGATACCGATCCCGACCGCCATCAGCGTCGGTACATGCCGCAACCCGTACCACCACCCCCGCCGCAACTGCTGCTGGCTGACGATGTAGAACGCAATAGTCGAGCCGAAACCGATCACGAACAGCACCAACTCGAACCACAGAACCCAAGGCGATTGGGGCTGCTTGAGCGTCAGCTTGGCCAGCAGCGCCGGCCCCACCAACACGCTTAGAATCACCACGAGCACATAGACCGCGCCGCTCGTCAGGTGGAAAAACGCCTCCAGCTTGACCCACCAGTCGGCGTCGCTGCGCAGCACCCGCGGCAGCAGCTTCAGGCACGTCTGCGCCCCGCCCTTCGTCCAGCGGTGCTGCTGCGCCTTGAACGCGCTCATCTCCGGCGGCAACTCGGCCGGCGAGGTCAGATTCGGCAGGAAAACGAACTTCCAGCCGCGGAGCTGGGCCCGGTACGAAAGATCGAGGTCCTCGGTCAGCGTGTCGTGCTGCCAGCCCCCGGCGTCCGCGATCGCGGATTTCCGCCAGATCCCGGCGGTCCCGTTGAAGCTCATGAAGCGGCCGCTGCGGTTGCGGGCGGTGTGCTCGATCACGAAATGCCCGTCGAGCAGGATCGCCTGGGCCTGGGTCAGCAGCGAAAGATCGCGGTTGAGGTGCTCCCACCGGGATTGCACCATGCCGATCCGCGGGTCCGTGAAGTGGTCGATCGTGTCCCGCAGGATGCTCGGCGGCGGCAGGAAGTCGGCGTCGAAGATCGCGATAAAATCGCCCGTGGCTGTCTGCGTGCCGTGTTCCAGGGCCCCGGCCTTGTACCCGGTGCGGTTGTCGCGGTGTACGTAGACGATGTTGTGCCCCAGGGCCCGCATCCGGGCGACCGTCTCCTGGGCGATCTCCCGCGTATCGTCCGTCGAGTCGTCCAGCACCTGGATTTGCAGCCGCTCGCGGGGGTAGTCGATCTGGCAGGTCCGCTCGATGATCCGCCGGGCCACGAACTGCTCGTTGTACATCGGCAGTTGCACGGTCACGGGCGGGGGGTCGTCGAACCGGGCCCGGGGTTGGGGCACGCGCCCGCGCACCCGGTAGTACAGCACCACCAGGAAGTACCGGTGTGCCCCGTAGATGCAGATCAGCGTCAGTACCGTCAGGTAGGCGCCGATCGCAAACCGCGCTAGCCAATCGCTACTCATCGAAAACCGCGCCCGTATGCGTGTCGCGTCCCAACCGCCTGTTCACGAGGGCGTTATGCTAGGACCGTCGCCCGCGGTGGTCAATCGGCCCGTTTGTGATTTCGCACCCGCGTCCGAGTATGATATACTGCACTGCTTCGGGCCACTGCGGCTCGACAAGCGTTGCCGCGGCGGTCGGCATCGTGCCACCGCCGGAGTGTCGCTCTGGCCGGCCTCCCGTTCCACGGCCCGGGACGGGGCCGGCGCGCACGTCTTGGACGTTTGTTACCACCGGGCTGGAGACGAGAGCACCATTGGCCACTCTGCCAAGCGAACAGACCGACGCCGAACGGCGTCGCGAACGAACCGAAGAGATCAAGCGTTTTGGCCAGCGTTTCTTCCAGGGGGCCAACCAGGACCTGCTGGAAGAGATGCTCGTCACCCTGTGCCGGCTGGCGCGGGACGAGACCAACCGCGGCGACGTGAAGCTGCTCAACCGGGCGCTGGCCGAGCTGCGCTATGCCTTCAAGGTCTTCGTCCCCTACCACGAGATCCACAAAATCAGCATCTTCGGATCCAGCCGGACCCCCGAAACGCACCCGGACTATCAGCAGGCCGTCCTCTTCGCCCGCAAAATGCGCGAGAACGGGTGGATGGTCATCACCGGGGCCGGCGACGGAATCATGAAGGCCGGGCACGGCGGGGCGGGCCGCGAAGCGAGCTTCGGAGTGGCCATCCGCCTGCCGTTCGAGCAGAAAACCAACCCGATCATTGCCGACGACGCTAAGCTCGTTAGTTTCAAGTACTTCTTCACGCGCAAGCTCGTGTTCATGAAGGAGGCCGCCGCCGTCGCCCTGTTCCCGGGCGGGTTCGGGACGCTGGACGAGGGCTTCGAGGCCGTCACCCTCATCCAGACCGGCAAGGCCCCCCTGGTCCCCATCGTCATGCTCGAGCAACCCGGGGGGACGTACTGGCTCCAGTGGCGGGCCTACGTCGCCGCCGAGCTGCTGCGGAACGGCATGATCAACGACGAGGACATGCACCTGTTCAAGATCACCGACGACGCCGACGTCGCCGCGCGCGAGGTCCTGCGGTACTACCGCGTGTACCACTCGATGCGGTACGTCGGCGACGAGCTCATCCTGCGCTTGCGCCGCCGAATCTCGGAGGCGACGCTCGCGCGCATCAACGCGGAGTTCGCCGCGATCCTGGCCAGCGGGCAGATCGAGCAGTGCGCCATCCTGCCGGCCGAGAACGGCGAGTTCCCCGCGCTGCCCCGGCTCAAGCTGCATTTTGACCGCAAGAGCCTCGGCCTGCTCCGCCGCTGCATAGACGTGGTCAACGGGGACGACGAAACGCCCGCCGGCCGCTGAGGCGGCCGGGCGGCCCCCCCGGGGGGGCCGGGCTGCCCTGCCGGATTTCCCGTGATTTTCCGCTTTTTTTGCGCGCATTCCGCCTGCAGCCTCTTGACTAAACCCGGTTTACATGGGAAAAACTCACTACGCGGTCAGCGGCAAGCGCGGTCGTTTGCAGTCGTGGATGGAGTTTTTCGCCGTCGGAAACTTTGCGCCGCGGACTTCTTCCGCGATGCTGACAGCGGGTCTCGTATTCGGGCCGCGACGGGCAGCCGCCTCGCGCAGGCCCGGGGAGGTTGAACTGGAATGGCCAAAGCGAACAAGAGTAAGGCACGTACGAAGTCGGAGGTGTTTGGGGCGCTGGCGACCACCGTCGGCCTCGCCCGCAAGCAGGTCGGCGGCGTGTTCGACGCCATGGCCGACCTGATCAAGAAAGACCTGCGCGGCCCCGGCATCTTCACGGTCCCCGGCCTCATGAAGATCACCGTCGTCAAGAAGCCGGCGACCAAGGCACGCAAGGGCATCAACCCCTTCACCGGCCAGGAGATCATGATCAAGGCCAAGCCGGCGCGCAAGGTCGTCAAGGTCCGCCCGCTCAAGAACCTCAAGGCCATGGTGTCCTAAACCGCCGGACGCCGCTCGGGCCGCTGCGAACCAAACCCCCATGGGCGTAGCGGCCGGTCCCGGCACGCCGGGATCGGCCGCTACGCTCTGCGCCGGTGTGGCCGGCGCGCTCGTATTCGCAAACGCTACGCTTTCGCCCCGTCGCCGCGGCCCGCCGCCCGTCGGCGCATTTCGTCGCGGATCTCGCTCGCCCCCTCGAAATCCTCTTTCTCGATCGCTTCGTCGAGCCGCTCGCGCAGCGTCTGCGCCACGCCGTATTCCAGCCGCAGTTGCCGGCCCAGATCGCGCAGGTAGCGGACCCCCGGATCCTCGTCACGCAACTCCTGATCGAACCCCAACTCCGTCAGGAGCGTCTCGAGCGCACCGGCGCCCGTCTCGGCCTCCTCGATCGCTTCCTCGAACCGCTCCTCCACGATGCGCAGTTGGCTCAGCAGCCGCGCGCGGTCGAAGACCAGCGTCGGCCGCAGCGGCAGGCAGCCGTTGCCGTCCGCGTCGTTCCGGACCAGCAGTTGCACGTAGGCCAGGCACGCGTCGATGTCCGCCAGGGCTTGCGCCAGCCAGCGCCGCGCGCCGGCGTCATCGTCCGCGTGAAACGCTTCCTCCGCCAGGTGCGCGCACGCCAAGCGCCGATAATTGACTTGCAGCAGCTCGCGGTGCAATTCCTGCCAGTCTGCGGCCGCCAGCGCCCGTCCGCCCACCCGCAACTCGTGCTCCACGTACTCCTGAGCGCTCGCCAGGCCGTGATAACGCTGCCCGTCCGGGCGACCGGCCGGAAACATCTGCATCAGCCCCAGATCGACGCGCACCTGAAGCAGTTCCTGCCCGTCGCGCCCCACCGCGACGCGGGCGTGCAGTTCCCCCGGCGGACAATCCCAGCCGTGCACCAGTTCATCCAGGTCCAGGGTCATAACGAGCACCACTCCGGCGGCAGGCGTACTGTAGTGGTCATCGACCAGAGGCTAGCGCCCCTGAAGTTGTGCCGGGCGGCCCAATAACTGCTTTCCACGCGCCAGCGGAAGCAGGTAGAATCGCGCGATTATGAACTCGGACTTCCTCAAAGACCTGGAAGAGCGCCAGCTCATTCACCAGGTTTCGTCGCCGGCGCTGGCGGACGCCCTGCGCAACGGCCGCCTGGCCGGCTACATCGGCTTCGACCCCTCCTCCGACAGCCTCGGCGTCGGCAACCTGGTCATGCTCATCCTGCTCATGCGCTTCCAACGCGCCGGCCACCGCCCCATCGGCGTCGTCGGCGGCGGGACCGGCATGATCGGCGACCCCAGCGGCAAAACGGACGAACGCAGCCTGCTCTCACGCGAACAGACCGAGCAAAACGCGGCCGGCATCCGCAAGCAAGTCGAGCGCTTCCTCGACTTCAGCGGCCCGGACGGCGCCTTGCTGGTCAACAACGCCGAGTGGCTCGGCCAGCTCAAGCTACTCGACTTCCTGCGCGACATCGGCAAGCACTTCTCCGTCAATCAGATGATCGTGCGTGATTCGGTCCGGGCGCGACTCGCAGGCCGCGAGCAGGGCATCTCGTACACCGAATTTACGTACATGCTCCTCCAGGCGTACGACTACCTGGAGCTCCACGACCGATATGGCTGCACGCTCCAGATGGGCGGCAGCGACCAGTGGGGCAACATTCTCTCCGGCGCCGACCTCATCCGCCGGCTGCGCGGCGTGGAAGCCTACGCCCTGACGACCCCCCTGATCACCCAGGCCGACGGGACGAAGTTCGGCAAGACCGAGGCCGGCAACGTCTGGCTCGACCCGGAGCGGACCAGCCCTTACCAGTTTTACCAGTTCTGGCTCAACGCCGGCGACCGCGACGTGGTCCAGCACCTGAACACGTTCACGTTCCTGTCCGTCCGGCAGATTGCGGAGCTCGCGCGGGAGGTCGCGGACGCCCCCCAGCAGCGGACCGCCCAACGCATGCTGGCCGAGGAGGTCACGCGGCTCGTCCACGGGCCGGAAGCGCTGCTCCGCGCCGAGCGCGCGACCGCGATGCTCTTCAACAAGGACGCGGACTTCCGCCAGCTCTCCGAGCAGGAACTGCGGGAGGCGTTCCTGGATGCGCCGACGAGCCGGCTGGCTCCGACGGCGCTGGGGACGCCCGACGCGGGTTTGATCGCATGCGTCGCCGACGCGGGTCTGTATCCGTCCCGCGGCCAGGCCCGCAAGGACCTGCCGAACGGGTCCATCTTCGTGAACAACGTGCCGATCCGCGACTCCAACTACGTGCTGTCCCAGGCGGATGTGCTGGCCGGCGGCTTCATCCTCCTCCGCAAAGGGAAAAAGCACTACCACGTGCTCCGTGTCGCCCACGAGTGAGCCGCGGCAACCGCGGGAGCTGGCCGAGCTGACCCGTCGCCTCGACGCCGCCCTCGCCCACCGGCGGGCGCTCCTCGACGATCCGCAAACCAACGTCGCGCGCCTCGTGGACGCGGCCGGCGACGGTTTGGATGGACTCGTCATCGAACGGCTCGGCGACGTCCTCATCGCCCAGCTCCACGAGGGCCGGCTGGCGCTGTCCGCCGAAGTCGCCCGGGATTTGTGCGCGTATGTCGCGCGGGACGTGCGCGCCCGCGCCGTGTACCAGAAGGTCTTTCCCCGCAACCGCACCGCCCCGACGCAGGACCTCGAACGCCGCCACCGCGACCCGCAACCCTGGATCGGCGTCCCCGTCGAGCCCGAGCTGCCCGTCCGCGAAGCCGGCGCCACGTTCCTGGTCCACCCCTACGACGGCTACGCCACCGGCCTGTACCTCGACCACCGCACGCAGCGGGCCCGCGTCCGCGAGTTGGCGGCCGGCCGCCACGTGCTGAACGCGTTCGCGTACACCTGCGGGTTCACCGTGGCGGCTGCCCTGGGCGGCGCCGCCCAGACGGCCAGCGTGGACGTGTCAAAGAAGTACCTGGAGTGGGGCAAACGCAACCTCGCCGCCAACGGCGTGCCGCTCGAGGCCCACCACTTCTACTGCTGCGATGTCTTCGATTACTTCCGCCGCGCAGCGCGGCAGGCCCGGCGGTTCGACCTGGTCGTTCTGGATCCGCCCACGTTCGCCCGGCTCCAGCGGCCGCGGCGCGTGTTCCTGGTGACGCGGGATCTCGGGCGGCTCGTGCAGGCGGCGCTGCCGCTTCTGGCTCCCGGCGGCCACCTCCTGCTGACGGTCAATCACAGCGGCACCACGCAGCGCCGGCTCGAAGACACGGTCCAGGCCGCGGCTCGGGACCAGCGGCGCCCGTGTCAGATGCTGGCGCCGCCGGCGTCCCCGCAGGACTTGCGCTCCGGCTCGGAACACCCCCGCTGCGTGCTGGCCCAAGTGGCCTGACCGAGCGCTCGGGCCGGGGGCGGCCGTCAAAAAAACTTGCCCACAACCCCCTTGACCTCCCGCAGCCGAGCGCTTAGCTTTTGTCAACTGTTAACGAGTGGAACTCCGCGCGGCGGAGTCAAAGCGAGTGGTTGCAAGATTGGGAGTGTGACCATGTTTCCTATTCTTATGTTCCTGCTGTCCCCGTTGCTCACGTTCGGCATCGCTGGCTGGCTGATCTGGAAAGCCCTCAAGGGCGACTAAGCACAGCGCCGACCAAACACGGCAAGTACTATGACCGTGGCCGTCGATCGGCTGAGGCGACTCAGCGGATTGACGGCTCTTTTTCTGCGCCCGCGTTGCAGCCCGCAAAGTGCCCGCGTAGCATCCCGACCAGAATCGGATTGCGCAGGAGTCGGATCCACACATGGCCCGTCGCTACCTGGTCACCGCCGCCCTCCCGTACTCGAATAACCGCCTGCACGTCGGGCACATCGCCGGCGCCTATCTGCCCGCCGACACCTACGTACGCTACCTGCGGGCCTGCGGCCACGACGTACGCTTCATCTGCGGCAGCGACGACAACGGCGTCGCCATCGAAATCTCCGCCTTGCAGCAAAACAGCACGCCCGGGCACGTCGCCCGCCACTACCACGACCGCCAGGCCGCCGACTTCGCCGCCCTGGGCATCGACTTCGACGTCTACGGCGGCACGCACCACCCGGACTACGTCGCGCTGCACGAGCAATTCAGCCAGGACTTCTTCAAGCGCATCTACGACAAGGGCTGCTTCACGAAGCGGCGTACCAGGCAGCTCTACGACGCGCAGGCAGGGCGGTTCCTGCCCGACCGGTTCGTGCGCGGCACCTGTCACCACTGCGGCTTCGACCGCGCCACCGGCGACCAGTGCGAAGCCTGCGGCCAGATGATCGAGCCGCTGCTGCTCAAGAACCCCCTGAGCGTGATCACCGGCCAGCCCACCGAGGTGCGCGAGACGACGCACTGGTACCTGCGGCTGAGCGACTTCGAGCGCCCCCTGCAAGCCTGGCTCGAATCCAAGCAGGGGCACTGGCGGCCGCACGTGCTCAACTTCGCCCTCGGGCAGATCAAGCAAGGGCTGCCGGAGCGCTCCATGACCCGGGACATCACCTGGGGCATCCCGGTCCCGCTCGACGACCCCGACGCCCGCGGCAAAGTCCTTTACGTCTGGTTCGACGCCCCCATCGGCTACATGTCCTTCACCGCCGCCTGGTGCGCCGCCCACGAAGGCGACTGGCGCGCCTACGAAAAATGGTGGTCCGATCCGGATACCGCGATCGTCCACTTCATCGGCGAAGACAACACCGTGTTCCACGCCCTGACCTGGCCGGCCATGCTCATGGCCGAGGGCCGGCACCAGTTGCCCGCCGCCGTCGTCGCTAACAACTTCCTCAACCAGAAGATAGCTGGCGAGCTGCTGAAGATCAGCAAGAGCACCACCGCGCCGGACGCCCCCGTATGGATCGAGGAATACGCCAAGAAGGGCCTCGACCCCGACGCGCTGCGCTACTACCTCACCTCGCAGGCCCCCGAGTCCGCGCGGACCGCGTTCGACCCGGAGGACTTCGTCACTCGCAACAACTCCGAGCTCGTCGCCGCGCTGGGAAACTTCGTCAACCGGTCGTTGACCTTCGCCGCGCGCTACTTCGACGGCAAAGTCCCGGACACGGCCGCGCAGACCGCGGCCGACCGCGACCATGTCGCGCAAGCCGCCCAGACGCTCCAAAAGGTCGGCGCGTGCCTCGACGAGCATCGCTTTCGGGCCGGCCTGGAAGAGCTGATGGCCTACGCCCGCCTCTGCAACGAGTATTTCAGCCTCCGCGCACCGTGGAGCTCGCGGAAGGACAACCTGCCCGACTGTGCCGCCGCAATCGCCACCTGCATCCACGCCGTCCACACGCTCGCAATCATGAGCTGGCCGTTCATGCCCGGTGCGGCGTGCCGGCTGCTCCGCCTGTTGGGTGTCCCCGACAGCCCGATTCGCTGGCAGGAAGTGCCCCCGCTGCCGGCCGGGCACCGTCTGGGCGAACCGGTCATCCTCTTCGCCAAGCTCGAACCGGGGGCGTTAGGGTAGCCGCATGACTCGCTGCTGCACTCGAAACGTCGCCGTCGCGTTGTCGCTGGGTCTGGCGGCGTGCGGCATCGTCGCCGGCGGATGCCGCCGGCCGGAAACCCCGGCCGCGCCGGCCACGACCGCCCCCTCCGTCACGCTCGACACGCCGCAGGACGCCGCCCGCAGCCTGCTGCAACTGCTCCGCGCGCACCTGGACGCGCGGGCGCGCGACGACAAGGCCGCGGCGGCCGAGAACCTCGCGCAGGTGGAGCTCAATGTTGCGGCCCGCGATGCGATCGTGGCCCGGGAAGTGCACGCCCTCGGCCAGCCGGTCAAGGACGAAGCCCGCTTGCTGCGCACGTGCGTCGAGAATTGGGCAGCCCTCATCGCCTACTACACCACGTTCGATTTCGACCGGATGCAGCTCGAACCGGGGGCCGGCCCCAAGCGACAAACGGTGCGCGTGCCCGCCCGCGGGCTCCACGACCAGGCCGTCATCCGCGTGTCGTGCATCCAGGGCGAGGACGGCCGCTGGCGCGTCCGCATAATCGACTTCGCCGGACCGACCCCCCCGGCCACGCTGCCCGCGGCCACCCAGCCGCAACCGACCTCGGTTCCGTAGATCAGGAGCCGCTCGTCGCCGGCCCTGGCCCGCGTGTACGTCACCCGCCAGCCGGCCGGGGACTCCGCTTGAGCACCGCGGCCCGCGACACCTGTCCGTCGAGCCGGGCCTCCAGGGGGTGGGCCAGCCGAACGTGCCGCAGGAACGTCGTCTCGTGTTCGGCGGGCTGCGCGTCCAGCCAACGCCAGTCGACGAAGCCCGCGTTCGAGAACGGGTTCACCGCCAGGTACGCGATGCCGAACGACGTCAGGTTCTGAAAGAAATGGCTGCCTTGTGACGGCTCGACGACGAAGTCCTCCAGCGTCGTCTCCACGATCACGCGCGCCCCGCAGATCTGTGCCCAGTGCACCGGAATCCCCAGCCAACTGTGCGTCGAACCCCAGCGCCCGGGACCAATCAGCATGTACGGCCGGTTCTCCGCCAGCAGCGCGTCGTTCAGCTCCCCGATCTCCGTCGCCATCGTCGGCGTGTGGCCCGGGTCGAACCGCTCCGGCTTGACGTACACCACGTCCCCCAGGCCGGCGATGACGCCGTGCCCCAGCGCATGCGCGCTCTCGCAAACGAGGTCTTCGCGGGCCAAACCGTCCAGCTCGACCGTCTCGGATTCTCCGCCCGCACCGCACGGCCGAATCTGCAGCACCGCCAGCTCCTGCGGGCTGGCCTGCATGTTGGCGGCGAACTCGATCTCCACTGGGCTGTTCATCCCCGCGCGGCCTAGCACCAGCAGACGCCGCAGCAGGGCCGCGAGCGGGAACGCATCCGACTTCAGGATGTGGGCGAACGTGACCACCCGCAGGCCGGGCCGCTGGATCCCGTCATGGAACGCCTCGTCCTGCTCCGACCACACCGACCCCACGAGCTGGAGCGCGCCGTACCGTTCCGCCTCCTCCAGCTCCAGCCGAACCACGCAACTGTCGTGCGCGATGTCCAGGGCCTCCGCCCCGCCGCGCAAATCAACCGCGTAGAACGTACGCTGTGAGTTGTTGATGAAGTCGTCCGGCTCGCCGAGCTGCGGCAGAACCTGCGGGTATGCCGGGCAAAACCGCAGCGCCTGGCCGCCCTCCACCACCGTCTTCCCCAGCCCCAGCGCCACGCCCGCCACGCCGTCCTCCGGCCGCATTGCGCCGAACGGGTAGTAGTTGTACGACCGCGCCACGCCCGAGAAGCTCGGATAGTGGTACTCCCCCTGCCGCGCCCCCACCACCGGCTGCAGGATGACCGCCATCTTCTCTTCGTCGATCCGGTGCGGCGTCGCCTCCAGGTAACGCCGCGTCGCGCTGAAATACGTGGACGCGTACACGAGCTTGATCGCGTCGCCCAGTTGTGCCAGCCGCACCCGGTCGTCACGATCGTTGTTCGGCAGCATGTGCGTCGCGTACACGCCGGCGAACGGGTGGAACGGCGAGTCCTCCAGCAGGCTGGACGACCGCACCGCGACCGGATCGCGCACCGTGTCGAGATAGGCCCGCAGGTTCCGGACCACGTCGTCCGGCAGCTTCGCCGCCAGGAACGTCCGCGTGATCTCCCGGTCGTCGCCGGCCAGCAGCACGCTCAGGTTGATGCGGTTGGCGCCCAGGAACTCGTCGAACACGTCCGTCCCGATCACCACCGAGCGCGGGACGTGCACCTGGATCCCGGGAAACTCCTGGTCCAAATTGGCCCGCGCCAGCAGCGCGTCCGCGAACGCCAGCCCCCGCGCCTTGCCGCCCAGCGACCCGCCGCCGATCCGCGCAAACCCGCACCCGGCGTCGAAACGCTCGCGCGAGAAATCCTCCACCACCCCCCGCCGGTTCTGACGCAACGTGTCGTTGATGCCCCGGATCAGGTAGCGGCGAATGGCCTCCAGGTCGCGGAATTCCGAGACCCGGCGGGGCCGCATCCGCCGCGCGAGCGCAAACTCCGTCCGCGCCCGCAACCACGTCGAAAAGTGGTGGTGCCGCGCGTGGTATTCGATCGACTCGATCGAGACCTCGCGCAACACGCGCGCCATCGACCGCAAATCGCCCGCCCGCGCCACCTCCCGCCCGTCCGGCATCCGGAACGCGAAGTCTCCGAAGCCAAAGTTCTCCAGCATGAAGTTGCGCACGTCCTCCAGCAGCGTGGCCGAACGCTTGTGCAGAAAGCGCACGCCGAGTTGCTCCGCAACCTGCGCGTTGGACACGTCCGACGATTGCAGCAGGGCCGGCAGGTCCGGCAGCTCGCGCCGGATCTCCCGCAAGAACGCGAGCCCGGCCTGCGGGTCCTGCACCCCCCCGTGCGGATACGACACGTCCGAGATCACCCCCAGCAGGTACTTCTTGTAGCGGCGATACAGCTCCAGACCCTGCTCGTACGTCTCCGCCAGCAGCACCTTCGGCCGGGCGGTCTGCCGGAGCAGCTTGTCCATGTGGTTCAGCCCGTCCGCCATCACCGCCCGCGTCTGCTTCACGAGCTGGCTGTAGATGATCGGCAGCAGCGACGACCGAAACCGCACCGAGTCCTCGACCACGATGATCACCCCCACGTCGCCCGAACGCGTGTCGTGCTCGGCGTTCACGCGGTCCTCGAACGCCTTCACGATCGCGAGGAACACCTTCGTGTCGCCGTGCCAAACGTAGATGCTGTCCACGTTCAGCGCCCGCTCCTGCTTCGTCAGCCGCGCCAGCTCCCACTCGTTGGCCACCAGCAGCACCAGCGGCAGGTCGGGCTTGAGCTGCCGCACCGCCTGCGTGAAGCGGGCCGCGTCCATGTCCCCCAGCCGCAGGAGCGTGATGACCAGGTCGAACGGCCCGCTGCGGATCGCCTCCAGCGCCTCCTCGCCCGTGGACACGCGCGTCACGTTCGGCGCGTGCGTGAGCCCGAGATCCAGGTACTCGGCGGAGATCTTCTCCGTCAGCAGCCCGTCCTCCTCGAGGATGAACGCGTCGTACGGGCTGGAGACGAGCAGCACCTCCTCGATCCGGCGCCGCATCAGGCTCGGGAAACGCCCGCGCCGCCACTCGTGCCCCGCCGAGCCCTCGTCCGGCGTGCGTCCCGACGAAACATCGTGCGCAGGGGCGGTCGACATGCCGTCCTTCCTCAACTTCGCGCCTGCCGGGCGTCGCTGCGACGATGCGCCCGACGACAAGACCCGCCGCCAGTGCACCTCGTACCCGCGTCAGGCCGTCCCATCGGAGTATACCCCGTTGCCGGTCCGCCCGAGAGCGGGTCGCGCCGGGCGTCGCCAGCTCAGCCCGGCCTACCACTGCTAGCCGCGCTGGCGGTCCTGCTGCTCGGCCGGGCCGGTGCGCCGCCGACAAGCAGCGGCCGGATGTGCAGTTCCCGGCCCCGCGCGCCGCGAGCGGTGCGCAAGCCCCTCGCGTGCCTCGGTTCCAACGGACCAGGGGCCTTCTCCTACGACAGCACTGCTGGCTCGATTCCCAGGAACTCGCACGCCGCCACCAGCGCCGCCACGTGGTCGCCGATGATCGCGTGGATGTGGTTGGCGCTGTAGTGCTCACGCAGCTTTGCCAGCGGCAAGTCGAAGCGGGCGAAGGCGTGCGGCCACTCGTACGTCGTCTGCCGCGCGAGCCGCTCCTGTGCCGCGGGCGGCAGCTTCACGAACGCACCTGTGAAAATGTGCATCACGAAATGCCGGCGCCGCCGGACGATCCGCCCGAACGTCACCTTGTCCGCCGGGGCGGCGTAGAACTGCACGCTGCCGCCGCCGCCGCGGAAGTAGAACTCCGACGCCGGGCGAATATGGCACTCGCGCCAGTTGCGGCGAAAGTCCTTCGACCGCTTGGCGAACCACGGCGCGTGCTGGCCGCTGTTGACGAGGTCGTACAGGTTCTCCTTCTGGTGATAATGCCGCAGGTCGGCGAATAGCGCGGGCGTCCCCGTCAGATGGTGCATGAGCTGCATCGTCAGCGCCCCGTTGCTGTCGCACTCGGTCGCACAGACGAGCGGCTTCTTCTGCGGCTGCTCCCAGTCGGCCGTGTCGTTCAGCAGCGCCTCCTGCACGTCCGCGATGCACAGGTCGGGCCACTCGGTCATGTCGAGCTGCCCGGTCAGCCCGCAGAAGTCGATGCCCTCGTGCTTGCAGAAATCCTTCATCGCCAGGTACATCCGCACCTGCCGCGCGAGCGTGCCGTCCAGTCCCGGCGTGAGCTTCTTGCCGTCCCAGTGGATTTCGGCACAGTGCTTTTCGAGCCACTTCAGCCCCGCCTCGACGCGCTCGGGCGCGATCTTCTTCGCCAGCTCCCACAAGTGCAGTTGCCCGCGGTGGTAGACGTGTACGCCGAAGTGCGTCATCCACTGCGACGCGTCGACGTGGCCGGTGTACATGCCCATCGACGGGCCGTCGAACTGGCCGTAGCGCTGCCCGTGCAGCATCGCGGCCGCCCGCTCGCCGCGCGCCCGCTCGTCCGGGTCGTGCAAGCGCAGGAATCGCTCGACCTCGGCCTGCACCTGCGGCTGGCGAATGTCGCCGAGCACGCGGCCGAACGGCTGGCCCAGCTCCTCGAGCGCACCGGCGGACGCGAAAAACGCGACCCAGCCGGGGTGCGACGGCAAGATGTTGCCGATGAGCAGCAGCGGCACTTCGGGGATGAGGTTCGCGACCTGGGCGGTGAGGTCGGGGAACGACCAGACGCAGAAGTTGAAGACCACGACGTCAGGGTAGGCCAGCGCGATCCGCTGGGCCTCGCTCCGCGCGGTCTCCCAGTTCCAGACGATCTTGCGGGCGGCGACGACCTCGTGCTTCCGGCGGAAGTACGCGACGAGGCGTTCCTGAAACATCCGGCAGTCTTTCTCGGTGGCCTTCGCAACCCGCGCCCGGCCATCGGTGAAGGTGACGATTCCGATTCTCATGGCACGCTCCGTGGTGGTGGATCGCAGGCCAGCCCCCGGGGCCGCGCCTGCCCGCCACGGCGGTATTAGGAACGGACAGCGTCGGTGTCGCAAGCGTGGCCGCGGGGTTCCATGCGGTCTGGAGGGTCGGGTGACGCTGGACTCTCGAGCGGCCGCGGGGATGTGGCGGCGCAGGACGCACCAGCTACGGAGCGGCTGGAGGTCGATCTCCCGGCTTGCGGCCGGCCGCCGCGCGCCCCAGCCTGGGCCACCGAGCCGTCCGAACGAAGCCCCGGTGGACGATACGGGCTGCGGTGCGGGATGAGTAAGCGGAGAAGCGGGCGACCGGGCTCGAACCGGCAACAATCAGCTTGGAAGGCTAACGGGGCCGAGTGTAACGAGCCGGAACCACAAGCACTTACAGGCGACAGCGCGCCGGTTTGTCGCGCCGTTTGTTCGGCGGACACGGAAACAGGCCGCGCCGAGTTGGCCAACGGCGCCCCGAAGCACCCGGCGTTCAGCTCGCCGGCGGGCACTGGCAGCGTGGGCACCGTGGCCGCGCGCGCCGTCGGCGAGCCGCGCGGGACGTTGGCCGTTGCCCTGGCGATGATCGCCGAGCTGTCGCTGACGCCGGCCGAGAAAGCCGAAGCCGTCCGCCGGCTGCTCGATCAAGACGTGAAGGGGAAGCCGCGAGAAACAGGCGGAAAGGTCACGCTGTGGCACGCTGCGCCGTCGGGTCGGCTCCGACGGTGCCGGGCGGCACCGGCAAACACGATGTAGACCGTCAGAACGTGAAACGCGGGCAATCGTGCCGACGCGTTTGGCGCACCAGAGGGGATAAGAACCTGGCCGCTCCGCCAGCAAGAGGTTTCAAACGCCATACCTGGCACGCCGTGACGCCAAGTAGCCGCCGGCGGCAGTTTTGCCGGCCAGTGAGCCGGCAATGGAGGCACCAGCTCCCCCGGCTGTGGCCGACGCCCCACATGGCGCGTTGCTCGCGCTCGTCGTCGAGTCCGTGAAGGCCGACGAGTTCATCGTGCACACCAGCGACGGGACCAACGTGCGCGAGATCGGGCTCGGCGGGCCAGTACTTACTTGCACAATTGCGAATAATATTTCTTCAAGCCCAGCGGGTGCACCTCGCGTTTGGTCCACTCGAACGGCGCGGCGGTGGGGTCGTACGCGGCCACAAATCGGTCGAGCGCCGCGCGCACTGACCGCGGCGAAGTGAAACGGACGGCCGGCACTTCCTGTCGCGACAGAATGCTGAACCAGCACTCGCACAGGTTGAGCCACGCGGCACGCGTGGGCGTAAAGTGAAAGTGCACGCGCGGGTGCCGGGCCAGCCAGCGGTTGCGCTGGGGCTTGTGCGTGCTCAGGTTGTCCAGCACGACGTGAAGCACCTGGTTGGGATGCGCGGCCACGACCTGGTTCATGAAGTCCAAGAACTCCACCCGCCGGCGGCGCTGGTAGTGCCCCGCCTGAACCTAGCCGGTGGCGATCTGCAGCGCCGCGAACAGCGTGGGGATCCCGTGCCGCTCGTATTCGTGGTGGAATCCGGTGAGCGCCCGACCGTTGGGCAGCTTGAGCCAACCCTGCGCACGTTCCAGCGCCTGAAGGTGCGGCTTCTCGTCCACCGCCAGCACAACCGCGTTCTCGGGCGGGTCCAGATACAGGCCCACGATGTCGACCGCCTGCGCGGCGAACTGCGGGTCCGTGCTCACGCACCAGCTCCGGCGACGGGCCAGGCTGATCCCGTGCCGCCGCAGAACCCGCCAGACCTGATCAGCGCTGACATCCCCCAGCGCCTTGGCCAGTTCCGGCCCGGTCCGATGCGCCCAGCCCGCCGGCGGAGGTTCATCCAACATGGCCAGGACGCGTTTCTCGGTGGTCGCGTCGTAGCGGGCCCGCGGTCCCAGCCGCGGCCGGTCCGCCAATCCGGCCAGCCGGTGGCGCGCGTAACGCTGGCGCCAACGACTCACCCAGGCGGGCGTGGCTCCGAGCTCCACGGCAATCGCCGCGGTGCTACAGCCCTGCGCAGCCAGCAAAACCACCCGACTCCGGCGGACCAGCCGCTGCGGACTGGTCGGTGCCCGTACAATGGCTTTCAAGTCCCGTTCTTCCGCTTCGCCTAGAGCAGATTCAATAAAGGTGCGTTGCCGGAGGAGGGCGAGCCTTCTGG
>CAIWOY010000180.1 GCA_903914415.1 uncultured Phycisphaerales bacterium | reverse complement strand
GATTGGTTCGTGGAAGCGCTGGCGGGCGAGAGCGCCTGGACGCACCCGGAGTGCGCGTGGAACCACGGCGACATCAACGGCGACGGGCACGTCACCTTCGCCGACATCGACCCGTTCGTCGCGCGGATCGGGACAACGTGTCCGTAGGAACGACGGGAAACGTCGCGGCCGGCATGCTGCGGAATGTGGCGGTCGGCGCGATGGGAAATGTAGCGGCCGGCGCCCCTGCCGGCCGCAGAAAGACAGCGTGCCCCGTCCTTTGTCCACCGAGGTAGACAAAGGGCGGGGCACCGCGCATGGAGTGCTGTACCCGTCGAGTCCAGGGGGCCCGGACGCACCGATCTCGTCCGCCGCGCGAGCGGTGCCGTCCGGCCCGGGAACCGGCCTTCCGCCAGTCATGCCGGAGCGAGGGCTCATTCGACTCGCCAGACGCGTATCCGCCAGAGTGCGCAGCCCGCCCCGCAGAGAAATCGCCACGCCGCGGAATAAACGACCCGGCCCGCGGGTGTTCACAGGAACCGGTACCACCCTATGAAGGCCACCCTGACCATCCTGCCGCTCCTACTGCTCCAGTTCCAGAGCGCGTTCACCGAAGTCCCCGGCGCACCGGAGCGCCCGGCGGCAGCGGCGACGTGCTGCTGCTGCGGAACCGCGCCGACACGCTCCTGCGGGTGCGCCGCCTGCCCGGGGGAACGTCCGGCGAATGATCCACCGCCGCGGACCACGAGCGCTGTGCGCTGCCCGTGCGCCTTCGAGCCCGCCACGCCTCCAGAAGCACCTCAGGCGCGGGTCGCACCGCCCCGGGCGGGCGACGGCGTAGTTCCGGATCGTCCAGTGGCGCCGGCGTGCGGCGAGCGCGTCGACGAGATCTGCGCCTGCGCCCACGGCCCCCCGCCTGACTTACCCTCCATCCGGTCCACCGTTCAACTCATTTGAGCCGCCCAGCGGCGCCGCGTCCTTTGCGGGCGAGTGCCGCGGGTGCGGGCGTGCGCGCATTGCCGCTGCGCGCAGTTGCGTTGTCGGCGATTCCGCATACATTGCGGCGGGTCCTGTGGCCGCCGGCGCACGTCGCAGATGAACTGGAGCGTTGAACGAGGGCAGAGACATGCACCGAAGCCTGCGTGTCGGACTGAGCCTAGTCAGCCTGGCCTTGGCCGGCTGCACCAGCAATCCCAAGGCGAAGATCGATGAGGCCGCCGATCTGGCCGAGCAGCGGCTGGGTCAGCGACCCGTGTGGACTCAGCTGCCGGCGACAACCCCGCCCGACTGGTCGAGGGCCGTCGTGCTGCCGATGGACGAGACCGTCGCCCTGGCGCTGCGGAACAACCGCATGTTGCGGGCCGACCTCGAGCTGATCGGACAAGCCGACGCCGACCTGCTCCAAGCCAGCCTGATGCAGAACCCCATGGTCAGCTTTATGGTCATGTTCCCCGATGGCGGTGGACGGTCGATGCTCCGTGGCAGCGGCGTGCCCATCCAGCCGCTCCAAGACCTGTGGCTTATTCCCTTCCGCAAGAAGGCCGCTGCCGCCATGCTGCAGCAGGCCGTGCTGCGCGTCGCGGACCGGGCGATCGAGACCGCGGCGACCGTCAAGGCCGCGTACGTGAAGCTCCAGTACACGCAGCGGGCTATTGCGCTGCTCCAGGAAAACATGCGGCTCGCCGAGCAGTCCGCGGAGCTCATTCAGACGCGGCAGGTGGCCGGGCAGGCCACGCAAGTGGCCTACAACCTCGCCCACATTCGATACCAACGCTTGCGGTCGGAGCTGCTCACGATGGAGTCGGAGTACCGTACGCTGCAGCGCGAGCTGTTGGCCCTGGTCGGCTTCGCGGACGCGCCGGACCACTGGACGGTACAGCCGGTCCACGAAATGCAGGACGACTTGCTGCCGCCGACGGGTGAGGACGCCCTCGTCGCGCTGGGAGCCGCGCAGCGCCTCGATCTGAAGGCGGCCGAGTGGAGCACGCACGCCGCCGAGCAGCGCATCGCGCTCATGCGGGCGGAAGGGCTGCCCGATCTGGCTTTGGGCTTCAGCTTCGAGCGCGCTCCGGCCGCCCGGGCCGCCCGCGGCCCGACGATCCCCGCCCGCGTCGGAAACGCCACCGCGCAGGCCCTCGCCAACCAAGTTTACGGCGTAAAGCCGATGCCGCAGGCCCCCGCGCTCGCACCGTGGCAGCCCAAGGTACGCGAGATGAAGTGGACGCTCGGGCCAATGATCGACCTTGAGATCCCGCTGTTCGATCAGAACCAGGCGCAGGTCGCCAAGGCGATGCACGAGTACAACCAGAAACTGGCCGAATACGAAGGCCGCGTGCAGGACGCCACGCGCGACATTCGTGCGGCCCAGGTCCGTCAGCAGCAGGCAGTCGAGCAGGTGCGCTTCTACCGGACCGAAATCATGCCCGAGGTGCAACGCAATCTGGAGCTCGCGCAGCAGGCGTTCATCGCCGGGCAGGAGGGTCTCACGGTTTACTTGCAAGCGCAGGACGACTTGATCATGACCCGCCGCACGATCCTGGAGTTCCTGCGCGACTACTACCTGAGCGGCGTGGAGCTGGAGCGTGCCGTCGGCGGACGTATCGGAACCGACCCCGCCGCGCTATCTCCGGGCGAGGGCGAGGTTCCCGCCGAGCCGCCGCAAACGCCCGGCACGACCGCAGCATCCCCGCCCGCAGACGAGGTATCCCATGAGCACACCGAATAATCCGCCGGCGACGGCCGCCCCGCCGCCCAAACCGGCCGGCCGCGTCTGGACGTTCGTCCGCATCCTGAACGTCCGGCTGCGGTTCATCTTCCTGATGGTGCTGGTCGGGCTCGTGGCCGGCTACTGGGACACGATCACGAATTACTACGACCGCTGGCGCCGCCCGGTGCAAGTGGCTGTCGGCAAGCACGCCGAAGAGGTCGAATACTACTGCCCGATGCACCCGTCAGTCGTGCGCGACGCCCCCGGAAACTGCCCCATCTGCGGCATGCCGCTCTCGCAGCGTGCGAAGAGCGAAACGGCGGCGCTGCCCGAGGGCGTCCTCGCCCGCGTGCAGATGACGCCGCTGAAGGTCGCGCTTGGCCGCATCGGGACCACGCCGGTGCGTTACCAGCTCCTGAGCCGCGAGATTCGCACGGTCGGCGAGGTCGAGTACGACGAAACCCGCCGGGCCTTCATCGCCGCGCGGATCAAGGGCCGCATCGAGAAGCTGTACGTCAACTACGTCGGCCAGCACGTGCAGATGGGTGACCCGCTCGCATCCATCTACAGCCCCGACCTGCTGGTCGCCCAACAGGAGCTGCTCTCCGCCGTCCGCAGCCTCAACAGCGCGCCGGGGACGGACGAGACGGCCCGGCGGTCGGCGCAGAACCTAGTCGACGCAGCCCGCCAGAAGCTGATGCTGTGGGGCATTGCCGCGGTGCAGATCGACGAGCTGATTCGCCGCGGCACGCCCGAGACCCAACTGACGATCTACTCGCCGCTGACCGGAATCGTCACCGACAAAAAAGTGCTGGAAGGCCGCTACGTAAACGAGGGGGACGACTTGTACACGATCGCCGACCTGAGCGTGGTTTGGATGCAACTGCGCATCTTCGAGGACCAGAGCGCGGGCATCCAGACCGGCGCCGCGGTGGAAGTCGCCAGCACGGCCTTTCCCAACGAGATCTTTGCCGGCCGGATCACGTTCATCGCGTTCGCGGTCGATCCGGCGACGCGGACGGTCGCGGCCCGCGTGGAGATCGCCAATCCCGAGGACAAGCTCAAGCCGGGCATGTTCGCCCACGCCGTCATCCGCTTGCCCCTCGGCACGGTGCAGGTCCTCGCGCCCGAAACGCAGCCGGCCGGCACCGCGACCAGCAGTGCGGCCGAGCGGCTCGATACGCGCGCGTTCGCACGGGCCTACCTGCCGCTGATGGCCGCCTACACCCAGGACAAAACGGACGCTGCGGCGCTCGCACGCGTCGCCGAGGAGGCGCGGGCCTGCGCGGAAGGCGCCAGCGGCCACGCCAAGGCAACCGCTGCGGCCATCGCCGGCCTGGCGGATCAGCTGCGCGGCAAGGACCTCAAGGAGCAGCGCGTGCTGCTCAAGGAGTTCAACGCCCGCGTGCTCGAGTTCCTGCGGGCCAGCCCGCCGGCCGAACCCGCGCTCTTCGTCGCGCACTGCCCGATGGTCAATGCGGACTGGCTGCAAGCCGAGCGGGAGATCTCCAATCCGTACTACGGCTCCGAGATGCTCCGCTGCGGCGCGATCACCGGCCCGCTCCAGGGCGCCGCCAAGACCGAAGACGAGCGGTTCGCCACCGGCTATTTCTGCCCCATCTACCCCGACCACCTGTTCGACAAGCCGCAACATTGCCCGGTCGACAAGTTCCCGACGAAGCTCGTGCGCATCGAGAAGGTCCTGGCCGTGCCCGAGTCCGCGGTCATCAACACCGGGACGCGGCACATCGTCTATCGCGAAAGCGTCCCGGGCGTGTTCGACATGGTCGAAGTGCAGGTCGGCCCGCGGGCCAGCGAGTTCTACCCGCTCCTCGCCGGGCTGGAGCCGGGCGACGCGGTCGCGACGGCCGGCGCCTTCCTCGTCGACGCCGAAAACCGCCTCAACCCCGCCGCCGCCGCGCAGTACTTCGGCGCCTCGGGCGGTCCGCAACACTGAGTTTCCGTGGTCAGCGAGACGTGAGCCATGATCGCACGGGTCATCGAGTATTCCGTTCGTAACCGCTTCATCGTGATCCTGCTCACGGCGATCGTGGCGGTATGGGGCGTTTACTGCCTCCTGCGAACGCCGATCGACGCGATCCCGGACCTGTCGGAGAACCAGGTCATCGTCTTCACCGACTGGATGGGCCGCTCGCCACAGGAGATCGACGATCAGATCACGTACCCGCTCTCGGTCAATCTTCAGGGCCTCGCCGGCATCAAGGCGATCCGCTCGTCGAGCGAGTTCAACTTCTCGATGATCAACATCATCTTCGACGACTCGGTCGACTTTTACTTCGCCCGCACGCGCGTGCTCGAACGCCTCAATATCGCCAGCACGTACCTGCCCGCCGGCGTCGTCCCCTACCTCGCTCCCGATGCGACCGCCCTCGGCCAGGTCTTCTGGTACACCGTGGAGGGCGACGGCTACAGCCTCGACGAGCTACGCGCCATCCAGGACTGGTACGTACGCTACCAGCTCTACGTGCCGGGCGTCGCCGAGGTCGCCGGCGCTGGCGGCTTCGTCCGCGAGTACCAGGTCGACGTCGATCCCGACAAGCTCCGCGCCTACGACATCCCCCTCGGCGCCGTCTTCAATGCCGTCGCCCGCAGCAACATCGCCGTCGGCGGCAAAGTCTACTTCGAGGCCAAGGCCGAGTTCCTCATCCGCGGCGTCGGCTGGCTCCGCGGCCTGCGCGACATCGAGCAAATCGTCGTCACCGAGCGCAAAGGCGTGCCCATCACCGTGGCCCAGCTCGCCGCCGTCCAGCTCGGTCCCGAATACCGCCGCAGCATGTTGGAGAAGAACGGCCACGAAGCCGTGGGCGGCGTCGTGATGATGCGCTACGGCGAAAACCCGCTCGCGGTCACGCAGGCGATCAAGGCCCGCATTGAGCAACTCCAGCCGGGGCTGCCGGCCGGCGTGCGGATCGTCCCGTTCTACGACCGCACGCGTCTGATCGAGGGCGCGATCCACACCCTGTCCGGCACGCTGCGCGAAGAGCTGATCGTCGCCACCATCGCGATCCTGCTGATTCTGACGCACCTACGGAGCGCCTTCGTCGTCTGCACCACGCTACCACTGGCCGTGCTCGTCTCGTTCATCCTGATGTACTACTTGAAGATCCCCAGCAACATCATGTCGCTCTCGGGCATCGCCATCTCGATCGGCATTCTCGTTGACGCCGCCGTCGTCATGGTCGAAAACGCCACGCATGAACTGACGCGGCATTTCGGCGAACAGAGAATCCGCGGCGACACGACCGAGATCGTCGTCCGCGCCTGCCGCCTGGTCGGCAAGCCCATCTTCTTCGCCGTCCTCATCATGCTCATCTCCTTCCTGCCCGTCTTCGCACTTGGCGGCATGGAAGGCAAGATGTTCCATCCGCTCGCGTTCACCAAGAGCTTCGCGATGGTCGGCGTCGCCTTGCTGGCCGTCACCTTCGTCCCCGCGATGATCCCGATCTTCATCAAGGGGCGGCTGCGGCGGGAAGAAGACAACTGGATCGTCCGCAGCTTCATCAACATCTACAAGCCGGTGCTGACCTGGCTAATGAACGTCCCCGCCGCCGGCCTGTGGTTCATGGGGTTCCTGTTCATCCTCGGCGTCGGCTTCATCGGCAGCCGCGGGCTGTTCGTCGGCGTGCTCGCCGCCGCGCTCTTCTTTGGCTGCGTGTTCTTCCGGCGGTGGTGGAGCCAGGCGCTCGCGTTCACGTTGCTGGGGGCCGTCGGGCTGTGGGCCTGGCATTTTCCGAAGCTCGGGCGCGAGTTCGTCCCGCCACTCGACGAAGGCAGCATCCTCGACATGCCCGTCACGGTGCCGCGCGTCTCGATCGCGGAGGCCGGCGACGACATCCGCGTCCGCGACGCCGTGCTGCGCGGCTTCCCCGAGGTCGACCAGGTCGTCGGCAAGGTCGGCCGGGCGGACACGCCCACCGATCCCTCCGGCCTCGACATGGTCGAGACCGTCGTGACGCTGCGGCCCAAGGAATGGTGGCCGAAGCGCCAGATTCGCTACGACGACGCCCTGGCCGAAGCCCGCGCGCTGGCGACCGACCTCCAACAGCGCGGCCACCTGAAAGCGGACCTGAAGCCGGACGACGTCGCCGCGCTCGCCAACAGCGCCACGATGGACGCCATGACACGGTTCGATCAAGCGCTGCGCAGCTTCGCGCACGCCCGGCAGGTCGAGTGTGAGCCCGTCGTCGCGAAGAAGCTCGTCGCCGCCACACTGCACGACCTGCTTGAACACGTCCGCCGCAAGCACGCCCTGTTACACGAGCCGACGGCGACGCAATTGGACCAACTCGCCGATTCGCTCGTGGGCGACCACGGCTTGCTGCTCGTGACGGTGCCGCGCGCCGAGGAGATGACGAAGCTCATCACTGCGGCGACGACGCGGCTCGCGGAGCTGGCGGTCGTGGAGCAGAAATCCGATCTCCTGGTGCCGGCAGCGTCACTCTGGACGGAATTGCACGACGCCGTCAGCACCGCCGTCGGCGGCGAGCGGACCACGCTGACGGCCGCACTGCTGCGCCGCTTCGAAAAGCGGCTGGGCGATGAATGGGTCCAGCGCGTCAAGCTGCTGAACTGGGAACTGGAGGACCGCGCGTTCGGCGAGCTCGTCCAGGATCTGCTGGACGCCCTCCAGTCCCACGCGACGAGCACCGGCGTGCTGGTGAAGGCGCCGACCGACGACGAGCTCCAGTCGCTCCACGATCAGCACGCCCGCACGTTCGCCAAGGCCACGTTCCTCTGGCACAAGCTCAAGACCGACCTCGTCAAGGAGATGGACAGCGAGCTGCAAATGCCCGGCTGGGGCAATATCTGGACGCAGCCCATCATCAACCGCGTCGATATGCTCGCCACCGGCGTCCGCACGATGATCGGCGTCAAGGTCTACGGCCCACGTCTCGCCGACCAGACCGAGCAGGTCGCCGACAGCGGCGTGACGAAAGCAGTCACGAAGCCCGGCATCCAGTCGGTCGCCAACGAGATCGCCGGCGTCCTCAAGGGCATCCGCGGTGCCGTCGACGTCTTCCCCGACCAGATCGTCGGCCGCAGCTACCTCCAGATCGACATCGACCGCGAGAAAGCCGCCCGCTACGGCGTCAACGTGAGCGACATCCAGGAGGCCATCGAAGTCGCGATGGGCGGCAAGGCGATCACGACGACCGTCGAGGGCCGCCAGCGCTTCCCCGTTCGCGTGCGCTACGCCCGCGACTTCTGGCAAACGGAGGACGCGCTGCGCCGCACCTTGGTTACCGGCCGCCGCGGGACAGCGCCCCCCGCAGCAGCGACGGAGGCCGGCGGTGGGATGAACGGCGGCGGCGATGCCAACATGGGCTCCGAAATGCCCGCCGGCGAAGCCTACCAGATCCCGATTCGCGACCTCACCGACATCAAGGTCGTCGAGGGCCCCAGCGTCATCAGGAGCGAAAACGGGATGCTGCGGGCCTACGTCCAGCTCAACGTGCGCGACCGCGACATCGTCGGCTTCGTCGAGGAGGCCCAGCAGGCGGTCGCGGAACAGGTCAAGCTCCCGCCCGGCTTCTTCATCGAATGGAGCGGCCAGTTCGAGCATCAGGTCCGCGCCAAGAAGACGCTCCAGATCATCTTCCCGATGGTCGTGGCCCTCATCTTCATCCTGCTCTACGTCACGTTCCGCGACGTCCGCGACGCCCTGCTCATCATCCTCGCCGTCCCCGGCGCCCTCGTCGGCGGCGTCATCTTCCAAAGCCTCTTCGGCTTCAACTTCAGCGTCGCCGTCTGGGTCGGCTACATCGCCTGCTTCGGCATGGCGACCCAAACCGGCATTGTCATGCTCGTCTATCTGCACGACGCGATCCAAGCCCGTGGCGGTCTGGCAAAAATCGCCTCGCTGGCGGAGCTGAAGGACGCCGTCATCACCGGCGCCGTGCACCGCCTGCGGCCAAAGCTCATGACGGAAGGCGTCGCCATCATCGGCCTGATGCCGATGCTCTGGGCCCACGGCGTCGGGGCCGAGGTGATGAAGCCGATGGCCGCCCCAGTCCTCGGCGGCCTGCTGGTCGCCGATGAGGTCATCGACCTGCTGCTACCGGTCATCTTCAACTGGTACCAGTCTCGCCGCTGGCGCCGCCTGCACGCGCCCGCGTAGGGCAAGGCTCCACCTTGCCCCCGTCGGCGGATACGAGCCTCGATTCCCCCCGCGCCGCCCTGACTATGGAACGCCCGCCCGCTCCGCAGTACAGTCCCGTCAGCATGACTGCCCAGCCCCACCAATCCGAGCGGCCAGCGGCTCGCGCGGTCCCCGCCGACGCCGGCCGCGAGAAACGCCGGGTCGCGCTGACCTCCGTTGCGGCCGCAATCCTGCTCACCGGCATGAAGCTGGTCGTCGGCCTGCTGACCGGCAGTCTCGGCTTGCTCGCCGAGGCGGCGCACTCCGGGCTGGACCTGGTGGCCGCGCTCATCACGTACTTCGCGGTCCGCGTCTCGGACCGCCCCGCGGACGCCGAGCATCCCTACGGCCACGGCAAGGTGGAGAACGTATCCGCCCTCGCCGAGACGCTGCTGCTGCTGATCACCTGCGGTTGGATCATCTCCGAGGGTGTGGAGCGCCTGTTTTTCAAGCACGTGCCGGTTCACGCCACCATCGCGGCCTTCGTGGTCGTCCTGATCTCGATCGTGATCGACGTCTCCCGCTCGCGGGCCCTCTACCGCGTCGCGAAGAAGCACAACAGCCAGGCCCTCGAGGCCGACGCGCTGCACTTCAGCACGGACGTGTGGAGCTCCGCCGTCGTTTTCCTCGGCCTGGCCTTCGTCCAGTTCGGCGCCCTGGTCGGCCAAGTCGAGTTCTTTGAGCGGGCCGACGCCGTCGCCGCCCTGATCGTCGCCTTGATCGTGATCGTCGTCAGCTACAAGCTCGGCCGCCGCACCATCGACGTGTTGCTCGACCGCGCCCCCCCCGGCACCGCCGCCGCCATCGAGCAGGCCGTCCGGCAGGTGGACGGCGTGCTGGCCTGCCGGCACCTGCGCGTGCGCCAGTCGGGCAATCAGTCGTTCGTGGACTTGACCATCGGCGTGCGCCGCGGACAGTCGCTCGAAGGCAGTCACGCCATTGGCACGCAGGTCGAGGACCGGATCAAAGCGCTGTACCCCCACGCCGACGTCGTCGTCCACATCGACCCCGTCGCCGGCGGCGACGAGACGCTGTCCGAGCAGGTCCGCGCGATCGCCGGCCGCTGCGGACAGACCGTGCACCACGTTTGCGTCACCGAACAGAACGGCCAACTCCACGTCGAGCTGCACGTCGAGGCCGACGAGACCCTCGACTTACAGCAGGCCCACCAGCAGGCGGACGAGCTGGAGGCCACCGTCGCCGCGGAGTTGCCGCGCGTGGCGAAAATCACGACCCACATCGAGCCGTACCGGGACCGGCAGGAGCCGCTCCGCGACGTGACCACGTCCTCGGCGCACCTGCTCGACGTTGTGCGCCGGCACGTGTCCAGGACGCCGGGGATCGTCGATTGCCACGATGTCGCGGTGCGGCGCGCCGGGCGGGACACGTTCCTGTCCATGCACTGCACGTTCGCGCCGGGGCTTTCCGTCCGCGACGTGCACGACATCTCGAACCGCCTGGAGCAGCGGCTGCGCCAGGCGATCCCGCATCTCGCGCGCGTCACTACGCACCCGGAACCGATGTCCGAGGAACCCCATTGACCCATCTGCCGCAGCGAGGTGCCGCATGGTGCAAAGCCTGGAGCAGCGCGTCGGCGTCGAGCAGGACCTGGACGATCTGAACCGCGCGCTGCGCGACTACGTCCGCTCCTTCGCCGCCCCGGGGGTCGGCGCCCTGCTCATCACCTGTGCCGACGAGGCGGAGTGGGAGTGCGTGGACTCGTTCCAGCGGATGTTCGCCGCGCACCTGCTGCCCAAGCTCAAGTTCGCCTGTCGGGCCCCGTTTCGCTTGGCCAACCTGGGAGCACGCTATGAGGAGGGCGCGCTGGCGGTCGCCGAGCATCACTTCGCGACGCCGGATACGCACCACGCGTTCAAGGTCATGCTGGTCAAGGTCAGCGCGCACGTCGCGGTCGAGGGGGGCGGCGCCACGGCGACCTTCGGACGGATGCAGCGCTACGGCATCGAGTCGATCGCCTGCGGTGCGCTGCACGCCCTGCTGGCCGACACGCACTTACCGGTGCTCGACGAGCTGCGCCGCACATTCAACGCCGATGGAGAGGACCGGATCCGCGTGCTGGCCGACACGCAGCAGGTGGCCCCGGCCCAGCGCGCCCTGTTCGCCGCAGTCGCCAGCGCCCGCCTGCAGGCCCGGCGCGTGGAAGCCGACATTCAGCGTCATCACACGCACAGCCCCACCGTCTACGTCATCGCCGCCTGCGTCACGCTCAACCGCACCGACCGCGACACGGAGCTGCTGTGCGGCCTGACCGTGGCCGACCTGCGGACCGATCCCCCGGCCGCCCGGCACGTCGGCCTGGGCGATCACCCCGCGCGCTACCGCCTGCACGATGAATTCGGGCGTCTGCGGCTGACGGAAGAGTAACGCGGCGCCGCGGCCCGGCGGCGCGCCCGTCAGGCCTTGGGTCCGCCGCGCTCCGCGGTCTTGGCGTGCCGAATCACCACCGTCCGCGCGAACAGGTCGCCGACGCGCTGCCGGTTGCGCGAGAGCACGACCAGGAACCCGAGAATCCACAAGGGCGGCTGCAGCTCGAGCAGCCGCAGCACGTTGCGGACCAGGACCTGCCGCAGGTTCGGCACGCTCCCCGACTCGGACAGCACGTGCGTGCCGACCAGCAGCTTGCCGACCGTCCGGCGCATGAGGCATTCCATGATCAGCGCGTAGAGCGCGTAGGCGCTCGTGCTGTACCCCCACCACAGCAGCGTGTTCAGGGCCGGCAGACGATTCGCCGTGGCATCCGTGCCCACGGCCCACATGAATAGCTCGCGGAGCGCGGCCTGCCACGGCACCCCCAGCAGCGCCGCGGCCGCCACCGTAAACGGCGCCAGGTCCAGCGCGCAGCCCGCCAGACGCTGAAAAGCGAACGCCAGCGCGCAGTCCGGCGGCAACTCGATGACACGGGCCAGCGCACCGCGCCGAAACGCGAACAGCGCCAGCAACAGGCCCATCAGGATGAGCAGCGTGGCGGTCTGAAGCCAGCGCGGCGCCGCGCCCGGCGAACGTCGCTGATCGAACACGCTGACGAGCGCGGCCGTGTTTTCCGTCGGCGGCGTCTCGACGCGCCCGAACCGCAGGTACGTCGCCCCCTCCACCGCCTTCATCAGCAATACGACGTGCTGGTTAAACGCCTGCGCCGACGAGTACTCGGCCGGACGCACGTCCGCGGGCAGGCCGGAGAGCTGGAGGGCCGCCGGACGCCACTCCGCCCCGCTGCCCTGCGCATCCCCCAGCAGACGCAGGGCGCGCAGCTCCTCGCCGCCGGCCGCCGCCCGTACCGCCGCCACGAGCGTCGGTACCCGGCTGACCATCACAATCCAGAACGCGGTCAGGTCCGGCAGGTCCGACGTGGACGGGCCGTCGGACCATGCTCCCGTCTCCGGATCGAAGCGCACACAACGAATCTGCGGCGTGCCCGACGCGGGCCACAACAAGTGGAGCGCCCCCTGGAAGACGGCCAGCCGCGGGTGCAGGCGGGCCCCCGGCACCGCGGTGACCGCGCGCGGAGCCGGCGTGAGGCCGGCCCAGCCGCGCGGATCGTAGCGCGCGATCGTCAGCGGCGCATCGCCCGGGTCGAACGGCTGCGATGTCGACGGGCTGACGCCGTTGTCCAAACGCGGCAACTCACCGGCCGCCGGCGACGCCAGCAGCGCGTACAGCTCCGTGTCGGCGCCGACCAGGTCGATCGGCGGCACGCGGCCGGGCAGATTCAGCTCCGACGTCCAGCCATTCTGACCAAATGAATACAGGTCCCCGTCGTCCACGAACGCGTACAGCGTGCCGCGCGTCGCCGCCACGCTCGTGATCGCCGCGTTGAGTGGCGGGATGGGTGTAAACGGCGTGCTGGCGCCGCGCGAAGAAATCTGCGACCGGCTCGGCTCGACCCGCAGCAACCAAAGCGTCCGCTCGTCCGCCGCCAAACGCGCCCCGCGCGCTTGCGGCGACGGTGCGGCCGGTCTTGCCTGGGCCACGACCGTCGGAACCACAGCGCCGGCTGCGCCCGCAGCCCAATGTAGCGGCCGACCCCCTGAATGTAGCGGCCGACCCCCGTGTCGGCCGTAGACTGCCGGCGGACCCTCCTCGCGCGCGAAGACCCCGACCGGTAGCAGTACGAACCACGCCGATACAAGAGCAACGGCGACAAACAGCAGCCGGCGTGTCGGCGAAATCGCGCTCACCGGGTCGTCGCCCCCCCGCCGCTACCGCTGGCGGCGTCTGCAGCCGTGGCGTCAATCTGCTCGCTCGCCCCCTGCCACCCGGCCGGGAACTCGAACACGTCCGCCGGCAGATCGGGCCGGAGCACGGCCCGCAAAATGTCCAGCCGCATCTCCGCCTTGTTCCGCGGCCAGTAGACCTCGTACCGGCGCGGCGTGAACGGGCCGTCCGGGCCGATGCGCTGGTAGTCGCGCAGCAGCGCGTGCATCGCGATCTGCCCGTCCGGCAGCCAGTCGACAATCTCCAGCGGCTGGTAAGGCGGCCGCGGATCGAGCTGAATCTCGCGCAGTCCGCTCGGTTGGCGGTCGATCCCCAGCCGCACGAACAACAGCCGGTAGTCGTCCTCGACCTTCCGCAACACCGGCAACAGCCCGCCCTCCAGACTCTCCGGCAGCGGGCGCAGCATCAACGCGTCCAGCAATTCGTTCGGTGGGATCGGCAACTTCTCCAGCATGTCCTCCCGGCTGCGCCGCCACTCGCCCCACCACAGCTTCTTGACTTCCGGCTCGATCCAGACCCAATAGCGCGTATCGTTCGAGCCGAATTGGGCCACCGTGCCGACCAGCGAGCGCACGTCGAACACCAGGGATTGCGGGGCCGCGAACAGCAGGCGGGCCTCGTGCCCCAGGAACGACCGCGCCTTGCCCTCGCTGTCCACGAACTTGAACGACACGAGCGCTGAGCACTGCACGGGCTGGTCAAGGCGGCCCAGGTTTTCGTTGACGCGTAGCAGCGCCTCGCGCCGGCTCGCCGGCGCCACCCCCTGAGGTGGGCAGCCGCTGACGAAGACCAGCAGCGCCGCCAGAGCCGGAATCGCCCTATACATGATCCGCCTCCGTGTTCAGGTCCGGCGCGACGAGGCCCGCATCCCCCGCCTGACCCGCCATGAGCTGCTCGAGCTGCGTGCTCAGGCGCTCGAGCTGCGCTTCGTCCAAATCCGGCCGCTCGACGCGGTGCGCGGACCCGGTCCGCGGCATCGTGAACTCCCAGACCTCGCCGCCCGGCTCGTCGCGCGTCTGCTCCAGCTTCAAGACCTTCTTCCGCCACAGCAAAAGCGCCAGCACGAAGCGAAACTGCACCTGCCCGGGCTCGTGCGCATCTTCGAGGCGCTGGAAGAAGCCGTAGATCGCCTCGCGGTCAAACGGCTGGAGCTTCCGCACCGTCGGCTCCGGACGCCGCGTGCGCCAGGAGCCGAGGGCGGCCGGCTCCGCCGCCGGCGGACAGCTCTCGCAGTAGTCGTGCCGCGCATAGCCCGCGTCCGTCTTATACAGGTACGCGTGAAACGGCTCCCCGCTCTCGAAGGTCCGTCCGCAACGGCCGCACTGCTCGGCCCGCCGGGGCATGTTCCACTCGCTGCTCACCGCGCATTCTCCCTGCCGCTCGAAAACACGCCGCGATTATAGGCGAAACCCCCGCCTCCGCGAGCCCGCGCCGAACCGCAGCAGATCGGCCGCTCACGGGGCCCCCACTTTGCGCCTCGGCGCCTGTGCGTGAGACAGGAGTTCACGCGGGCGTCGGCAGCGGCCCCGTCTGTGGATCGGTCGGCGGCTTCTGCACCGGCCGCGCCACGGGCAGTGCCTCGGGCCGCCGATCCTGCTCGACCGCGATCAAATCCGCCACGGTCGGCCGGTCCAGCGTCTCGCCCGCCATGACCCGCCGGATCTCCTCCCCGCTGAGCGTCTCGTACTTGAGCAACGCCTGGGCCACCGCCTCGAGCCCCGCGCGGTTCTCCTGGATCAACCGGCGGGCGTCGACACACGCCGCGTCGATGATCCGCCTGGCCTCCTCATCGATCGCCTCGCTCGTCTTGTCCGAGAACTCCTTGCCCATCCCGAAATCGAACCGCGGCCGGTTCGCGATCGGGTCGTCGCCGTAGTACAGGAACCCGAGCCGGTCGCTCATCCCCCACTCGGTGATCATCATGCGGGCCATCTGCGTGGCCTGGCGAATGTCGCCCGCGGCGCCGGAGTTCATGTCGTGCCCCAGCAGCTCCTCCGCAATCCGCCCCCCGCACAACACCCGCAGCGTCGCCTCCACGTACGACCGGCTGTACGTCACCCGGTCCTTCTCCGGCAGCGAAAACGTCGCCCCGCCGTACGGCCCGCGCGGAATAATGCTGACCTTGTGCACCGGGTCGGCGTCCTTGAGCAGGCTTTGCACGATCGCGTGCCCCGCCTCGTGGTACGCCGTCAGCGCCCGGTCCTTCTCGTCGATGACGCGGCTGCGCCTGGCCCGGCCCCAGCGGACCTTGTCGCGGGCCTCTTCCAGGTCCTCGAGTTCCACCATCTCCTTGCCCACCAACGCCGCCACCAGCGCCGCCTCGTTCACGATCGCCGCCAGGTCGGCCCCGCTGAACAGCGGCGTGCTGCGCGCGATCCGGTGCAGCTTCGGGTCCACCGGCGACTGCATCTTCACCTTCTTCGCGTGGACCTTGAGAATCTCGTAGCGCCCCTTCACGTCCGGCAGCGGTACGTACACCTGCCGGTCGAACCGCCCCGGCCGGATGAGTGCCGGGTCCAGCACGTCCGCCCGGTTCGTCGCGGCCACCACGATCACCTGGTCGTTCGTGTCAAACCCGTCCATCTCGACCAGGATCGCGTTCAACGTCTGCTCGCGCTCGTCGTGCCCCCCGCCGTTGTAGCCCAGCCCGCGCCGGCGGCCGACCGCGTCGATCTCGTCCAGGAACACGATGCAGGGCGCGTTCTCCTTCGCCTGGCGGAACAGGTCGCGGACGCGCGACGCCCCCACGCCCACGAACATCTCGACGAAGTCCGACCCGGAGATCGAGAAGAACGGTACGTCCGCTTCGCCCGCGATCGCCTTGGCCAGCAGGGTCTTCCCGCAGCCCGGCTCGCCGACCAGCAGCACGCCGCGCGGAATCCGCCCGCCCAGCCGCTGGAAGCGCTTCGGGTTCTTCAGGAACTCGACGATCTCGAGCACCTCCTCCTTGGCCTCCTCGACGCCCGCGACATCGGCGAACGTCACCTGCGTGTGCTCTTTCGTCGTGACGCGGTGCCGGCTGCGCCCGAAATTCCCCAGCATCCCCGGCCCGCCGCCCGTCTGCCGCAACTGCCGGAACACCAGGAACCAGATCACCGCGAACAGCAGCAGCCACGGCACCGTCTGCAGCAGGACGCTCATGAGCAGGTTGCCGCTGGGCTCGCTGAGCACTTCCACGCGCGTCGGGCTCTTGGCCGCGATCTGCTGGCGGATTTCCTCGATCTTGTCGGCGACGCGCAGGTACGTGCACTCGAACGTCTTCGTCTCGGGCCGGGCGTTCGCAGGAATGCGGTCCTCGCTGAAGTCGCCCAGGATCGCATCTTCCTTGATCGTGACCTTCGCCACGTCGCCCCGCCCGATCAGCGTCCAGAACTCGCTGATGCTGATCTTCTGCGTCTTGTTCATGCTCTGATTGAGCATGACCAGGAACATCAGCCCCAGCCCGACGATCACGACCCAACTGAACAGCCCGCGCGGCATGCGCAGCGGAGATCGCGGGGGACCGCCGTCCCCGTTCGGCCGCGGTTTCTGAGGCTGCTGCTCGTCCGCCATACGTCAACCAATCCAATCGCGTGCCACTGCTCTCGCGCAGTGCCGCGTGCCCGGGGCCACTGCTCTCGAGCAGTGCCGCCCCGCCCGCAGCTCGTCACCAGTCCTCGTACATCTTCGCGACGATCTGCCGCGCCAGCCCGTCCACCGCCCGCTCCTGGGCGAACTTCTCCGTCTCGCCCGTCGGCGTCAGGTAATCAACCGTCTGAAGCTGGACCGGCACGTCCGCGAGCAGCTTGCTGGTGCGCACGTCGCGCCACTGCAACTTCACCGCGAGCGTCAACTGCTTCTCACGCGGCTGGCGGGACAGAAAATCCGGCGCCCAGGCCGCCTGACGCTCTTCGAGCACCTCGCCACTTAGTATCGTATCGGCCTTCTCGCGCGCGGCCAGCCGGTACGGCGTGTCGGCGCCGATACGCTTCTTAACTGCTTCCGTGAGCATGAATTCCAGATCGCGCCGGAACTCGCGCGACCCGAACATCTCCACGTAGACCGTCTGAACGTCGGTCCGATATGGCCCGCCGGCCTTGTACCCGCAACCGGGCAGTATGACCAACAAAGCCACGATGCTGATCCACGGCAGTTGCCGACTCACTTCGGGGCCTCCCGCGGCGCGGCGCCGTCCACCGCTTCGTCCAACTCCACCCCCATCGCCCGCAAGCGGCTGCGGGCCTCGGCCTCCGCCAACGTGTTCGGCCAGTCGCGCATGATCCGGCGATAGTAAAACTGCGCCGCGTCGGGCCGCTGCGTCCGCTCGTACCACCGCGCAATGTCGAGGTCCTTCTCCGCCCGCTGCTGGCGAATGCCTTCCAGCCGATCGTCAATCTGCTCGCGCTCGGCGTAGGCCGCGAACGTACCCTTGAACTGCCGATAGCGCTCGTCCGCCTCCAGCAACGGCTTGTCGTCGAACTTGATGCCCGGGAACGCCGCCTCGGCCGACTCCGCCGTCCGCAGGGTCGCCGGCTGAACGTAACGGCCGCTGGGGTACTGCTGGACGAGGTTGGCGTACTCGTCCTGCGCCAAATCCATCTCGCCGCGGCCGAAGCGGAAGTCGGCTTTGTACTTCAGAGCCAGTTCGCCGAGCCGCGACCCGGGCTCGCGCTGCCAGACGCGATCCAGAATCTCGACGCCGTCGTCGTACGCCGGCAGCCGGAAGATGCCCCAGAGAATGCGCTTCTGCCCAGCCAGGAACGCCCGCCCCACGTCCAGGCAGCGCGACTGAGCGAGCCGGAACAGCTCGCCGGACGCATTCTCGGCCACCGTCTGGTACTGCTCGACGGCCTTCCAGAAGTCGCGGGACTCGTAGTACGTCTCGCCCAGGAGGTACCGTGCCTCGTTGAACCGCTCGTCGTCGGGGTTCGCCTTGATCCACTTCTGCAGGATCTTCCGCGCATCCGCCGGCTTGTTCTTCGCCAGTAGCGCCCGGGCCTGACCCAACACGTCCTCCGGCGTTTCCTCGCTCGGCGGCTCCTGGTCGACCCACTGCCCGGTCTCGGGGTTCAGCACCTGCCGCTCACGGTACTTCTGCTCCTGCCCGAGCGCGGACCAAGCCCCCAGCGTCGCGCAGATACCGGCCAACAGCGCCATCCGCCACGGTTTGGTTTGTGTCGGCGTCACAGGTGCGGATTATAGGGCATCGCCCGGCGCCTGCTAGGGCGGCCGCGCGGTACACTTCCCCGACCAGGAGCTGCCCGAAGCAGAGCCGGGCTGTCCTCAGCCCGCTGCTGCTTGAAATAGAGCCGGGCTGTCCTCAGCCCGGAGTTGCTTGAAATAGAGCCGGGCCGTCCTCAGCCCGGTGCTGCTTGAAATGGAGCCGGGCTGTCCTCAGCCCGCTGCGCTGGCGTGCGGACACGCCGGCTCCGTGCTCCCGCGAGCGAGAACGCGCGTGGCGACCGCACCCGTTCATAAGCCGAAATCCGACGAAGAGCTGCTCTCGCCCGACTTCATGACCAAGCTCGAGCAGCTCGAAATCCTCTCGCGCAAGATCTTCCTCGGCCGCATGAAGGGCGAACGCCGCAGCAAACGCAAGGGCGAGAGCGTCGAGTTCGCGGACTACCGCAACTACGTCGTCGGCGACGACCTGCGGTTCCTCGACTGGAACATCTACGCCCGGCTCGAACGCCTGGTGCTCAAGCTGTTCATGGAGGAGGAGGACCTCAACGTCACGGTCCTGTTCGACGTGTCCAAGAGCATGGATTGGGGCAGCCCGCACAAGGGGCTGTACATCAAGCGTGTCGCCGCCGCCCTC
>CAIWOY010000179.1 GCA_903914415.1 uncultured Phycisphaerales bacterium | reverse complement strand
TGATCTGGACCTCAAGTAACGCGTACACGGCCCCCACGGGGCCTGCCCCACGTGCCCGCCCCCAACGGGGGCTTCGTCACGTGCCCGGCCCGCTTGGACGGGCCTTCCTAAAGCCACGGCCTATGGCCGTGGTTGATTACGCAACCCCTTGGGCGTGGTGGCGGTGCTGCAGGCGCACCTGGTAGAGGATTATTTTTGCTTGCACCCAACGCTGCACGCGGGGCAGCGTCCGGACCCAGGCGGGCAAGGGCGCCAAGCCGCCGCCGTAGCTGCTGTGCTGGCCGAAGAAGCGATCGATCGCCTTCCGCCGGGCCCGAAGCCAGTCCGAATGCCGCGCCCACAGCGCCAGGGCGATCCGGCGATGGGGACTCGGCCGGCGGTGACCACGACCCGCCCCCTGGCGCGGGGTGGCCAACAACTGGCCGCCGTAGCGGGCCGCGGTCTCATAGAGGTGGCCGGCATCGTAGTTGCCATCCGCCAACACCAGCCCCGCCGGCCGGGTCTGCTGCATCAGTTCCCCGGCGACCGGCTTCTCCGACACGTTCAACGCGGTCACCTTCCAAGCCAGAAAACAGCCGTTTTAGCTCAGGGCGGCGTGCAGGCGATAGCCGCGCGCAAAGCCGCCGTAGACCCGGCCGGGCCGCGCCTGGCGATCCTTGCGGCACGGTCCCACGGGCAGCGGCCGACTGTCCAGAAACTGCAGCTCCGCGGGGGCCGTGGGCCGCGACCAGGCTTCGACGAGTTGCAGAATGGCTTGGCAGCGTGGGGTGCGAATCCGGCGGTTGAAGCGCGAAATCGAGGGCAGTTTCCGGGGCAGAAAGGGCCGGTGATAGTGGCGCCGGTCACAGGCCCAGCACTGCGGGCGGTCGTGCTGCACCGTCCAGAGGTGCATGGCCACGATCAGCACATCGCTGTACGTCGGCGTGCGTTTGGGCCTGGGCTGCCGGCGTGCCGCGCGAACGATCAAACGGTACACTGTCTTCCACTCGAGGCTGCTCAGGGTGCGACTCCTTTTGTTGCAAGAACTCCTAGAGTCGTAACCCTAGCAGCCTCGGCTATTTGTCAACGCGCGTGCGCGCTCCCGGCGCGAAATGTTGGCAAGCGACGGGTTCCCGGCCAACGCGTGCCAACCGGAAACGCAACGCCCGCCGGCAACCCCGCGCTCGCGCTTGGGGCTCCGCTGGCCGGGTCTCACCCCGTACGGCCGGGCCGCACGCCGACCGGCACAGTTTCGCGGTACACCCCCCCATGTCGCCCGGCGCGATCCGCCCTCTAGCCGAACCGCCCGCGCTCCCGCGCCTGCCCGTGCGTGAACAGCGGCTTCTGGAAGCTGCCGATGTACCCCTGCTGCTGAAAATGCACCAGCAGCGCCTCCACCGTCGGGAAGATCTTCGTCGCCGTCTCCGTGATGAACGGCGACGGCTCGACCTTCGGCTCCCAGACGATATACACCTCTTTCGTCCCCTCGAACGCGTGCTGCAGCTCGCGCTCGACCCCCGACGAAAGCCCCGGCTTGCCGCTCGGCAGCTCCGGTATGAAGCTGACGATCATGTCCGACTGGTCGATCAGCTTGAAGTCGCGCGCGTAAATCTGCGCGTCGATGTCGCGCGCCACCCACATGACCTCGGTGGCGTCGAACTCCACGTCGTGCCCGTGCACCGGGACCGTGAACTTCGTCTTGCCCTCGCGCATCGCCGCCCCCGCCAGCGACAGCAGCCGCTTCTCGTCCATGTCCCCCGGGTCGAGCGTGATGAAGTGCTCGGCGATCACCGCGCGAAACGCGTCGATCTCCGCCAGCGTGTCCGGCATGTCCATCACGTGCGTCATCGGGAACGACGGATACACGCGCTTGGTCTCCGGCTTGAAGATCAGCCGGTACAGCGATTCGACGCTGTTCTGCTCGACCCCGCGCGCGAAGACGTAGAAGTACCCGTGTCCGCGGACCGCGCTGGCGAGCACCTCGGTCGCGAGGATTTCCTCCTCGCGCCACACCAGGATGTCCTTCAGGTTGTGCGGCAGGTCGAAGTCGCGCATCAGACGTTCGTGGATCGAGTCCACGTTGTCCACCAGCGTGATGTACATGTCCGCGTCGAGCGCGAGCATCTGGTCGTGGTCGAAGGCCGGGAACAGCCCGTGCTTCCAGCGGAACGAGCCGTGCGTGTTGACGATCACCGTCTCGTGCTGGTCGATCTCGGCCAGAATGTCCTTGAACACCGACCGCCGCAGGCCGGACAGACGGTTCAGTGGCAGGTCGAGAATGCGGCCCGGCCGCACGTCCGGCGCCTCGTGGTACATCATGTCGCCGATGTGGAATCGCCGCACCGACTTGCCGCGCGACTCGGCGAGCTGGGCGACCTTCTCGAGGAACGGCTTCTTGTCAACCCCGACCTGGCCGGTCATAACGACCCGCCGCCCGTGCGGGTGCGTTCGGCCAAAGAGCCCGGATTGTGCGTCTTGTGTCATACGCTGCGGTACCGTCGCCGGGAGCCGCCGGCGGGTCGCCGCCGGCCGTCAACGCTTGACGCTCCCGCGCAATCCCGTATCATGCTGGTTTGCAGGCGATTTGGCAATGCCCCGTCGCCCGAGCCCGCGGCTGTGGCGGAATTGGCAGACGCGCAAGGTTCAGGTCCTTGTGAGCGATAAGCTCGTGCTGGTTCGACTCCAGTCAGCCGCATGTCCCCGAAACCCGGGCGGTTAGCGAAACGCTGATCGCCCGTTTTTCTTGTGCGTTGTGCGCCGCGAAAGCCGGCGTGAGGGGTGCACGTGTGCTCAGAACCACGGCGCCTCCTTCTGGTCGGGTCGCGGGGATGTTACAATGACTCTCAGGCGGGGGCGGTGGCGGCGTCCGAGGCAGTTTCCGAACGCTTCGCAGACGAGGAGGTGCGGCGTGTTTCGCGGGCTTGCTTGCTTGGCAGTGGCCACCGTACTGGGCATGCACGGCGCGCAGTACGCCCGCGCAAATCCCACCGTTGACCAGATGTACGTTCAGGACCTCTGGCGTACGTACTTCCCGTCCGCGGAACCCGCGCTTTTTCTGATCCAGCATCCGACCTATTACTTCCTCGGCGACGGCTCCAGTTGGGAGTCCGGGGCCGGGACCGGCCAGCAGTATACGACGCGCGTCAGCGAGCAGACGATCCACGGCGACGTGATCACATACGTGCTGGACCGGCCGGTGGGCAGCTTGATCTTCAAACGGACCGACTACAACGCTGGGCACCACCAAGCTCAAGGCGAGCTCGGCGCCACAGCGCCCCTCACTCTGACGGCGGTGCTCGGGTCGTCCGTCGCCACGCTTGCCAGTTGCGCGGCGATCGTCTCAAATGAGCCTACGGCCTTGGGCGAGGCACAGTTCAACTACTTCTCCGCGGCGGTCGGCGATCGGGCACCTTTCCAATTGACCTACACCCTCCGCGGTAATGCCACATGGGGCCCAGATACGTTCGATACGCAGTTCGATTACGACATAGCCGGCATGGTGGATTTCGCCGCCGCCGTCCCAGAACCGGCGACGGCGCTCGATGTGGCGTTAGGTGCCCTCCTGGCTTTCCGGCGTCGCACATGGCGCACCTGAGAACCGCATCCGGCCCCGGCGGAGCAAAGGCGCAGGGCTGGGCGACCCGCGGGGCGTTATGGGCCAGAAGCCCGTGCTGGTTCGACTCGAGCCAGCCTCAATCCTCGAACACGCGGATGGTTGGGAAACGCCCGACCTGCGCGTTTTGTTCGACCTGGCGCCGCCAACCAGGGTGGCGGAATGGGAATTGCGCGCGCGGCGCTCGCCCGCGCGGACGCCGTTCGACGCCGCACGATACGCCTGCGACCAGGCGCCGGCCATGACTTTCACAGCCGGGTGGAGCCTCCGCCGCGCCGCGAGGAGTACATGAAAGCGCGGTCCGCACCAAAGGGGCCCGGCGGTCGCTCCGTTCAGCCTGCACACGCTGCGCCGGGAGCCGCCCGCCCGCGCGTTCTGCACGTCGCGCTGGTCGTCGGGCTGCTTGCCCTGACGGCGGTCCTGGCCGGCACATCGCTCGCGACCGACAGCCCGGCGTTCGACGAAGTGGCGCATCTGCCCGCCGGGTTGAGCTACCTCAAGACCGGGGACTTTCGGCTCTCGCCGGAGCATCCGCCGCTCTTCAAGATGTGGTGTGCGTGGCCGCTGCTTTTCATGGACGTGCGGTGGCCGGGCGCCGCTGAGCCGACGTGGGTGCGCCCCGACCCCTTTGGCTTCGGGCAGATTCTCCTGTGCGCGCTGAACAACGGCCAGAAGCTGATTCAGGTCGGCCGCTGCATGATGGTGCTCGTTCTGCTCGGCACCGGCTTGGCGGTGTACGGACTGGCGCGCACGCTGTTCGGCCCACGTGCCGGCTTGCTGGCCCTCGCCCTCGCGACCCTCCACCCCTCCTTGCTGGCACACGGCCGGCTCGTCACCACCGACCTGCCGATCACCTTCTGCCTGGCGCTCGTCCTGCTGACGTTCGCCGCGCTGCTGCGCCGGACGACCTGGCTGCGCGTGCTGGCGGCCGCGCTCGCACTCACCATGGCGGCCCTGGCCAAGCTCTCCTGGCCGCTGATCTTGCCCGCGCTGGCGGCGATGGCGCTGGTGAAGCTCGGCCAAAGACACCAGGTGCCCGACGCGGCAGACGCGGCGGACGAAGCGCCCGCCCGGCCGGTGCCCACGCCGCGCGCGCCGCGGCGCCTCCGAAACGCGGCCACGCTCCTCGGGAGCTTCGCGCTGATCGGACTGATCGTCTGGGCCGGAATCTGGACCGGCTATGGCTGGCATAACACGCGGCTCGCGCCGCTGCTGGAGGCCGCGGCCACGCCCCCGGCGGGCGGCGACCGCCACGAAAACGTGCAGTACTTGACCACGGCTTGGCGGGAGGCGCTTTACGATGCGCAGGGCCGGCCCCGCTCCGGCCCGCTGGCTGCCTTCCTGCGCCTGGCCAGCGCGAAGCGGCTGTTGCCGGAACCGTATCTGTATGGCATCGCGGTCGTCCTCCGCAGCTCGCAGAAGCGCATGGCCTATTTCTGCGGCGAAATCTCAGACCACGGCTGGCGCGGGTATTTCCCGCTGGTGTTCGCGCTCAAGACGCCGATCCCCGTTCTCATGCTGCTGGCCGCGGGCCTGGCGGCCCTCATCGCCCGCCGCGCGCGCCCTCGCGACCCACTGCTGCTCGTGGGCTGCCTCGCGTTCATTCTGGTTTATGGTGGGTATGCCGTGTTCAGCTCGATCGACATCGGCGAGCGGCACTTGCTGCCCGTGTACCCTCCGTTGCTGGCGTTGGCGGGCGCGGCGACGGCGTGGCTGGCCGCGCCGTCGCGGTCGCCGCGTGATCCGACCGTCCGCGCTGCGAACGCGCGCGGGCGGCAAGGTGGCACGCGGCGCGCGGCAATTGCCGTCGCTGGCGGTGCGCTGCTCGTCTGGTCGCTCGCCGAGAACCTGTCCATCCATCCACAGTACCTGGCGTACTTCAATGAACTGATCGGCGGACCACGCCACGCCTACGAATACTTCGTGGACAGCAGCCTGGATTGGGGCCAGGACTTGCGGCGGCTCGAAGCCTACGCGCGCCAACATCCCACCGAGCAGCTCAACGTCTGTTACTTCGGAGCGGCGGTGCCGCGGGCGTACCTACCTTGCGGCTCGTTGCCGAGCTTCTTCGATTTCGAGCCGCGTGCGCCGCTGACGGCGGGGACCTACGTCATCAGCGTGACGCGGCTCGTGGGCTTGTACGACGCCGGGCTGCGTGCATCGTATTGGACCGATGCCGCGCGCGCGGCGTACGCGGAGCGCGCACGGACGCTGGCCGTCGCACCCCCGCCGGATGCGCCGTCCGGAGTACGGGTCCGCTACGAGCAGGCGGTGCGGGACCAGGCGGACTGGCGCGCCCGGCGGCTCGTGTCGCGGCTGCGGCATCGAAACCCGGACGCCTACGTTGGGTACACGATGCTGCTTTTCCGGCTGTCGGACGATGACATCGCCCAATTGACGTCGCCGTGACGGGCGGGGTGTGACCGTGGCTCGTCGGCCGCGCGGAGGGGCCGAAAGGTCAACTGAGCAAGTTCGAGTCGGTATTGAGCGGCAGGACCATCTGCTGACCCCGCTTCCGCTTGGCCACCCCGCGGACCAGCTCCCTGCACTGCTGGGTCATGCCGGTTTGGATTTCCGTCTCGGACGCCGGCTCCAGGTGCTCCGTCGATTCCACGCTGGCGACGGCCAGCGCGAAACGCGCTCCGCCGCCCCGCCGTACGGGGTGGGACCCGGCCAGCAGAGCCCTAAGCGCCAGCGCGGGGTTGGCGGCGGGCGTTGCGTTTCCGGTCGGCGCGCGTCGGCCGGGAACCCGTCGCTTGCGCTCTGGGCTCTTCTATGAAGGCTCCTGTACAGTCAAGCGCCTGGTCGGGGCAAATCCCATTCTTCTATCCGAGCCCGGGCCGGCGGCCCTGCCCATGTTGGTGATTCGAGGGTGCGGCGACGGCCCCATCTGATACCGAGCATTCCACCAGGATGCCCAAGAGCCCATCGAGCTCGTCGCCGCGGATCGTCAGGTTGCCACCATTCGACGCGGCCTGCACCGGCTACTCTCCGGAGGGGAAAGAAGCACAAGCCGCTTGCTGGGCCCGCTTACGCCGCCAACTCCAACGCGCACAACTCGTGAAACAAACGCCGCAGCCAACGGTTGGCCACCGCGGCCGCAATCAGGCTGCCCGCCTGGCCGCGCGCCCGGAGCTGCGCCCGGAACGCCTGCCAGTGCGGAGCGCAGCGCCCCAACCGGTGGGCCGCCTCGATCAACGTATCCCGCAACAGCCGGCTACAACCGCGGATCAGACCGGCCTCGGCCTGGCGGGCGCCCGAGGAGGCCTTGCACGGGCTCACGCCGCAGAAGCGCGACAACTGCTGGCCCGTCCGGAAGCGCCGAAAATGTCCGATCTCGGCGCGCAACACGCAGGCCGTCACCAGCCCAATGCCCGCTTGGGCCAACAACGCCGAAATCAGCGCATCCTGGCCGGCGACCTCCCGCAGCCGCGCGGTCACGCGGGCCAGACGGGCCAGCGCGCTGTCCACCTCGGCCAGATGGCTCTCCAAGACCCAGCCCGCCAGGACCGGCCAGGTCTTCAGATTCCGCAACCAGAGCAGGCCGCGGCGGGTCCAGAGGTACTGCGGCACGTCCGGCACGCGGTGTTCACGTAGCAAGGCCCGGATCCGCAGCTTGGTGTTCCGCAAGGCATCCACCACCTGCTGCCGATACCGCACCACGGTCCGCAAGTCCCGAATGGCCGGCGGGGCCAGCCAGACCCGCGGCAAGTAACCGACGCGCACCAGGTCCGCCAGCAGATGCGCGTCGCTCAGATCGGTCTTGTCCGGGTTCTGGCGCAGGCGGCGGACATAACCCGGGTGACACAAGTGCACGTCCCAGCCGGTGCGTTGAATCAAGGCGTCCGCCAGGGCCGCGCTGCCGGTGCTGCATTCCAGGGCCACGCCGTGCACGCCACCGTGACCGTGAATCGCGGCGACGATGGCGGTCACGTCGTTGGCCACGAGGTAGCCTGAAATCTTGTGGGAATTGAAAACGCGGGGCATCCTTCTGGTGCGATTGAAACGAAGGTCGTTTCCCAGGAGGCGCCCGAGGGCTACTACAGCACGACGAGGATCGAGCG
>CAIWOY010000178.1 GCA_903914415.1 uncultured Phycisphaerales bacterium | reverse complement strand
TTTGGGCGTCGTGCTGTTCCGACTGTGGTTCGCGTTGCTCGTCGCCGGCTGCATGATCGCCGGCGGCCTGAGCGTGTATTCCGGCAACGTCCTCCAGCCAGCCCTCCGCGAGTACCAGGTCCGCGGGCTGCAACCGGGTGCACCCGACGGGGCCGTGACGCTCCCGCAGGCGCCCACGACCAGCCCGGCGACGGCCGCATGGCACACCGAGCTTGGCAACCTGTGGTCGTACCTCGACGGACGCGTGCCCGCCTTCCGCACGAATCTCTACACGATTGTGATCGTCACCGGGCTCGCCGGGCTCGCGTTTGGCCTCCTGCTGCCGCGCGCCGCCCGCGCCTTCTGGGCCGCCACCACCGGCACGCTCCTCTTTGTGCCGGCCGTGCTGGCCGTCGCGCACACTTCCTCGCCCGACGTGGCCGCCTGGCTCGTCCTGCGAGCCCAACTCTGTGCCGCGGTGCTCTGGAGCATGTCCTTCATCTACAACCTGGCCGACGTCCTCGACTGGCGGCCGAAAAAAACGGCGCCTGCACGATCCGGTGGAAGCCCAATTTAGGCGCGACGTTTGCGCCCCCGGTTGCTCCCCACCCGAACTCTTTCTGACGATACTCCCAAGTGGGCGACCTCTCTCCGAGCCGCAGCTCGCCAGGAGGCGCGCCCGCCCCGAGGCCGCACGGCTTGGCGGCCAGGCCCTGGAGAATGGCGCGCGTGGACTGTCAGAAGACTCTGTTCGACTGGATTGCCTCCCAGCCCGGCGTGACGGGCGCCGTCTTCCTGGCCGTCGGCCTGATCTATGGGCTGTGCGGCTGTCGGCTGATCCGTTTCCTGGTCGTAATACCCTGTGCCGGGCTCGGATGCCTGCTCGGCCTGCTTCTCGCCCGCCTGGGCAATCTCCCGCCGACCGTCACGGTCCCGGCCCTGGGGTTCCTGGGCGGCTTACTGGCGGCTCGACATACGCGGGGCGCCGTCATCATCACGGGCGCTGCGACGCTGGCAACTCTGGGCGCCTACCTGACGGCCCAGTCCGGTGCGTGCACGACCGTAACTCTGATCGTGACCGGCGTGTGCGGCGGCGGGGGCCTGATCGTCGCCGTCCTGTCCAGGCAGGCGATGGCGTTGCTGCATACGACGCTGCTCGGTGCAGCTCTGAGCATTCTGGGGTTTGTCGGCCTAGCCAGCGCGGTGATGCCGTCGCTGGGGTCGGCGTTTCGAACGCTGACCGGCAGCTACTGGCTGATTGTCCCAGTCATCCTCGTGGTCCTGTCAATCACCCTGTACACTTACCAGGCCAACGCGCGCCAGGGGGACATCCTGACCGGGTCGCGCGCACTTCCCAGGCTTTGACCGGGGCCCGCAGCAGCTCCCCGCCCAGTGGAAAGCGCTCCCGGGATCCCACATATAAGCGCCCGCAGTCCGGATAACTTAGTTGACATCCCAGCTAGAACCGATACATTTGTAGTAGTGGGGGAGCTTGTAAGCGCGCCGGGCGCTTCGTATCAGGAGTACGCGTTGGTCCGCGGGGTTGAGACGTGAGCGACATGCGTTTGGGCGGCGGCCTCCACGCCGCGGCCCAGAAGGCCATTCCGTCGCGACGTTTGAGCGGACCGCGGCCTATCCTCCCCGGCCTGCCCCTACCTGCCACAACTCGGCTCGCATGAGGTATCTCTTACGATGATCGAGGTCCGCCTGCCCGACGGCTCTGCCGTCGAACGACCCGCTGGCGCCACCGTGGCCGACGTCCTGCAGTCGATCTCCGCCCGCCTCGCCCGCGAGGCCGTGGCGGCCAAGGTCAACGGCAATGTCCTCGACCTCGGCACGCGTCTGTCTGGGCCGCAAGTGGAGCTGACCGCCCTGACGCTCAACGACCCCGAGGGCCTCGAGGTCGCGCGCCATAGCTGTGCGCACGTGATGGCCGAGGCCGTTTGCGCCCTCTGGCCGCACACGAGGCTCGCGTACGGCCCAGTGGTCGAGAACGGCTTCTACTACGACATCGAGCTCGACCACAGCCTGACGCCCGAGGACTTCCTGGCGATCGAAGCCAAGATGCAGCAGATCGTCAAGGAAAACCGCCCGTTCCGGCGCAGCGACATGCCGCGCGCCGCGGCCATGGAAAAGCTCCGCGCCGAGGGCAACCCCTACAAGATCGACAACGCCCAGCGCGCCGACGGCGACACGCTGAGCTTCTACGTCACCGGCGAGCCCGGCACCGGCCACTTCGAGGACCTGTGCCGCGGTCCGCACGTCCCCAGCACCGGCCGCATCGGCGCCTTCAAGGTCATGCAGGTCGCGGGCGCATACTGGCACGGCGACGCGTCCAAGCAGCAGCTCCAGCGCGTCTACGGCACGACCTTCGCCGACAAGAAGGCGCTCAGAGCCCACCTCGACCAGATGGAAGAGGCCCGCAAGCGCGACCACCGCAAGCTCGGCCAGGAGCTCGGCCTGTTCTTCCTCGATCCGCTGGTCGGCCCCGGCCTCGTGCTGTGGAAGCCGCGCGGCGCCGTCGTCCGGCGCGTCCTCGAGTCCTTCATCCTCGAAGAGTTGCTCAAGCGCGGCTACCAGCCGGTCTACACGCCGCAGATCGCCAAGCTCGACCTCTACCGCACGAGCGGGCACTTTCCGTACTACAAGGACAGCCAGTATCCGCCGATCTTCGAGTCGGACCGGGCGCGGCTGCTGAACGCGCTGTGGGAGCTAGCGCGGGCGTCGAACGCGGACCGGGCGACGGACGCCGAGTTGGCACTGTTCGAGGAAATCGCCAAGAACCACGCGGACCTGTCCGCGGCCGGGTATCCGGCGCAGGCTCCGATGGATGAACGCTTGAAGCGCATCCGCGTCTGGCTCACGCAGGAGGACGGCTACCTCCTGCGGCCCATGAACTGTCCGCACCACATCCGCATCTACGCCTCCGAGGCCCACAGCTACCGCGAACTGCCCATCCGCATCGCCGAGTTCGGCCAGGTCTACCGCTACGAGCAGTCCGGCGAGTTGTCCGGCATGACCCGCGTCCGCGGCTTCTGCCAGGACGACGCCCACCTGTTCTGCACGCCGGACCAGTTGCTCGACGAGGTCGCCGGCTGCGTGGACATGGCCAAGCTGGTGCTGCACGTCGTCGGCCTGAAGGACTATCGCGTCCGCGTCGGGCTGCGCGACGACAGCGACAAGTACATTGGCTCGGCCGAGAACTGGGCGCGGGCGCAGGACGCCGTGCTCGCCGCTGTGAAGTCGTCCGGGATGAACTACGCGGTCGAGCCGGGCGAGGCCGCGTTCTATGGCCCGAAGATCGACTTCATCGTCAAGGACTGCATCGGACGCGAATGGCAGCTCGGCACCGTGCAGGTGGACTACAATCTGCCGGAGCGGTTCGACCTGAAGTACATCGGCGACGACAACCGCGAGCACCGGCCGGTGATGATCCACCGGGCGCCGTTCGGCAGCCTGGAACGCTTCATCGGCATCCTCATCGAGCATTTGGCCGGGGCGTTCCCGCTCTGGCTGGCGCCGATCCAGGCGCGGGTGTGCTCGATCAGCGCCAAGTCCAAGGATTACGCCCAGTGGGTGTACGACGTCTGCCGCGCCGCCCCGCTGCGGGTCGAGCTGGACAACAGCGACGAGCGCATCGGGTCGAAGATCCGCGATGCCGCCCTGATGAAGATCCCGTACATCCTGGTGGTCGGCGAGCAGGAAGCCGCCGACAAGACCGTCAACGTGCGCACGCGCGAGGGCAAGCAGTACGGCAACTACGCCTTGCCCCAGTTTCTGGCCGCGTGCGCGGTGGAGATCGCAACCCGGGGCGAAATGGCCCCCGGCGAAGCCGGCCAGACTCCGCCGACATGATGCAGCGCCGGCCGTGGCCGGTCACTGCGCGAAAGGCAGGCGAACCCTATCAATCAGAACTTACGTTGCAACGAGCAGATCCGGATCTCGCCGGTGCGGGTCATCGGCGAGAACAACGAGCAAATCGGCGTGCTGACCAGCTACGAGGCACTCAAGATGGCCCGCGAGGCCGGCGTCGATCTGGTCGAGGTGTCCCCCAACGTGCGGCCACCGGTCTGCCGGCTCATCGACTACGGCAAGTGGAAGTACTCCCAGAAGAAGAACGTCAAGAAGCACCACGAGCAACTGCTCAAAGAAGTCCGGCTGCGGCCCAAAACCGACACCCACGACCGCGAGATCAAGCTCCGCCGGGCGATCAAGTTCCTCAAAGAGGGACACAAGGTGCAGTTCACGATGGTCTTCCGCGGCCGCGAGCAGCACCACCGCGAGATCGGCTACGGCATCTTCCGCCAGCTCGTCGAGGCCTTCGGCACACGCACCAAAATCGAGCGGCCGCCGGGGATGGAAGGCCGCCACATGATCATGATCCTGTCGGCGCTCAAGGGTGCGCTCGACGGGGTCGACATGGTCTATCCGCCGCCGAAGGCCGAAAAGACCGCGGCACCGCTGGGCGCCGTCGTTACGGCGTCGGCCGCGGCGATCCATGCCGCCCCGGCAGCGGCCGTCAGCGGCGCGATGGCAGCGGCAGTGCCCATCAACGTCGCGCCGTCCGCGGACGTCAACATCGCGCCGTCCACAGGCCCTAACGTCGCCCCGTCCGCGGGCGTCATTGTCGCCCCGGCAGCAGCAGTGCCCATCAACGTCGCCACAACGTCAGCGCCGGCGATGAGCCCGGCTCCCGCGTCGGCCGCGGCCGTCAACGTCGCTCCGGCACCGGTAGCAGCGATTAACGTCGCCCCGGCACCGGCCGCACCGATCAATGTCGCATCCGCACCCGCGGCGGCGGTGGCTGTCAACATCGCTCCGCCACCCGCGACCGTGACACCGTCGGTGGCGAATGTCCCCTCAGCATCGGCGGCCGAACCGGCGTCGGTGTCGAGCACGCAGCAGTAGCGTCAGCCCTCTGCGGCTGACGGCGAATGTAGCGCCCGGCCCCCCGTGGCCGACGGCGAACGTAGCGGCAGCCCTCTGCGGCTGACGGCGTAGCGCCGGCGCCCCGGATTCACCGCGAAGGACGCGGAGGACGCGAAGGGCGCACCGAGCCGGGCCAGTCATGGCCCGATCGCAGCCGCGCCGGCCCTCCGTGCCTCCATGCGCGGTTCGTCGAAGTCCGAACCCGCCACGCGAGTGGCGGGCCGGGGGTCCCCGCCTCGCCGCGGGGCGTCGGAGCGCGGGAACGGTCGGGGATTGGCGGGTTCTTGCGAAGAAAGGGAGAGGCATCGAGGGACCAAGGGATCGAGGGGCGGAGGGGCGCAGGTCGGGGCACGATGGACTCGACCTGCGCCCCGACGTTTCAACTCACGGACGGGTTGACCGAGCGGTCTTCACGTCCCCAGCCGCGCCACATCACCTGCCGCGCGAGCCGCGCGACCGAATCAAGCCGAGTAGGGTCAACGCGAACAGCGCGGTGCTGGCGACCGGGCACAGCGACGACGGGGCGATCACTTCTGGAGTCGTCTCTCCACTCTGTTCGTCATTCCCTGTGCCGCCTGTTCCGCCCGTATTGCCCGTTTCGCTAGGCGTTGGCGCCAGTTCGACTACCACCGTTTTGCTGGTGTCCATTGTTACTGTGTTCGAGCCACCAACCCACGAATCGTCGTCGGTTCCTTGCCAACGCTTCACGCTCCACCCAGCAACTGGGTGAGCTGTCAGGCCAACTCGCATACCATCTTCGTATTGCCCGCCGCCAGGAATGACCAGCCCGCTGTATCCCTTCATGCGCTCGATAAAAACCGTCTTGAACGTGTTGACGTCGAGGTCTTCGTAAACGGAAACGGGCTGGCGACCAGTCGCGTTCTGGTCGATGAAGGTTCTACCCGGCGAGACCGAGCCCGGCGACCATTCGACGTTGATCTTGTAATGTTGCGGCTCCACATTGATCCCGGATTATTCACCCGCTTCATGAGTTTTCGTTCAAACCCGGTCCGTTGCGCTGCGTAAAAAGGGCGTGAAGACACGCACGCCCCACGGAACGGGAGCAGCCCCTCAGGGGTGAAGGCCACGTACAGGCCGGCGGCGCCG
>CAIWOY010000177.1 GCA_903914415.1 uncultured Phycisphaerales bacterium | reverse complement strand
CGTTTGGTCTGTCGCGCGAGGCCGAGTTGAACGCGGCGTGCGTTGCGACGGGCCCGCACCAGCAAGACCCCGGTGCACAAAGGCATCCCTTACATGCTCGAGGTCCTTGATCGCGCGGTCCAAGCGGGCTACGTATTCCGCAGCGCCGCCGCAGTCATCGCCCGCTTCCCGGCACAGGAACAGGAATAACGTGTCGCCGGCTTCCTGCGCTCGGATCGCGAACGCATTGAGCGACTCGCCGGCGCCTGGCGGATCGATCGGCAGCGAATCGCTGCCCGGGTAGGCGGCGTAGATCATCTGGGCCGCGGTGCGAGCCCAGCTCTTCGAACGCGGCATCATGTACCTCCTTCGTTAGCGCCTTCCTCCCGAGCGGCCGGCCGCTTCGCCAGGAAAGGCCCAGCGTCCCGCCGCGACGGCGTCGTCCTGGAGCGCATCCAGCAGATGCACGAGGCCGCGCAAGGCAACGGCGGTGGGCGAGTTCCGCTCCAGGCCGTCCAGCACGCCCAGCAATACGAGCTTCTGCTGGTGCAGGAGGTCCCAATCGACCTGGTCAAGAGACTTGAACATGGTGGGCCTGCTCCTTCGGTGCGCCGCCGACGCAGGTGGCTGCGCCGGTTTCAGGTTTCACCTTGCGCCCCGTTGTGCACGATGAGGACGCGCTGGTAGCGTGCATCCTCCTCGACCACCACATCCGGGCCTTCGTAATCGTCGGGCACGGCGTAGTCCCTGATCTCGACCTCCATCCCCGCCCGCAGACCCGCCACATTGAGAATCCGCTCCTCCATTTCGATGATGATCCTGTTCAAGGTGCTCTCCTTACGATTGCGCGGGGCGGCGCCTCTGGCGCGTCACCCGGTGCCGGCGGTGGTGCGCGCTACTTCGGCGGGGACTTCTTCTTCAGGAGGTCCGGCGGCCGGATCACCTTCTCGGAACCGTCCGGGAGCCGGATGGTGACCGTCCCGTTGCGTGCCACGAGAACCGTCTGCCACTCCGGCCGAATCTCCGTCACGACGGCCAGGATGCCGCGGCGAAGCTGCTCGTCGGGCCCCAGCAGGTCCGCCCAGAAGCGGTTCAGCTCCTGTTCGAAGTCGTTGAGTTGCGTGTCGTAGGTATCGCCGTCCTCGGACCAGCCACCGAGGTGGTACCAGATCTGCGACGGCACCAACTCGTCCTTGGCGTCCCAGGTCACGAGCACTGCGTCGTCGCACCAGCCTTCTTTGCCTTCTGGCGGCGGAGCCTTGGCCAGGCAGACCGGCGAGGAGAACACCTTGCCGTCGCTCGTCTCCACCGCGAGCGCGAGCGTGTCGACGCACGTCAGCGTCCCGGACCAAAGGCCGGCGCTGTGTAGCTCTTTCCCAACCGCCAGCGTGACCTTGCGGACTACCGGCAGCTCGGCCCAGGAATACCCGTCGTACTCCTTGCGGATGCTGACCGGCACAAACGGCTTGGGGAATGTGCCCAGTGCGGCCAGCAAGTGCGTGTTCGTCTCGTTGGTGTCCTCCTCCACCGCATCGGGATCAAAGCGGTAGCAGCGCGCCAGCGGGAAGCCCTTGGGCATGGTCACTTCGACCGGCTCCGGGGACTCGCGGGTCGAGAGCAGGCCGACCTGGAACGTGGGCGTCGCCTCGGGCAGCTCGACGCCCAACTCACGGGCTCGCAGGTACTGCTGGTACGGCAGGCGGTGGTGACCCCGGCGCTGCACGCAACGGTAGGCCTCCAGCTCCAGCGCAGCCTTGAGTTCTTCAAAGGCTCCGTTCTCGACGAGTTGCGTGCGGGCCGGAAGCATCAGGCGAATGCCGGTCGGCGCGCCGGTCAGATCGACCAGGAACCACAGCTTCTGCTCGCTCACCGGATGAAAGTCGAAGCTGGTGGTCTGACCGTGGAAGTTGACCAGGACGTTGTCGCCGTAGGCGTGGCTGCGCCGCACCTGCCGATGCCAGGAATTCAGGTGCTCGGCTTCGCGCACCTCGATCCGGCAGCCGAGCGCGGGGTGGTGTACGGCTTGTTTGCGCACGAAGGCTTCGCGCGGGCACGGGCAGTCGTCGACCGCGACATTCATGCCACTGAAAACGGCCAGCGGGCCGACGATGGAATGGGACCACTCCTCATCCTCGAACTGGACGATCGTGCCTTGCGCCGGACCGTTATCAGGCTGCACCAGGACGGGTGCCCCGCGCCAGCCAGCACCGGTGATATCCACCATGCGACCCTTGGAGCGGATCCTGATGTCGCGCGGCGCCAGGCAGAACAGCCCCACCCCGGCCGGATCCTCGCTGGCCTCGTACTCTTTCTCCCAGCCGGAGCCGCCCAAGTCGAGCAGCTGAGCGAAGTCGTCGATGCCGCCGCCGTCGTCCTGCACGGTGACAACGCCGTTCTCGTTCGTGATTTCCACATTTCTCGCGCCGGCCCGCCGGGCGTTCTGGAGCAGCTCGATGATCCGGCCCTCCAGTGTTCCGGTGAACAGCCGGTCGGCCTTGCCCAGCAGGCGTGCATTGACGCGGGCGCGAATGACGGGCGGATCGTCCGCCGACTCGAGGTCGGCGGTGGCAGTGCGATTGTGCATGACGTTGTTCTCTCCTTGGGATTGCTCCCGTCAGACGTGTGTCAACCTGCGTACCTCGGTAGCGGGCACGCTTGGCCGAGTGCCTTACGGGCCACGTACTCCACCGTGGCCAAGCCGCGCAGGTTCTCGCCCAGCGTCCGCGCTGCCCGCAGGTGGCAGAGCAGGAACTTGACCGCGTACTCCGGTGTCGGGCGCTCCGGTGGCGGCGGCTGGGGACCGTCCACATCGGGGTCCCATTGCGCCACCGTCGGTCGGGCGTGGCTCATGCCCTCATCTCCTCTTGTTGTTACCTGTGCCCCTGAACATGGCCGTGGTCGGACGTGGCGCAAACCGCCAGGCCGTTCTGCATGTTGCGGGCTGTCCGCGCCAGCGCCTCGGCGATCACTTCGAGCGCTGCAGCGCCGTTCGGCGGCCCATCAGGCGGTGAGCAGTAATGCGGATCAAACGTGTCGCCCGCTTTCAGGTTGTCGAAGTCAATGATCTGGATGCGCGTCTCGGACGGCGCGTAGACGGCCTGCACGTTGCCGCCGGACACGACCACGATCACGTCGGGGACGGTCATCATGCTCTCCACAAGCGCTGCCCGGCCGCAGGCGCCCGCACGGGCAGACGCCGCGGCCGAGCAGCCGGTAATGGGGATGTCAGCAGCCCTGCCGGGCCCTTTGGAACCTACCAGTCGATCGCCGTGGGCCAGGAATGACCGTTCTCGCAGCAGACGAGCGGCAGGTTGTCCGGGCCTTCCGGCGCGTCTTTACGCTGGTGGACGGTGCGTTGTTCGTCCCACCAGATCTCGGTCCAGCCGCTGTACTCGACCGGCGTATCCGGGCCTGGCTCGCCGGCGAACTCCGCGCAGCCGCTGAGCCGTTCCACGGTGCCGTGGGCCGGCTCGCCGCACTCGGGGCACTGGGGTTGATGAATCTTCATTGGCAGGACACCTCCTTTGACACGCTGGGACCCGTACGCCAAGGCGGGCGAATGGGCCGCGGCGCCGCCACACTGGGGCGCCGCGCGGCGCTGAGACCTCCGCGATTTCTTCGGACGGGGACGGGATTTGCGCAAGATCGGCTGATGCTCGCGCGTCGCCTGGCCGATGCCGGTCTAATACGCCGTGAGGAGCCCGCCGTGGATCCGACCGAGGTGAGCGCGATTTCGCAGGCCAACGTGCAGATGCAGGTCCAAATGGCATTGGCCCGCATGACCAGGGATATTCAAAAGCAGCAAGGCCAGCAGATTGCGCAGCTGTTGGAGAGCGCCGCCGCGCTCCCCGCGCCAGCACGAGAGCCGGGCAAGGGCGCGCAAGTAGACGTGCCGGCGTAAACGGCAGCGCGGCGGTTGCGTCAGCCGCCGATCGGCATGAAGGGGGCTCTCATCCAGGTTCTCCTGTGTAAACGAGCCGCTCTTCAACGGGCGGTGTCGGCCCGTGTGGGGTGTCTATCACCCGCCGGGCGTGGCGGAAGCCCGATCTTCTGCCGGGCCTCCGCGTCACGCCCCTGGTCCTGGAGCTCGCACAGCCGCTCCCAATGCCGGGCACACAACGGCCTTCTCAGGTAGATGAGCTCGATCTCGCGGGCCCGGCAACCCTTCCAGGCGCAGCGCTCAGCCGGCATGGTCCAGCTCTTCTCTGAAATTGGTGCCCAAGTACTCGCGCGTGGCCGGGTAGCCCATGTTCAGCGGCATGACGACCCAGCGGACGCGTGAACTCTCGGCCGCGTTGCCCTCAGCACCGTTGCCGCCCTGGTTGGGGGCCTCGGAGAGCAGCGCCGCCTTGCTGTACACCGTGTGGTCGGGCGCATAGCCGTTCTGGGCCACGTCGAGGACGACGGCGTCGCCGGACAGCGTCTGCACGGCTTCGAGCAAGAGCTTGGGATCGAAGCCCGTGTGAATGACGCTGTCGCCGCCGCCCAGGAACCTGGCCGGCAGCTTGGCGCTGGCGCTGCCGACCTCCGGTGAGGAGGCCGACAGCTCGATCGACCGGGGACGGAGCGTGAGCGCCACGCCGCGCGTACAGTCCCCGGTAGCCAGCATGACTTGCCGGAGCGTCTCGACCAATGGCTGGCGCGCCATGGCGAAGCGCGAGGCGCTGGCCGGCACGATGTCGCGGTAGACCGGGAAGCGGCCATCGACTTCCTGGCAAGCGACCAGCCAGCGTGGGCCCGCGACGAACAGATCCGCCGGGAGCTTGTCGCCTTTGTCCGTCGTGTTTGTCTGCACGGCGAGCACGAGCGGCACGTCCTCGTCGGCGGTGAGCTTCTCGACCAGCTTGACCAACCGGGCCGGCAGGATGGCCTGGCCGCGGAACCGGGCGTCGACCTGCGCCAGCTCGGCCGTGACCAGCCGGTGGCCGTCGGTCGCCACCAGCCGGCGGCCCTGCGCGTCCGACTCCAGCAGCACGCCGCTGATGGCGTAGCGGCTCGTGTCGCGCGCCATTGCGCAGCTCGCGACCGCCAGGGCCTCATGGAGCTCGGCGGGGTCGATCACGAGCTTCTCGCCCTGCCAGCGGTCAGGCACGGGCGGGAAGTCGTCGACTGGGAACGTGAACAGGGCGTGCTCGACCCGGCCGCCATTGACGATCAGGCGCTGCGGCCGGCTGCGCAGGGCAAGCACAGCGCCGGGATCCTTGGAAGCCTGCATCCGACGGATCAGCTCGCGGCACGGCACGACGCAGGCCGGCAACGTGCCGTCCGCCTCCAGCGTGGCCAGCAGACTCACCTCGCCATCGGTAACGGCCAGCGTCAGCACGCCGTCACGGGCATGCAGCCGCACGCCGCCGAAGATGGGTTTGTAGGACCGGGTGGGTACGGCGGCCTGCGCCCGCTCGAGGACACTCAACAGGCACTTCCGGTCGAGCGTGATGCCCACGGCCGGCGGTGCGGTAGCAACAGCAACTATCATCTCGGAACCTCCGTCGCCAAGATGCCGGCCCGGCACCCTGAATGGCGCCGGACCGGCTTGGGGTTGGTTGAACAGGACAAAGACGTTCTACCGGGGGTTGGACGACATGTCATGGCGCGCCGCACGGCTCGAGCGCGCCGACGTCCGTGGTCCCCGCCGGATGTTGGACCTGGACGAAGCATGCCCAGGCCGGCGTCCGGAGCACCAGCCAGTACAGACCGCGCCGGCGGCATTCGGCCTCGAACTGCGCCAGGCTGCCGGCAGCCACGCCGGTCAGGTGCGCCTCCCAGGCGGGCGCCTGCCAGACGAAGGTCTGCCCGGCCCGGGTCACCCGCAGCGCGACCTGTTCCCGGGTGCTGAGGTGCAGCGCGGACGTGCCGTCCGGGGCGACGGAACTGACCAGTTCCAGCCCGCGCGCCAGCGGCGCCTGGATGGCGATGAGCATCTCCCGGGTCCAGGTTGCATAGGAGATCTGCAGCACCGGGACGGCGCCCAATTCGGGTAGTACCAACACGCCCAGCGCGTAGCGCAGGTCGGTTTCGGTCGCCCGATACAGGGCCTCCAGGTCGCCCGTGCACATGGCGTTTATGCCACACCGGCGAGCGGATGGGGCTCCGACCGGGCAGCCAGGGCGACTATGCCGGGCTCGGCTGGCGCATTGCAGATCGTGAGCGGGCGGTTGATCGCGCGCCCCCTGTGCCGGGGCCGGCGATGGCGCGGCCGTGCCTGGCCCAGGTTTGAACAGAACAGCAGGTGGCGTTCGTACGCGGGCACATCGTGGATCGAAAGCAACACGGTTGGACTCCTCCGCGCGCAGAGACTCCCCGGTTGGACATGAGCACGGGGCGCGGCGCGCATTTGGGTTAGGGAGTGGCTCAGCCGCGCCAGGCGCGGCAGGCCTGCTGGAACGGACAGGTGGCGCAGTTCATGGCACTGGGGTTGGGATAGACGTGGCCGGTCTGCATGGCTTGCCAGACCTGGATCATGATGCGCTGGATGCGGCCGAGCTGGTGGGGATCGAGTTCGACGGGATGCACGGCGATGCCCGGTGACCGGGTCTTGGTCAGCACGACGAACTCCAGCCGGACGGACAGATCACCGCATTCCTCCGCCAGTGGCCTGGCCAGCTCGCCGTACAGCAGGAGCTGGGGCGCCGCCTCGGTAACGTTGGCCTCCGTCCACCGGCTGCGGGCGGTCTTGAAGTCGCGGATGACCAGTGCAGAATCGGTCCGCATGATCAGGTCCAGGCGGGCCAGCAGGTCGGGCAGGCCTGGGAGCACCGGCCGGCGGAGTTCTTCTTCGACGCCGAGGATCTCGCCGCCGGGCAGCGCGTGCGGTGAGCCGGCGAACGCTGCCAGCACGCGGCTGGCCGTCGCCCGCAGCGACCGGGCCGATTCACCTTTGCCGTACCGGACCGGCAGAGCTGCGTCGGCCTGCCAAGCCTGGTCATAGCCGCAGAGCAATTCCTCGCCGCTGGGAGCCGTACAGCCGGCCAGCAGGGCCCGGAAGTGCAGCTCGATCGCCGTGTGGATCGCGCTGCCGAACGCCAGCGCCGCCCCCACCCGCTCATGCGGGCGCTGGGCGATGTACTCGAAGTGCCACTTCAGCGGGCAGCGCTGGAAGGTCGTGACCTGGGTGTAGCTGAGGTAGCCGCGGCCGGTGCGGGGCGCGGGATGGGCGGTCGATACCGGCCGGGCGGCGGCAATCATCGCCGGTCCCCGTTGCCCCGGCCGGCCGGCTCACCGGCCCGGCGTTTGAGCTCGTCGATGAGCTGGCTGGCCTGCCGCAGCGTCAGTGTATCCAGCCCGGCGCCGGCTGCGTCACGCGTGACGCGCTCCGGGTCCAGGCTCAGCCGTTCGGCAATCGCCCGGATCGCCCGGACCTGCGACGCCGTAGCCGGCCGCTGGCCGTTGCCGTTGCTGCCCGAGCGCGGCGCAGCCGGTGGGCCCGCCCGGCCTAGCTCCTCGTCGACCGCCTGCCGGGCCAGCGTGAATAGCCGGCGGATACGGTCCATGAGCCCGTCGGCATCGTGGATGAGGTTGCTTTCGACTTCCAATTCGAGGTTGACGCTCGCGCCGCGCGAGCCGTAGTCGGGCTCGCCGACCTTGCGCGAAAGACCTGCGTTGAGTTTCAGCATGTGACTTCCTCCTGGGGGTTGAAGGTGCGGGGGGGGCAACGTCCTGCGCGGACCGGCGTGCGGCGCATTTACGCCGCCGGCGCCTGCGTCGTCGCCGCGCCCTTTGTTGGACAGGGGGTCGTGGGGCACACGGATCGGGGCCGGGCAGTGCCGGCCTGGCCTGCTGTGGCAGGTACTGCCGGATGACCGGCTCGGCCAGCCCGCACCGCAGCAGGGTGCGGATCGTCTCATCCATCCCGATGGCCGAGCGTTCGGCGCGCACGAGCAGCCAGACGCTCACCGCCAGCGGCAGCAAGATGGACAGCAAAAACAGGATCAGCGGAACGGTGCTGGGTGCTCGGGCTGCGACGACTTCTTCGTGGAGCGCATCGAGCGTGCGGTCCAGGACGTGCAGTTGCTCTTCAGTGATGGGACGCGGGGGCGGGCTGCAAGTGCCACAAGGGCCGTAACAAAGCAGGGTCAGGACGGCGATCGGGATGGCGACAGCGAGGTGCCGGGGTTGGATGTGGCGCGTGGTTCACCTCCTTCCTTGATCGGCAGGGCTTGGACCGCGAACGTCAGGACCCGCCGGCGGCGGATCTCGACGGCCAGCCAGACGGCCAGGGCCAGCAGCGTTGCGCTGCACGCGACCAGCAGGCCGTGCAGCAGCGCCAACTG
>CAIWOY010000176.1 GCA_903914415.1 uncultured Phycisphaerales bacterium | reverse complement strand
CGCCGCGACAGGCTGGACGCCGTCAGCCCAAACGTCTCCGCCACCGGGTCCACGCACGCCGCGTAGTCCCGACAGCTCAGGCCCTTCAGGATCTTGCGCACGGCCGCCTCTTCCGCCCGCCGCGGCTGCCGCAGGCTCTGGTAGGTCGTCAACGGCACTTCCTGCTCGCGGCGGACGTCCTGCACCCGCGGCACCGTCACGGCCACCTTCTGGTCCGCCAGGTAGACCGAGCCCGGCTGGGAACCCCAGCGACCGTAGCCGGGCACGCCGCCGCCGCGTTGGTACCGCGCGCCCGCCAACGCCGCAACCTCCTGCTGCAACAGCTCCTGGACCGCTTCCAGTCCCAGCGGAATCAGCGCCTGGATCAACTCCACGCGGCTGTCCAAGGTGCTCAGCTCCACCGCCGCGTCCCCGTCCGCTGGACGGCTCAGCTTGCCGGACCTTCCGATTCGAACGATACTCTTCATCGCACGGCTCCTTGCTTGATGGTTCCTCAGAACAGCCATCATTCATGGAGCCGTTCGCTTTGAATTTCAACTAAGAGTAGCACTCACCCGTCGATGGCGAGCACAAGGGTCTCGACGATCTGCGGCACGACGTGCGTTGGCGTAACCAGGTTGATGTTGTGGCAACCGCCGCTCTGAAGCGCAAGCAGGACGTCGGCGATGGCCGAGACATCCATGCGCCGACCGCTTCGCTGGTGGGAGATTTCCCAGTTCTGGCAGAATGCGCACCCCAAGTTGCACATCGAGAAGAAGATCGTGCCGCTGCCGCGCCAGCCGCGTAGGCAATCTTCTTCGCTGAGGTGCGGAAAGGCCGAGGAAACGAGCGCGTGGCGGCCTGTCTCGCAAACGCCTGTCTCGTTCGCCAGGCGGTTCACTTTGCAGTCACGCGGACAGGCCCGGCAACAGCGCAGTTCCTCGAGGGCGCTCGCAGCCCGCTGAGGAAGGCTGCGACGGATCTCCGGATCAAGGTACGCTGCCCGAAAACCGGCGATGACAAACGCATCAAGCGCGGCACGCGTCATACAACATGATTCTAACCCCGCGGGGGCCCACAGGCCTTCAGCCCCCGAGGCGGACAGCCCGATCGACGCGGAAAACGTCGTCCGGTGGCGGATTCCGCCAAATCAGGTTCACCTCATTCACCGCGAACGAGAGCGGCAACCAATGCTCCTGGAGCTCACTCTTCAATCGGGCAAGCGGCTCGTGACCTCGGACCTGCCCGACGCTCAAATGCGGTGTGATACGCATCCTGTTTATTCCTTGCGCTCGATCCAGCGGGTCTTGCAGATCGACCGGATTCGTTCGGAAGTGAGTGCATTCCAGGCGGCGGAACCGGCGGCCAGCAGGGCGTCGTAGTCGGCGTAGACACGGTTGCTCAAGTGGTGTTCTTTCAAAAAGCACCAGACGCGTTCCATCGGGTTCAGCTCGGGCGAGTACGGCGGTAGGAACAACAGCGTGATATTCGTTGGCCGGCACAGGTCCTTGGCCACGTGCCCGCCGGCCTGATCGAGCACCAGCACGACGTGTCGGGCCGGGCCGACGTGGCGGCTGAGGTGTTCGAGATACAGGCTCATCAGCCCCGTGTTCACGGTCGGCATCAGCCAGGCCAGCGAGTCGCCGCTGAGCGGGTTGGCCGCGCCGTACGCATAGACCCAGTCGTACTCGGTCTGTTTCAGCCGCGTCGGCCGTGAACCCCGCCGGGCCCAGACGCGGGTCAGCGAGCCTTTTTGCCCGAAGCGGGCTTCGTCCTGGAACCAGACCTCGACCGCCTGGGCGGGGTGCGCGGCGCGGACCGTCTGGACAAAAGGGGGGCGTCGTGCCGCCAGCGCTGCATCGCGGCCGGGTCATTCTTGCGGTGCTGGGGACGCGGCCGTAGATACGAATAGCCCAGACGGTGCAACAGGTCATAGGCCCCCGGCAGCGAATAGGTGACGCCGAACTCTTCGTGCAGGACACGGACCACGTCCAGGCCGCGAAGCGCGCAAACGCCATCCTGCGGCCGGGGCTCAGCGTCCAGCCGCGCGCGCAGCCGGTCTTCGGCGGCGCGCGGCAGACACGTGGGTTGGCCGGAGCGCGGACGATCCGTCAGGCCGGCGAGCCCGTGGGCTCGGTACCGATACACCCAGTACTGCACGAAGCGCCGGCTGCGACCGAGCTGGTCGGCGATTGGCAGGGCTTCGAAGCCTCGCAGCGCCAACAGCACACCGCGATAACGCTCGCGCAGCCGCGCATCACGCTCCGCCCGTACACCACGCTCCAAGACCTTCACGTCGTCCGCCGAGTGCGCTTGCACGTCCATCCCAAGGCCTCCTGGCCACGCCGAGCAAAGCATGCGCGACCGGAAACCTTGGCGCAATACCTAACATACGCCGGACTGCGCGCAAAAACTAAGCGGAATGCGTATGAAGCCCTCGGCGTGTCGAGCCGTATCGTCGCAATCCGGGACGGCGGACTGAAGGGCGGCCTGAAGCCGTACGAGCGCCTCCCGCGGCTCCGGCGCCAGCCAAAGCGTGTAGCTGTCCCGTCCATGACGAAACTCACGGAATTCCGCCAAGCGAACTTCGAACGGCTCGATCACAGCACACGCCGCCCGCAACTGGCCCGCAACCGCATCGAACTGACTGCGCGGCCGAAACGGATATAAGAGCGTGATGTGCGGCATCCACCGCCGAACTTGGCGGTCGTGCTCTCGCCGGATGATCTGGATCGGCTCCCGGCACGACTCCGGCGGGACGACGACGGCGGCGGTCTGGTGCGTTTTCGCATTCACGCCGGCACCGCTGCGAAGAGCGCGTCAGGCCTCACGCGCTCTCGACCCGCACACCCTGCCCCTCGGACGCCTGTCGCAGCACGTTCGGATCGCTGTCGAGCTGGCCGACGACGTTCACCGGGCTGTACGGCTTCTGCCCGAAGAAGAGGCACAGTGCCTTGCCCGGCGGCCAGTACGCCACGGTGCCGGAAGGGACGTTCGCCTGCGCGTCCTCCTCGCCAGCCGTGACCGGGATGGAGAAGTACACCTCGTCGCCCCAGAACTGCGCCGTTGACTCAAACGGCAGCGCGTCAGTGATCAGCCTCGCTGTTCGCGAGTCGTTCAGCTTCGCCGTCACGACTTGATCGCCAAGGGTGATCCGAACCCGACTCATGTCGACCTCTTCTCCTGGCTAGGCGCTGCGCTTCCCGCGCCAGCTTCGCCGAGACGGCTCAACCGATCGCTTCCACAAGGTGCCACGCGCTGTCCACCGCGCGGCCGCCGATGTCGTTGTTGTGGTAGACGTGCACGTCCTTCCCAGCATCCAGCCAGGCGCGAATCCGCTCCGCGTCGGCGGCGATGTGCTGTGGTGTGTAGCAGCGGCGGTATCCGCCTCCCGGACCGTGACGCCGAACGTACACAAACGGCGCATCGTTCGGCTCGGTGATCGGGCAGCGCGGCAGGTCAGCCCCTGCCCGCGGGCCTGGAGGGTACGAAGAAGATTCCAGTGCCGCAGGATCTGCTCGCCGCGCGCCATAAGTTCTGATGCTCCCAGAGGATTCGTGAATGGGGTCATGATACCGGCGGTGACCGCGTGAGCAATCGCGGGAAGGTCCGACCTCACTTGTCGGGGCCTCGGACGATGGGCGCCCGAGGGCAGCGATCCCAGCGCCGCGAGCTAGGCCGATGCCTCGAACAACGCCGCGCGAGAAGCCTCTTCCCAGGTGCCAAAGACCTTCGGCGTCGATTCTCAGCAGTTCCGCAAGGACTTCCTGGCCGCCATCCAGGATGTACAGGGCGGCCAAGTCGATCCCAGGACCGCTTTCCAGAGTCTCCCTCCTGGCTCCAGCGTGGATACGACGTCGTAAGCCGGATTGCCCCACCGTGGCGTGCGGGGCCGCGGCCCGGTGTGGCCGGCCCATCGGCCCCAGGCCCTCGATGACCGATCGGGTGTCAGTTCTTCACGACCGTCCAGGTCTCGTCGGGGTTGTACTCGGTCATATCCTTGACGAGATCGGCAGTCTTCTCCCCCAGGTTCTTCTGGTACACCTTGCCGTTGGAGTTCACCATGAACGTCATCACGCCGGAGTTGCCCCAGTTCGCCGGCCAGGCTACCAAGGCAAAACCCGCCAGCATGCGGCCGTTAATCGCGTAGTCGTACTTGCCGCCGGCGGCCTTGGCGCCCTGCCTCGTGAGGATCTTGAAGTAGTAGCCGTGGAACGGCTCCGGCCGGTTGTCCTTCTTGTCGCCTTTGCCATAGCCCTCGGCCGTGGCCTGCGCGGCCAGCTCACCCAGCGGACTGAGCGGCTCATCCGGCTTCGTGCTCCAGTACAGGCCGTCTTTCTTGCCCTCCGTGCTGACGAATTTCTGCGCATACTGCAGCACAGCATCACCGTCGCGGTCTTTGGAGAGGTACTCGAACTGCGCCTCGACGTACGCGCGGCAGAACTTGATCGTGTCCAGCTCGTTCTCGCCGACGCGGCGGTTCAGGATTTCCTCTTTACCGGCGGCCGTGTCGAAGAACCACTTGCCGTCCTTCTTCACGAGTGGGATCGGAAACGGGAAATTCTCCTTCCCGATGTGCAGGATAACCGTGCTGTCGTCTTTCTTGACGAGCTCGGTCATAGCCGCGAACGCCTTGGAGAACTCCTCGAAGTCCTCGCGATCCTGCACTTCGTCGCCGGACACGAGATCCTTGACAGTGGGCCCGAAGACCTTGTGGATGGCCTCCTTGTCCCTGGCCTTGGTAGCCTCGGCGAGCGCTTTCACCGCCTCTTCCGGGCTGGCAAACGTCGTCTGTTCGTCCGTCGTGCGCGCCGGAGCGGACGTGGTCGCGGCGACCTGCGCGAGCGCGACGGGCACCGCCACCAGACAGTAAACGATCAACAGGCTGATTGGGCTTTTGGCGGACATTGTCGTGTCTGACCTCATGCGCTGGTGTCTCGGGAAACTCTCAATCACTTATCGCTTCTTGCTGAATGCGGCGGTCTAGGGCCGTCGTTGGGGGGGATTCGCCGCACCGCGGCTCGCCGCGCCACGGTTGCTCGAGCCGCTGGCGTTACTGCTACCGGGGCGAAACACGCTGCCGGACGGCGTTGGCGTCGGGCGGTTCACGCTGGGGGGCGGTGCGGCGGGTCGCGGTGCCGGTGGATTCGGACGCGGACGGACGGCATCGCGGCTCTGCGCGCCCCGGTCGGACTGCCTTCGCACATCACTGTTGGGCCTCACGCCGCCGAACGCGCTCGGACGCTGCGCACCCGCCGCGCTGGAGCGATGGTCCGGCACGCGAGCGGGGCCCCGATTGGGGAGTCCCGGCTGGTCGCCGCCCGGCCGCAGGACGGGCGAATGCCCGCGGATCGCCAGGTTCTGCAAATAGCGCAGGCCGCGGAAAAGGGGCAGACCAGGGCCGGTATTGCGGTTCTGGTTGATGCTGGTCGGGTGGCCTATGTCGAAGCGGCTCCCGCTGTGGACAAGCGAATAGCGGCCCGCGTACATTGGGCGTCCATAGGTGCCGTACCGGCTCCAGGCCGTTCCGCCGCGGTCACCGATCACGACGGCGCTGTGCCGGCCGACGGTCGCCGTCCAGCCGCTGCCCCAAGCCACCACGCCGCGGTGTGCATAGCCGCCCCAGTACCCTGGCCGGCAGTAGACGACATGCCGGTGGTGCCAGTCGCAATCCTTGTCGAGCCAGGCGCCGAGCGACACGGCGACGCCAAAGCTGATCGGGGGGGCTGCGAACGTGCCCGTATCCACGTAGACGGTTGCGGGGTCGTACTGCGGCACGTAGACGACTTGCGGCTCCGTCGGAACGATGCGGATCGCCTCCTGCTCGACCGTGACCGTCTCCTGCGGGGTCGTTTGGAGCGCGCTAGAGGCCTTCGCCCTGGCCCGCAGGTCCTGGATCACGTCCATCACGTCGTCCGGCTGGCTCAGAAACGCAGCGCCGAGGGCGTTCGTCCAGTCCAGGTCCTGATCCATCTTGCTCAGGATTTCGGGATACCGTGCGATCGACAACACCGACGGGTCCAGATCTTGCTCGTCGAGTTTGTTCAGATCGGCATTCTGCCGCAGGAGCCGGGCGGCCTTGACGATGTCCAGCGGGTAGGTCGCGGCGGGCAGAATCTGGGCCAGCAGCACATCGGGGTACAGCGCAATGGGCGCCAGCAGCTCTTCGAGCTCATCGGCGGACAGCTTCGCGTCGGATGTCGCGGCGCCGTCGCCGGCCAATGACTCCGCAGTGAATTGCGCCCGAGCGAACATCGGCCCAGAGGCGAGAACGAGCAGCAGGGCCACGGAAATCGCGATCGTGCGGTTGTACATGTCCAAATCCTCTTCCTGACGAACGCCGCACTCCTGAGCTGGGTCGCCAGACCGCCGCATTTTCATTAACGGTACCGCGCTGTGGGACGGGCGGGAAGCGTGAGATCGCAGATTGAACATCGCATCCCAGGGCAGTGTGAATGGCGTTTGAAAAACCGCACTGCCAGGGGGGTTGCCGGCGGTCGGTTGAAAAGTGCAGCGCCCTGGCCGGCCTGGCTGGGTGGCGGCGTCGATGGGCGGCTCGCGGGCCGCCTCACGCAAGCACGGAACCGACATGCCACACCAGGTCGCAGAACCAGTGGCCGGCAATCGCGGCACCGATGCCGTGCCACAGGTACAAGGCGCCGAACACCACTCCGACCAGCGCGTTAAGCAGCACGAACCAGACCCACGCCAGCGCCGGAACGCCGCTCAATCCTCCGAACAGCGCGACCATGCCGGGCCAATGTAGCACGCCGAAGGCCAGGGCGCTGATCACGTTCGCGGCCGCGCAACCCCAGCGCGCCCCCGGCGGCAGCAGGCGGAGCACCAGCGACAACAGCAACAGGCGGCAGAGGATCTCCTCGCCCAGCGCGGCCGCGGTGCTCGCGGCCAGCGCGCTGGCGGCACTCGGCGGGTGCAACATCGCCGGGAGCGTGCCGGGAAGCACGCGCGTGATGATCTTGACCACCAGCACGAGTGCTGCGCCGCTGATCAGCCCGCCCACCGCGCCGGCCGCCATTCCGTGCCAGCCGATGCGCACCCCCAGGCCCTGCCACAGCTTCGTCAACGTCGGGGCCGGGTCCAAGCCGCGGCGACGGGCCATTCTCAGCCCCGCCCATCCCAGCAGGGCGTAGATAACCATCAACTGGACCGCGAGCAGAGCGGCGAACACCGGGGTCGGCACCGGGAGCTGCACTTCCGTTCGCGCCGCAATCAGCGGCAACAGCAGCACCGCCGCGATCGCGCCGGTTACGCCATATAGGCCGGACAGGAGCGACGCCGTGCGCAGATCAACGGTGACCCCGACCGGCATGCCGAGAGAACCTTGCGTGGTGCAGCCCGTTGGAGCGACCTCCTCCGTCATGGCGTGTTCCTCACAAAAGGCCCTGATGATGTGCCGGCGAGCATTATCGCCCCCGTCGATCAGGCACGAAACGCCACCGACTCGTCTCGCCGGCGTCGTGGAGCGACCCCGGCCGAGTGACGGTTTCCGCGCCACTCCTGACGGCACGCGCGACCCGGCATCCCCAGGCCGTATGGGACGAGTTGGTGCGGCAGGGCAAGCTGCGCCGCGCGGGCCACGGGCTATATGAGCTGCGGGACGAACCGTGAGCCGCCGCACAGCAAAGAAGCACGCCCGTCGAGGATCCGGGCCCCGCGCCAGCAACTTGCCATTCCCTACCGCAGGACTAGGGCGTCGCCCGGCTCGGGCGGCTACAATGCCCTGAACTTGGTTTTCCGAAGACGGCTTTTGCGCTACATTCTGGTGCCGGTTGTTTTCAAGCAAGGAGAAACGGATATGGGTGATAAGGGAAAAAAAGACAAAGGAAAAAGGGAACATCAGAAAACGGCCCAGCGTACTCCGGAGGAAAAACGCAGACTGAAGAAGGAAAAGAAGGAGGAGAAGAAGCACAGATGAACCGGGCTCGTCACGCATGCGCTGCAGAGCCGGCGACATGCGTGATGCGCCATCCGCGAAGTCCGTTGGCCTGCTTGGCCTCTGCTCCGGACCGGGGATCATCTGGTGCGGCATCAAGCGCGGACGTTTAGGCAGCCTCGCAGCCGGGACGCTCGAGCACCTCCACTGCCCGCACAGTGAGGTAGCCTGAAATCTTGTGGGAATTGAAAACGCGGGGCATCCTTCTGGTGCGATTGAAACGAAGGTCGTTTCCCAGGAGGCGCCCGAGGGCTACTACAGCACGACGAGGATCGAGCGTCAAGCGGCAGGAGGGAGACGTAGCGGACGAGGCGCGGCAGGTGGTGCGGGATCAGGTCGAGCAGCTGGCCCGGGCGGGAGCCCGGCAGATGCTCCTGGCGGCCCTGGACGACGAGGTGCACGCCTACCTGCAGCGGGAGCGCTACCAGCGGCAGGTGGCGTTTCGGGGCTATCGCAACGGGACGACGCCCCGCCGGCTGACGCTGGGCAGTGGCACGGTGCCCTTGGACGTCCCGCGGGTGCGCGACCTCCCGCCGGGCCAGGAGCCGTTTGAATCGAGGATCCTGCGGAAATACCAGCGCCGCAGCGACACGATCGACGAGACCTTCCTGCGTTTGTTCATCGAAGGGCTGGCCACGCGGGACTTCGAGCCGGCCTTGCGACTGCTGGCCGGGTCCGACGCGCCGTTGTCGCCGAGCACAATCCGCCGGCTGACGCAGCAGTTCCGCACGGCGTACACGGCGTTCGACCGACAGGATCTGAGTGGCTGGAAGTTCGTGTACATTTGGGCCGACGGGATTTACCTGAAGGCCGGGCTGGGGACCGCGCAGGCCTGCCGGATGGTGCTGATGGGAGCGGATACGGAGGGGCAAAAGCACTTGTTCGCCCTGCGGGAAGGCTATCGCGAGAGTGCCGCGAGCTGGGGCGCGTTGCTGAAAGACTGCCGGCCGCGCGGCCTGAACGAGCCGGCCTGCTGGGTCGCGGACGGGGCGCTGGGGCTGGGGGCGGCGGTGAACGAGCACAGCCCGCAGTCGGCCCAGCAGCGCTGCACGAATCACAAGACGATGAACGTGAGCGACAAGCTGCCCAAGACGGAGCAGCCCGAGGCGACCACACGCGTCCGAGCGATCTGGCAGGCCGAGAGTGCGGCAGTGGCTCGAAAGCTGGCCGCCGCGGTGATCGCCGACTACCGCAAGGCCGGCTACGAGCGCGCGGCCGACTGCCTGGCCGATGACCTGGAGCGCTGTCTGACGTTCTACCAGTTCCCGGAGCCGCATTGGTCGCACCTGCGGACGACCAACGTGATCGAGTCACCGTTCGCCGGTGTGCGGCTGCGGACGAACGCGGCCAAGCGGTTCAAGCAGACCAAGAGCGGTGTGTGCCTCGTGCATCAGGTGCTGGTGCGGCTCTCGCAGACCTGGCGGCACTTGAAAGCCGCCCATCTGTGCGGGCAAGTGCCGCTGCCCGCGAGCAGGACCAAGACCAGCAGGAAGGCCAATGCGGCGTAAGCAGACGTGACGGATGCCCCGAAATCAATTTACACAGGAATTGACACTACCTCGACCGAGCCGAACGAGAACGCATCATCGCTCGAATCGCTTCCCCGCCACCCAAGCCCAAGTACCGCTGGGTTGCAGCGCTCGTCGTCGTTCTTCTGGCGCTTGCGGTTGCGGCGGGCATGGTCGTTTGGCGAAAGACCTCCGCAGCGGTGGCGAAACGCGTTGCCGCGCCGACGACGCAACTGAGCCCGCCAACCTCACAAGGCGGAGATTGAGAGGTCGCCATCCGGCCACGGCCGCAGACGGGTTTGCCGGGCATCTGCTTTACTCGCGCCCCAAGCTGCGCTGTTGCCCGTCCCGGCCGCGGATCGGAAGATACCCCGAAGTAGGCGGTCGTGATCCGTTGATCCCCACCGGTTGCCGATGACCGGTGCGGAGCACCGCGTGTGGAGTACCGCTGTGCCAACTGACGTCCTGGGCCGGATTCGCGAGTTGCTCCGTTCGGCCGGGATCGCGTTCCGCGAGATCCAGCACGCGCCGACGCGGACTTCGGAGGAGTCCGCCCGCGCCCGGGGCGAAGAGCTCAAAGTGGGCGGCAAGGCGCTGGTCCTCAAAGTCGATGGAACATTCCGGCCGTTCGTGCTCAGCGCGGCCCGCCAGCTCGATTCGGGCGCAATCGTAACACTTCACCCGTCTGCAAGATTGTCTGAGATTTTTGCAGCCTAGCCCTTGCGCCGGGAGCGCGCACGCGCGTATATCCTCGCCATGCGCAGCACGGCGACGCGTTCGGACGCGTTGGACAAGCTGGTGGCGGCCT
>CAIWOY010000175.1 GCA_903914415.1 uncultured Phycisphaerales bacterium | reverse complement strand
CTCCAACCCCCTCAGCACCCAAGACCCCACCGCCGCCAGCATCGTGAAGGACTTTGGCGTCGCCGTTTACGCCCGCCGCGGCGAAAGCGTGCAGGTCTTCTACGACCACCTGCACGCCGTCATCGACACCAAGCCGCAGATCACGATGGATGACGGCGCGGACCTGGTGAATACCCTGCATACCCAGCGGCAGAAGGACGCGAAGGGTATCCTCGCCAGCATGGAGGAGACGACCACGGGCGTCATGCGTCTGCGGGCGATGGCCCGCGACGGCATCCTCAAGTTCCCCGTCGTCGCCGTGAACGACGCCGCCACCAAGCACCTGTTCGACAACCGCTACGGCACCGGGCAGAGCACCCTCGACGGCATCGTCCGCGCTACCGACGTGCTCCTGGCCGGCAAGCACGTGGTCGTCGCCGGCTACGGCTGGTGCGGCCGCGGCGTGGCGATGCGGGCCCGGGGCGCCGGCGCGATCGTCACGATCACCGAGGTGGACCCGCTCAAGGCCCTCGAAGCGGTCATGGACGGCTTCGACGTCCGTCCGATGAGCACCGCCGCCGAGATCGGCGAGGTCTTCATCACAGTTACCGGCAACAAGCACGTGCTCCGCGCCGAGCACTTCCGCCGGATGAAGAACGGCGCGATCGTCTGCAACAGCGGGCACTTCGACGTGGAGATCGACATTCCGGCGTTGCGCAAGATGTCACAGAAGGTCATCAAGGACGTGCGGCCGCTGGTGACCGAGTTCCGGGTCAGTCGGAACAAGAGCATCCATTTGCTCGCCGACGGCCGGCTCGTGAACCTCAGTGCCGCGACGGGCCACCCCGCGAGCGTCATGGACATGAGTTTCGCAACCCAGGCGCTGGCCGCCGAGTGGATCGTCAAGAAGGGCCGCAAGCTGTCCGTCGCGGTGCACGAGGTGCCCAAGAACATTGAGGACCAGGTCGCGAAGCTGAAGCTGCAAGCGATGGGCGTAAACATCGACCGGCTGACGCGCGAACAATCGTTGTATCTGGAATCGTCGGGCGAGGGCACGTAACCCCCGGCGGTCAGCACGCCCGCGCGGCTTGCGTTACGCGCTCTCGTCCTCGCCGACGTCGAACAGCATCTTCCGCGTGCCCGCCAGCACGCGCCAGACGAAGATCCATACGCCGGCGGACGCCACGTGCGGCAGGATAAACCGCAGCGGCGGATAGGATTGGAGCAGGCTGGTGCTCGGGGCTCCGAGGGTTGGAGTCCCCGCGAAGGACGACCCAAACACGTGGTCGGCCTGCCAGCAAACGACACCGAACAGCGGGGCCACGAAGAGCAGGATCGGCGCGATCTGCCGCCCCGCCATCGCCCCGCCCACGCCGCCCCCGACCGGATCGTGCAGCATCGCCAGCAGCAGCAGGCACCCGGCGATCATGTCGAAGGTGTAGTACGGCAACGGGTCGTCAAGCCACGCGAACCCGAGCGTCATGAGTACGGCGATCGCCAGGCCGCCGATCGCACAGAACTTCCCGGGGCCCTCGGCCTTGCCGCGCATCGCGACGTGGCAGCCCCAAGCGATCACGACTGCACCCCCGACCCGCGCCACGATCAGCAGGCTCGGGAGCAGCAGGAGCTTGAGGAACAGACAGCCCAGCGTCACCCAGATCACGTGCTCGAAGCGGTGTGATTCCTCACCGGCGAACCAGTGCTCCAGCGTGTCACGATCGTACGAACGCCCACACTCGTTGCACCGCAGCCCGCGGTCCTCCGCGATTGGGTACCCACACCGCAGGCAACGGTAGCGCGGCTTTCCGGCCGGTGCGCCTGCCGGCGCCGGTCCCCGCCCGACCGGGGCGGGCGTGACCGCGGGGGGCGTCAGCGTAAGCTCGGGGAGCGCAGTCGGCGCGGGCGCTGTGGTTCCCGCTGCTTTCGCCGCCGGGCCGCTTTGGCTGACGGGCTTCGGAGTTACGGGGCCGGGGGTTGGAGGCTTGGCCGCTGGAGCCGGCGGCGCAGGCCGCGGCTCGCCCCGGGGCGCTGCGGGCGGGCCGACTTTCTTCGGCGGCGGAGGCCCAGGGGGGGGCGTCGCGCCGAGGCGCTCGAGCGCCTCGAGGTTCTCGTCCGCTTCGCGGCGTTTGTCCGGCATCACGAGCTCCCGTTCGAGACGCGCGGATTATAACGGGCCCCTCCGGTTCGCCATAACCGGTGTGCCGCCCGCCCGGCCCGGGACCGCGCCCTGGGCAGCCCCTGCGCGGCTATACTACCAGAGTGGGGACGACGGCATGTGTAGGACGGAAGGTGGTGGGTCATGATGGTCCAGCCGAAACGTATTCTCTGGCCGACGGATTTCTCGCCGCTCTCCCTCTTCGGGGCGCGGTACGCCCGCGGGTTCACGGAGCTTTTCGGGGCGGAGTTGCACGTGGTCCACGTCATCCCGCCGTCGCTGGCGCCCGATTTCTCAATGACGTTGCCCACCGAAGTGCCGCTGGCCTACACGAGCGACGAGCTGCGCGCGGCCGGCCGGACGCGGCTGGAAGAACTGGTGGCGCAGCAGTTCTCCGGGCTACCCCACGTCGTCTCCGATGCTCTCTGCGGCGGCCCGTGGTCGACGATCTGCAGCTACGCCGAGCACGCCGCGATTGACCTGATCGTCGTGACCACGCACGGGCGCACGGGCCTGCGACACGTGTTGATCGGCGGCACCGCCGAACGGATCGTGCAACATGCCCCGTGTCCGGTGCTGGTGGTCAAGAACCCCGAGAAGGACTTCGTCGTCGGTTGAGCGCGACACTCACACTCACACAGCCGGCGGGGCTGGTCGCCGCCGTGGTCGTCGCCTGGGCGGGCACGATGGTCATGCGCCGGGCGGCGCGCCGCGCCGGGTCGCCGCCCGCGGCCCGGCAGCACGGGTTCTTCTTCGTCGAAAGTGCCGGTTTCGTGCTCGCACTCGCGGCGGCGACGCTGCTGGCCGCCGCGGATGGCCCGATTGCACAACTCACGCTCGGACTGCTGGCGCTGGCGGCCGGCGGCTGGCTCGTGACGGAGTTGTACCGGCGGGAGGCGCTCGCGCCGCGCGCGCGCTGGCTGTTGGCCGGCACGCGCGGGCTGGCGTGGACGGCGCTCCTGGTGCTGTTGGCGCGCCCGGCGTGGACGCAGACGCTGCTGACGTGGGACAAGCCGGTGTTGGCCGTGCTGCTTGACGAGTCGCAGTCGATGTCGCTCGTCGACGCGCCGGGTTCGTCGCCGCCGGCGCCCGCACGGGCCGCGCGTGCCAACGCGGCCTTCGCGGCCGCCGGGCGCGAGATCGCCCGTTTGTCCGAGCTTTATGACATTCGCCTCCGCGGCGTCGGCGCGCACTCCGAGCCTGTCTCGAGCTGGACAATCACGCCGCAGGCCCCGCTCACCGGGCTGGCCGGTGCCCTGCGCGAGGCCCGCGAGTTTCGGTCGGTGGCCGCGCGGCCGCCCGTGGTCGTCTTGCTGGTCAGTGACGGCGCCGAGAACGTGGCCGACGCCGCTGCGCTGCGGCAGGCGGCCGCCGACCTGGCCCAGGAGGGGACCGCGTTGCTCGGCATCGGCGTCGGGCCGGAGTCAGGCCGCACGCCGCTCGTCGAGTTGGACCCGCTCGTGGTTCCGCCGCGCGTGACCGCGCGCGACCTGCTCCGCGTCACCGCCAGCGGCCGCACGCAAGGCTGCCGCGGACAGGCCGTACAAATGGAGGTTCTCTGGGACGAAAACGTCGTGGCGACGCGTGCGATCCCGGGCGAATCCGATACACAGCCGTTTGCGCCCGAGTTCGAGCTGGCGCCCCCCGGTCCGGGTGCGCACCGCCTGGCGGTCCGCGCCACGCTGCCGGCCGCTCTGGGCGGGCAGACCTTTATGACCGCGACGATCGTCGACGTGACCTCCGACCGCACGCGCGTTTTGTACCTCGAACGCGTGCCGCGGGCCGAGGCGGGGTTTGTGATGCGCGCCTGGCGCGCCGATCCGCAGATCGAGGTCACCGGCCAGTTCCTGTTCGATCCTGGCCGCGCCGCCGCCGATCTCCGAAGCCTCGCCGACCTCTGCGCGGCGCAGGACGTGATCGTCCTCGGCGACATCGGAACCGCGCTCCCAGCCGCCGTCGTCGACGCCCTCGCGCAGGCCGTCACGCAGCGGGGTGCCGGCCTGCTGCTCGCTGGGGGGCCCGCGCTGCTGAACGTGGAGCAATACGCCAGGACGCCGCTGGCGGATTTGTGCCCCACCCAGTGGGCCGAGCGGGAGTTCGGCCTGCCCGACCGGCCGCGATTTCGCCCGACCGAGGCCGGCTTGCAGCACCCGGTGCTGGCGCCCGACGTGGGTGGACGGGGTCGGCCACCGGCGGCCGCGCCGGAGCAGGTCGGGGCCGCTTGGCTGCGATTGCCGGCACTGGACCGCGCCGCAGCGCTCGGGGGCGCGAAGCCGGCCGCCGTCGTCCTCGCCACGGACGATAGCGGGCGGCCCTTGCTGGCGGCCCAGGAGGTCGGTCGCGGGCGCTGCCTCGTGGCGGCCTGGGAGGACACCTGGCCGTGGGCCCTCGCCTCGGATGAGGGCCGCGTACTGCATGAGCGGCTTTGGCGGCAGATGGCGGTCTGGTTGGCGAACCGGCGCCCCTGTGCGTGGGTCGTGACCGATCAGCTCCAGTACACGCTCGCCGCTCTGACGAGCGGCGAGCAACGGGTTCACGTCCGGGCGGGAGTAAGCGCGCTCGACGCGCTCTTGCCCAGCTCACGCTTGGACGGCGAGCACGCGAGCTTGACCCTGGCGCGGGCCGGCCCGCTGGACGACCGCCAGCCGCCGGTGGAGTTGCTGTTGAGCCGCGCGGGAGACGGATGGTCAGCCGAGATTCCCAACCTCACTGGCCACGGGCCGGGATTGGTCCCGGGTGCCTATATCCTCGAGCTCAGCGTGCCAGCGGGTGCCGCACCCGCCGTAACTGAGCCGGCAGACCCGAATTCGGCGCGTGCCACCGGACTCACCGCCCGTGCGCGGTTTACGGTCGTCGCGGAGAATCTGGAGCAGCGCGCTCCGACGGCCAACCTACCCCTGCTCCGGGCGGCCGCCGAACTGACCGCGAGCTATGGCGGCCGCTATGTTGAGGTATCCGGGCTGTCGGGCGTGTTGGCGGAATTGGCGCACACAGACCGTCGTGAACGCGTCGCCCGGCCGGTCCGGTATGACCTGCTTGCGAGCGCGCCCTGGACTCTGCTGGCCTGGCTCGCCTGTGCCGCCAGCCTCGAGTGGTTCCTGCGTAAACGGGCCGGGCTGACCTGACGCGGGACCTGAGACGGTGGTAGGATTGGTGGTTGGCCGGACTCGCGGTATGCTCAGAACGTCGCGGCGTGCCACCGCGACAGAAGATGTGGGTGCGCCCGGAGAATGGCCGGAGCGCCAGCACGCATTGGAGGCGTAAGTGCCATGGTTCGATGGCTGATCAACACGTGCCTGATGGTCCTGCTGGTCGTTTGGCCCACCAGTTGTCGGCGCGCGCAGCCGGCGACCGACCAAAACGCGCCCACGAGCGGCACCGCGAAGTCGGCGGCGGCGGCGCCGGAGATTGCCGACGTAGACGTCAGCAATCTGCCGGTCAAGCTGCAGGTGAAGATCGGTGCCGCGCGCCAGGCGGTGCGCAGCGCGCCCGACGACACCCAGAAGCTCTCCGAGCTCGGGGCGCTGTACTACACGCAGGGCTTTCCTCAGATGGCGGTGCCGAGTTTCCGCCGCGCCAGCGACCTTGATCCGAACGACTTCGTATGGTGTTACCTTCTCGGCCGCGCGTACGACGCGGCCGGGGAGGCCGTGCCGGCGATCGCGGCATACGAAAAGTCGCTGACCCTGCACCAGCGGTATCTCAAGGAACATCCCCAAGAGGTGCAGATGGAATACCAGCCGGCGCACGTCCGCCTGGCAGCCCTGCTGCTGGACAAGGAACCGGAACGGGCGGCGGAGCACTTGCGTCGCGTGCTGGAATTCGCGCCCGCCGATCCGCCGGCGCTGGCGGGGCTGGGCAGGATCGCGCTGGCGGCGAAACGGTACGACGAGGCGGCCGAGGACTTCCGGCACGCGCTGGCGGGCGCGCCGCGCTACCCTCTGGCGCACGCGGGCCTGGCCGCAGCTCTCCAGGCGCAGGGCAAAACCGCAGAGGCCGCCCGGCACGAGCAGCAGGCATCCGGGGATCAGCATCTGAATCCCCTGGATGATCAGCTCGAAACCGTGATGCTACGGAAAGGCCTGCGGCTGGACGTGATACTGAGCGATGCCAGCGACTATGTCCAGCGCGGTGCGTTTGACTACGCGGACCGTGTCCTCCAACTGGCGCGGGAAGTGGACGTCGAAGGCAGACGGACTCGCTACGCCCTGGGCGTGGTCCTGCTTGCGCGGGGCAAGGGTGCGGAGGCGGTCCGCGAGTTCCGCAGTCTGGTCACCGAATTCCCGGACTTCACGGCCGCCAAGTCTAACCTCGCCCTGGCTCTGGCGGCGACTGACCAGTTCGCCGACGCGGAGCGGTTGCTGCGCGAGATTCTCGACCAGCACCCGACTGACACGCAGGCGCTCGACAGCTTCTGTCAGCTCGCGATCGGCGAGAAGAAGCCGCAGGACGCGCTCGAGCCTCTGAATCGCGCCCTGGCCGCGGCGCCCGACGACGCCGACCTGCACATGTCCGTGGCCGGCCTGCTGCTCCGCGTGGAGAAGCCGACGGAGGCGGCCGCAGCGGCCCGCAAGGCCGTCGAGCTGGCCCCGGACTCCGTGGCCCTGCGTCACGAGCTTGGGTCTCTGCTCTATACCACCGCGGATATGGACGGGGCCGAGCGGGAATGGACAGAGATCCTGCGGACGTTTCCGGATCACATTCGGAGCCGCATGGGCGTGGTCGCCGTGCTCATGAAACGCAAGGACTACGCGGGAGTCGACCGTGTATTGCGCGCGGGTCTCGAGCACAGACCGAACTCGGAGGACTTGCTCAACAGTCTGGCGTGGGTGCTCTGCACCTGCCCGGCGGACGCGAGTCGGAACGGCGAGGAAGCCGTGCGGCTCGCCGAGCAGGCGAACCTGCTCTCCGGTCGCACGAACGCGTCGTACCTCGACACGCTCGCCGCGGCCTACGCCGAAGTCGGCCGCTTCGAGGACGCGCGCAAGACGGCGGACGAGGCGATCCGCCAGGCGCAGATCGCGGGACGAGCCGATCTCGTGAAGAGCTCTGGGCAGCGCAAGGCGCTCTACGAGCTGGGCAAACCGTACCACGAAATCGAGTAGCCCCGCCGGCGGTGTTCCGGTGTGGCGGCCTCAAAATGCGTACGTCGCCGGCCGACGATTTGCCAGCACGTCCGTGTCATTCGTGACCCGCTTGTCGACGGCGAGCCGCGTGTCGAGGCGGACAACTGACTGAGCGGACGACCCGGACGCCCAGTGCAGTCGATGCAGACACTGCCCCGTCGGACCGACGACCATGACTCCCGCCGTTTCTATCCACACGATGAACACCCGGTTCTCGCTCGCCCGAGCGCGGATGGCCCGCTCATCCACGTCGTTCCCCTGGACGACCACGACGTGCGCGCCTTCCAGCGCCCGCCGGCGAATGGCCGCGAAGGTGCGGGCTTCCTGAGCGCGTACCGCCGCGACCCGCGCGGCACCGAGGTCATGCACCCAATCCGCGCTGCCCCCGACGATCAGCGTGTTCCCGATCTGCCGTACGGCGGACACCGGCGCCGGGGCCACTATCGGCCGTGCCAGCCAGAGGGTTGGCTCTGCGGGAAAGCGTCGTACCGTTTCGCGAACGGTCGTCTCCAACTCGGCGGCATCCGACACGTCCGGCACGACGCGCACCCACAGACCGGGCACGGGGCCGCCTGCTCCCGGCCGGGCGGGACCTGGCGACAGCAGCACCCCGCGCTCGGCGGCGGTCATCTCGGCCCGGCGCGGCGGATGGAGCACGACCTCGGCGACCGCGATCGTCGTTTCCCGCTGTCCGCATTGCACCAGGACCTCGCCCGTGGCGTCGCAGATCAGGCTCGCGCCCACGAAGACCGTCTGCCCTTCGAGGCCCCATTTGCTGGCCGACGCGATCGGGACGCCGAACTCCGCCGCCCGCGCGGCGACCAGGAAGTCCGGCTGGGGATTCCACGGCCGTTCCGGTGTTCCCGCGTTCACCCACCCGGTGGGTTGCAGCAGGAGGTGTGCGCCGCGCGCCGCCAGCGTGGCGGGAATCTCGGGCAGGCGGGCGTCGGCACAGATCAGCACGCCAATCCGGCCGAAGCTGGTGTCCATCGGCTCAATCGTCTCGCCGGGCTCGAAGTAGTCGTGGTCGAAGTCCCACAGGAAACACTTGCGGTGCACGCCGCGCACTTCCCCGCTCACGTCCACGAGCGCTGCGGCGTTGAAGAGCCGCTCGCCGCGCTCCTCGACGTAGCCCGCACACACGGCCATGTGGTGCGCGCGGGCCGCCTGCGACAGGTGGTCCAGAAAGAACTCGGGTGCCGGGAGGCCGCCCTGCCGTGCCGCGCGATACGCCGCCCGGCTGCCCAGGCAGTAGGCCGGCCAGACGCATTCGGGCAGGACGGCCAGCTCGGCGCGGTGCCGGTGTGCCTGGGCGAGCGCGTCGTCAATCTGCGCGAGCGTCTGGCGCCAGGCATCCAGACGGGTGCCCGGCGTTTGTGCTACGGCAATACGCATACACGCATTAGGCCGCTCAGAACCCGTACGTTCAAGGGGGCATCGGGCACCAGCGCGCCGTGCTGGACTGGGCGCGCGGCGCGGCGGTATCCTCCACGTGATGCCGATTGCGTCAGCGCTGACAGGAGCAGGACATGACCAGTGACACGCCGCCGTCGCCGGGCGGGCCGGGAGCCGCGCCGAGTGGGCAATCGGACGCCGCCCAGCTTAGCAAAGCACTCAAGGCCTTCAAGAAACGGATGAAGCTGTCGCGGCTGGACGACGAATCGCGGCTGGAGCGCGGCCCGATGAGCAAGGGCGGCAACTCCGGCATCGTCGCGATCACGCCGCCGGCTCAGTTTCCACAGGCTGTGTGGGACGAGCTCGTGCGGCAGGGCCGGCTGCGGCCCGCCGGCTACGGGATGTACGAGCTGGGCGACGAGCGGTGACCGCTCCGCTCCAGCGTATCCGCGGCGGCTCGGCACAATGTGCTCGCGCACCGCACCCGGCTATGATTCCTGTCGGCGAACCTCGCAGGGAGACTAACGATGGCCCGTATCGGTGAGATCCTGGCGGCCGACGCGACCCCGGGCGTGCTGTCGGCGCGGCGGTTGCTCAACGGCGTGACGCCGCAGAATTACGCTCGCCTGGCGCGACCGGGCGGACAGGTCGTGCAATCAAACCACGCGGCGTTCGTGCTCGGGCACCTCGCGCTGTATCCGCCGAAGGTGTTGGCACGGCTTGGGCGGCCGGCGGGCGCGACCGCGTGCCCGGAGACGTGGACCGCGCTGTTCGAGGCGGGCGCGGAGTGTCGCGATGACGCCGACGGCAAGCTCTATCCGGCGCTGGACGAGCTGACCGCCCGCTTCTTCGCGGGCTACGAGGCGGCGGCGAAAGTCGTGGCGATGGCGGACGACGCGGCGCTGCTGGCGCCGAACACGGTCGAGGGCCGGTCGCGCGAGATGTTCCCGACCATCGGGGCCGTGGTGGGTTTCTACCTGAGCGGGCACGTGCTGAACCACCTCGGGCAGCTCAGCGCCTGGCGGCGGTGCATCGGGCTCGGGCCGGCGACCTAGCCGATGGGCCCAAGATGCCGGTGTAGTGCCTCATCGAAGCGGCGACGTATGGGAGCCGCGACATTTATGTCGCGCGGTCGTCCCGCGCGGCCTGAAGGCCGCGGCTCAGCCCGTGATACGATCGGTTTCTTCCGAGACACCACACTGGGCTACGCTGTTCGTCGTGCTCCGGCCCCCGGGACGAGCGGGTTTTGCTCAGACCGCCGCGAGCGCGGAACCGGAGTGTCATGACCAAGTTGCTGCAGACGCTCGTGGACGGCATCGCGGTCGGCAGCCTGTATGGGTTGATCGCGCTGGGCTACACGATGGTCTACGGCATCCT
>CAIWOY010000174.1 GCA_903914415.1 uncultured Phycisphaerales bacterium | reverse complement strand
CCCCGCCCGCCGGCTCCGGCGCGACCACGGCACAACGCACGTAGTCCCACTCCGCGAGGCTCGTTGCGCCTTCGACGCCCTGGCCAAAAGTCACCCGCGCGGGCCCAAAAACCTCGGTAAAGCTGCCCTGCATGCTGAGCATGCTGTCAACATAGAGTTGATACGTGCGCATATCCGACGAACGCATTTCATACTCGTGGAACACACCAGGCGCGATTGGAGCAGATACCCCGTGCTCAAAGCGGCTATAGACGCGGTCGACACTAAATCCGAAGCTCGCACGGTAATACTCGTTCGCTCCGGCGGAATCGGACGTTACGCCTACCGCCGGGTCGTCGAGTCCGATGACGTCGTCAACCTTCAGCCTCCAGCGCAACAGGAACGTCTCCTGTGGCCCCTGTGGGTCCACCGGGTGGTCGAAGGTCATTTCGTAGAATTCGTATGTGGGCGGGTTGGGCTGCTTCTGGATGAAGAGCACCCCATTGTCGATCCACCGCTCGCCAGGAATGCTGCCGTGCACGCGGGTCCAGCCCTGATCCTCGGGAAACGCGTCCCCCTCGTAGTCGACGCACCAGGGGCGACGCCCAGGCCGGAACAGCCCCGAGTAGCACACCCGCCATCAACCCCACGACCGCACGCGCCCACGCGGCCGAGCAAGCCGATTGCGTCATTCGACACCTCCTTGTCACCCGCCGGGCGGCTACACAGATGTGGATGAAACACCGCCCGCGACCCTTGGGTCAATTCCCATTATCCCACTTGCCGAGCCTGTGTCAAGAGGGGCGACCACCCTGTTTGCGACGCTCGGCCCGAGACCCACGCTCTTGCACGGTCACAATCCCGTGGATTCTGGCGTGCGCACGCCGCACATGCGCAGGCCGGAACCCACCGGGATGCCCACGTCGCGGCCGAATCGCCGCAGCGCGAGACACGCTCGATCGTATTCGCGGTGTTGGGGTCGGCGTGGGTGACCAGGTCGATGCGCTTCACATCCCAGGCGCCGACCTCCAGTCCGATATTCGGGTCGGCGATGACGCTCAGGCGGATCGTACCTACCGGGCCGGTGGGAACGATCTCGATCAGGTCGATCACCCCGGCCCCGCCGGTCTCGTCGTCGTAGGCCTCGAAATACCAGGGGATGTTGGGGTCGCTGCCTTGCCAAATCTGGATCGTGCGAGTGAGCGGGTCAATCCGGTAGTGCGTGCCCGCCTGGTAGTAAGTCGCCCCCGGACCCCACAGCTCGATGACGTTTGCGCCCAGAGAGACTTCGGAAAGGACGATCATTAGTGTCAGGCCACACAACCTTAACATCACGTGTCCTCCTTCGGGTCGAAAGCCAACTGTCACCTGCCCCCGGGACGATCCCGAGTGCGTCTTGCGTATAGGAGTCCGCCAGCAAGGACGGTCAGAAGCGCGCCAGGTTCTGGGGTGACGCCGAAGCGTACATAGTCCCACTCGGCCAGGCTGCTTGAGCCGTAGCCGGCGTCGCCCCAGGCCACCCGGGGCGGTCCGAAGACCTCGGTGAACAGCCCGTCCATCGCCGGCGTCTGGTCGATGTAGAGCTCGTACGTCCTCATGTTGGAGGAACGCAGCTCGAAGTCGTGGAAAACGCCGGGCGCAAACGGGGCCGACGTATGCTCGAACACGCTGACGATGGCGTCCGCCCTGAAACCAAAAGCAGCACTGTAGAACTCGTCCGGGCCGGCTGCGTCCGAAGTGACGCCAATTTCCTGGTCGTAATACGTCGTGGCGTCTACCTTTAGGCGCCAGCGCATGACGAAGGTCTCGCCGAGACCGGGATCTACGGGATGGTCGAAAACCATCTCGTAGTAGTCGTAGATCAGCGGGCTGGCGCGCGAGTCGATGAACAAGACGCCGTTGTCGATCCAGCGTTGGGCGGGGATGCTGCCGTGAACCCGTGTCCAGCCCTGGTCCTCCGGGAACACGTCGCCTTCGTACGCCTCCCACCACGGCGTGGCCAACGCGGGCACGCCCGCGACCAGCAGCAGTTTCAGAACCAGCAGAGACCTACGCACGATCAAGCTCCTCTAGCCCCAGGACCTGTCACCCTTCGCTTT
>CAIWOY010000173.1 GCA_903914415.1 uncultured Phycisphaerales bacterium | reverse complement strand
TGACCCTCAAGATGGGCGTCGAGCGTTTCCTCAAGCAGCATGTGCCGGAGGTCACGGAAGTCGTCAACGTTGCCTGACGCGGCCCACGGCGCCGCGCCACACCGCGAGACTGACGCGTCGGGTTGAACGACGGTGTGTGCGGCGGTCGCTTAGGCTCATCCGGTTCGCGGCGCTGGACAGGCCGCCGTCCGTGGGGATATCCTCGTCGTTACCAGTTCCATTCGCTTGCTGCGTGATGGTGCCCAGCGGGGTCGGCGATGCCGCACAAGACCGAAGCGGATACCTGCCGTCAGTTCGTGCTGCCGAAGCTCTACGCCTCCGGCTGGGATGACGAGCGGATCGCCGTGCCGCTGCCCCGGAGTCTAAGGGAGACGGCGGTCCTCCAGCGCTTCTACTCGCGCTGTCGGAGAAGGTGAACTATCGATGGCTGACCTGTACCTCCACCGCCGGAAGCTCGACAGCATCTTCGAGCTGCTGGGCACGAAAGAGAACGACATCACGTACAGCATCGGCTGGGCGCTGGCGCGCAGCCCGGCGTTCCTGCGCCGACTGGTCCACCACGTCCTGCCCGACGCGGTTCTGCAGGAGCCCGCGGTGCACCTCCAGGAGTACCAGGGCGGGGGCAGTGGCTTCACGGACATCGAGATCTGGGGCACCGATTTTCGCGTGATCATCGAGGCTAAGCGGGGGTGGTGCCTGCCGGAACGAGATCAACTGGAGAAGTACGCGAAACGGCCGACCGCCTCGCATGTGTCGCACACGGCGCTGGTGGCCATGTCCGAGTGCTCGCCGGAGTACGCGAAGCTACACCTGCCGAAAGCGGTTTGTGGCCACCCGGTGCACCACGTCGGCTGGAAAGAAGTGGCCCGGCTCACTGTAGTTCCGAAGGCGAGCCACGCCGAAAAACGGCTGCTGGCCGAGCTGCGAACCTACTTTGCGAGGATCGTGCGCATGCAGAACCAAACTTCGAACATGGTGTACGTCGTGGCGCTCGGCGGCGGCTGGCCGAAAGAGCCGCCCAACTACATCGGGTTCCGCTACGGCGGCCAACTACGGAGCGTGCACCACGTCGATGATTGGAAGATCGTGAAGGACATCCACGCGGAGCTGCCGGAGATCCCCGACCAGGACTGGCCGGCGCACTTCCTGTACACGCTCGGTCCGCCCATCGTTCTGTCGAAGACGGTGAAGAGCGGCAAGGTGTACCCAAACGGCCGCGTGTGGGCGATGCTGGACCTGCTGCTGACGCGGGACACCGTCTCTGATGCTCGGGACTTGACGCAGCAACGGCTGTCGGAGGAGCCCTGATACTCAAATGTGTTCGGTCGAGAGCGCGCCGCCTGTGGCCGCGCTGCACGCCCTCCTGCCCGCGATCCTCGACAAAGCGTTCAAGGGGGAGCTATAAACACCGGTCCGTGGACGGCCCCTCATGCGGTTCGGGCACCCACGCAGCACGGCAAAGCGTCGCACCGTGCGATCCAGGATCAACAGTACAGGACCAAGGAGCACGATTATGAAGAGACTGATGACGAACACGCTGCTCGCAACCGTTTTCGCCGGCTTGGCGGGTTGCGCCACCAATCCGATCGTTGGAAGCGCGGGCAACCAGGCCGGCCGTTTTACCGGCGACGTGGGCATTAGCGGGAACGGGACGACCCTGACGATTCAGTCCGGCTCGCAGGTCCCCAAGCTCTCCATCATCGGCGATGCCTGTACGGTGAACGTTGAAGACGGCGCCGTCGTGGGGCGGATCGAATTCTGGGGCAACGGCAACACCGTCACGATCCCGGACAACCTCAACGTGTTCACCGCGGCGATGGGGACCAACAAGATCGTGCGGCGTCCGGTGGGCCAACCCGCGCCGCCGCGTAGCGAGCCGACCACGCGGCCCGCCGGTCAATGAGCAACCTCGCTGGCCCCCCGAACTCGACGCCCTCCGGCCCGCGATTCTCGACCGGGTCCTTAAGGCCGACGTATTAGCGGCGCCCGGCCGTGTTGGTTGACAGGCCGAGCGGACTGGCGTCCATTTATGAGCCTCATAAGGCCCAAGATTAGAACCCGTACAGCGGCTTGTACTTCCGCGTCAGGTACTCGATGAACGGCCGGTGCGACGGCGGCTGGCCGGTGACACGCTGGACCAGCTCGGTCGCGCGGTAGCGCTGGCCGTGGCGGTGGATGTTCTCACGCAGCCAGTCGCGCAGCGGATGCAGTTCGCCACGCGCGATCTGCGCCTCCAGGTCCGGCAGCGCCCGGCGGGCCGCGTCGAAGAACTGCGCGGCGTAGAGGTTCCCCAGCGCATACGTGGGGAAGTAGCCGAAAATCCCCATGCTCCAGTGGATGTCCTGCAGGCAGCCCTCGGCGTCGTTCGGCGGCGTCAGGCCGAGGAATTGCTTGAACGTGTCATTCCACGCCGCCGGCACGTCCTTGATCTTCAGCTTGCCCGCGATCATCTGCCGCTCGAGGTCGAAGCGCAGCATGATGTGCAGGTTGTACGTGACCTCGTCGGCCTCGACACGGATGAACGACGGCCGCACCGTGTTGATCGCGAAATACCAGTCGTCCAGCGTCGCGTCCGCCAGCGTCGGGAACGCGGCCTTCAGCGGCGCCAGCCAGTGGACCCAGAACGCCCGGCTGCGGCCCACCAGGTTCTCCCACATCCGCGATTGCGACTCGTGAATCCCCAGCGACACGCTCATGCCCATCGGTGTGTGCATGTGCTCAACGAGCAGACCCTGCTCGTACAGCCCGTGACCCGCCTCGTGCATGATGCCGAACAGCGACATCGGCAGGTAGTGCTCGTCGTAGCGGTTCGTGAGCCGCACGTCGTGCGGCGACGCGCCGCTGCAGAACGGATGCGTCGTGAGGTCGATCCGCCCCGCCGCGAAATCAAAGGCCATCGCCTCGACGACGCGGCGGCCGAATGCGGCCTGCGCCGGCTGGGGGCACTCGCGTTCAAGTAGCGCCGTTTTGGGCTGTCGCGGCGCGGTCTTGATCGCCTGGACGAGCGGCACCAGGTCGGCCTTCAGACCCGCGAAGACGCTCTGGACCTCCGCCGCGCGGGCCCCCGGCTCATACTCGTCCATGAGCGCATCATAGGGCTCCGTCTTGTAGCCGACCTTCTCGGCGACCTGCCGTTTGAGGTCGAGCAGCTTTTCCAGGTGCGGGGCGAAGTGCGCGAAGTTGGATTCCCTGCGCGCCCGCGTCCAGGCTTCCTTCGACAGGGCGATCGTGCGGGCGATCTCCTGCACGAGGGTGGTCGGCAGCTTCACCTTGCGGTTGTAGATCCGCCGCAACTCGCGCACGTTGGTCGCGATGATCGGGTCGGGATCGGCTTCCCGCTCGGCCTTCTCCAGCAGGCGGCCAAAGTCGGGATCAATGAGCTTCTCGTGGCTGACGCCGGCAATCAGGGCCAGTTGCGCGGCGCGCGTCTCGGCCCCCTTCGCGGGCATGTACGTCTCCTGGTCCCAGTCCAGGATGCCCTCGATCGACGCCGCGAGGTTGATGTCCTTCACGCGCTGGATGAACTCGTTGTACGTTTGACTCGGCACGCTAGCGCCTCCCAATTATCTCGCTTCGGCCGGGTACCAGATGCCTGGCGCAGCGGTCGGCGAAGAGGCTCTTATATGCCCAAGACCGCCGCGGGTCGAGGGGGCGCGGGTCGGGTCGCATGATCGTCATCTGCCGTTTAGGATGGGCGCTGCGTTGCGCCGGGCCAGCAGCCCGGCGGGATGGTCTGTAAGTCGATCGCAGGAGCGCCCGCCATGCCGCGCAGCCTTCTCGTGTTTCTGGTCCCGCTGCTGGTCCCCGGCCTCTTTCCGGCCGCCGTCGGGCAGACGCTGGCGCTCGAGGCCGACAAGCCCTTTGTGCCCGATGGTCGTCCGCTGCAAGGCCTGACGATCACGATCGACCCGGCGGGCGGCGGAGCGGGGTACGGCGCGGAGCATGCGGGCGGCGCAAGTGCCGCGCTCGCGGACGACCTCAACATGCTCGTCGCCGGACACTTGCAGCACCATCTTCGGCGCGCGGGGGCGGTCGTCCACCTGACACGCTGGGACGACCGCCAGGTCGCGCTCGGCGACGCGGACGCCGCGACCGAGTCAGCGGCGCGCCGCAAGCTGGCCGTGGACACGCGGTCACACCTGCTCGTCTCGATCCAGCACGGCGCGGCACGTCCGGCGACGCCCGCGGCCGAGGAAACGCCGCTCGCCCGCGCGTTGGGCGCGGCGCTCCGTGCGCAGTTCGAGCAGCAGGTCCGCGACGGGGAGCGGCCAATCGTGCGGGTCGAGGCGCTTGCCCCGGCGACCGCCCGCGACGTACTGGCGGTCGCCGTCGAGATTGAGTTTCCATCGGACGGCGCCCTCGAAGCGTGGGCGCACGCACGGGGGCGGCACCGCGACGTCGCGATCGGCCTGTACAACGGGATCGTCCGCGTCTGGCAGGAGCAGCGGGCCGAGTTGGAGGCCGCGCGGGCCCGTGCCTTTCCCGATTCGGCCCCCGCGAGCCGGCCGACTGCGGCCGGCGACGCGACGGATACGTTTCCGAACCCCAACGGCCGCGCCAAGCTCACCCGGTTCGCGCGGTCGCTCTGGCTGCCGGACCACCCGCCGCAGTCGCCGACCGAAGCGGAGTGGATCCTCCAGCAGTACGCCCGGCGCGTGGTTACGGACTCGACGTTCTTCCATTTCCGCACGCAGGTGCAGAAGGATGGCGAGACGTGGGTCGTGCGCGGCGCGACCAACTTCTCGCGCCTGAAGGACGCCGTGCCGCTGATCCTGGAGGCCGTCGGGTGCCGGTCGGTGCGGAACGAGGTGGAGATGCTGCCGGCGGCGCGGCTGGGCGAGGAGCGGTTCGGCGTCGTACGCGTGCCGATGGCGCTGGCCTGGACGGAGCCGCGCGAGAAGCCGCCGACGCGCACGCAATTGCTGCTGGGCGAGCGCGTCTTCCTCCTGGACGTGACGCCCGATGGCGATGATCTGCTGCTACACGCCGGCGACGGATACGTCGGGTGGGTGCGGCGTGACGCGGTGTTGCGGATGGACGCGGCGGGCTTCGCGGAATGGGAGCGGGCGCGGACGGCGACGATCACGCGCGACTACGTGGTTGACGGTCTGCGTGTGCCGGCCGGGGCCGCGCTGCCGATCGTTGGCGAAGGCGATGGCGGCGCGGTGCGGCTGCGCCTGCCGGCGAGTGTGCCCGCGACCGGAGGGCAAGCGGTCGTCACCGTGCCCGCCGGGCACGTACGGATGCCGGCCGGCTCGCCGCCGGGGCTCGAGGTGGCGCGCACCGCCGCGGAATACCTGACCGTGCCCTACGTTTTCGGCGGTCGCAGCCGACTCGGGCTGGATTGCTCCGGCCTCACGGGGGTGGCGTACGCCGCCGTCGGGTTGGAGCTGCCGCGCGACGCCCGCCAACAGATTCTGGTCGGGCAGATGGTCGCCACGCCGTGGCACCTTTCCGGGCTCCAAGTCGGCGACCTGCTGTTCTTCTGCGACGAGGGCGGGAGCGTCATTCACACCGGCGTGAGCCTGGGCGGTATGCGTTTCATTCATTCCGCGCCGCCGGAGGTCCAGGTCTCGAGCCTCGATCCGGCCGATCCGCTGTACGACGCGGGTTGGGCCGGGAACTTCGCATTTGCCCGTCGGCCGCTGCCCTGACGCGCGTACGGGCGTCCCGGGCAGTACGCCGTTCAGAACACAACCCACGCCAGCAGCGCGATCAGCAGCAGGATGACGACGAGGACGAACCAGCCGCGCTGGCGCGGCGCCGCGGCGCCACCCGGCACGATCCAATCGCCGCAGTGCGGGCACTTGTCGGCGAAGTCGGCGATCTCGACGCCGCAGCTCGGGCAGGGGACCGTCGGCGTGTCCTCGTCGTCCTCGCCGACCAGGTCGCGCTCTTGCGGACCCTCGGGGTCATCCTCCCACTCCCCGGGCTCGTCGCGTTCGTCGAAGCGTCCGGGCATGTCAGCGCACGATCGGGAGGATGCGTTTGAACAGGTCGGTGCCCGCCGCGTGCACGAGGCGGAAGATCGCCGACTCGACCGTCGTAACGACCACCCCCGCCTGCCGCAGCAGGTCCAGCGCCACGTCGTGATCCACCGCACGGCGCGACCCGACCGCGTCCGCCAGCACGTACGGCGTCATCTGCATTTCCAGCAGATCGAGCGCGGTTTGGAGCACGCAGACGTGCGTCTCGATCCCGACGAGCAGCACCTGCGGCCGCGCTGCGGCGGTGATGCGTTGGCGGCACGCGGCGTCGGCACAGAAGCTGAAGGTCATTTTCTCCGCCCGGGCGGCGCCGTCCGCTGCGGCCAGGACCGCCGGCACCGTGGAGCCGAGCCCCTTGGGGTACTGCTCCGAGACGATGACGGGCACTTCGAGCGCGGCCGCGGCGCGGATCATGCGCTCGGCCTGCGCGACCACGTTCTGGTGGTTGTCGATCAGCGGCAGGAGCCGCTCCTGAATGTCGACCACGAGCAACTGGGCCCGGCCGCGGTCGAGTCGCTCAACGTGCAATTGAGTCATCGTTTTTTCCATGCGCGGCGCTGGTCACGGGAGTAGTCTCGCACGCGCCGCCACGCCGTGCAAACGCGCGCCCGCGCGTTTCGTCCGCAGCTTTCTCTTGTCGGGGGCTGGACGGCGCGGACCGAGTTTGCTAGCATGATCGTGGTTTCGAAGCGAGGCTTTATTGTCACGGATGGCGAGGTGAGGGCGATGGATCGCGACGAACACCCATTCGCGGGATCGGCGGGGTCGGTTGACGGCGGTGTCTGCTTGCTCGAAGAACCTGCGCCGGATGCGGCGCCGCCCGACGTGCAGCCTGATGTGCTGCCCGACCCGATCCCCGTGGCGGACGTGTCGCAACCGCACTTCAGTAGCAGCGAGAGAGAGCCGCAGGCCGAACTCGAGCCCGCGCAGGTCATCGAAGCGCTGCTGTTTTCCGCCGACATCCCGCTCAGCGCCGCGCGCCTGGCGGAGCTGTCCGGCCGCGTGCCCGCCCGCGACGTCCCGGGCCTCATCGAGACGCTGAACGAGAAGTACGCGGCGGCGAGCCTGTCCTTCCGCATCGAAAGCATCGCCCGCGGCTACCAGATGTTGACGCTGCCGGCGTACCAGCCCTGGCTGGTCAAGCTCGACAAGCAGCGCGGGCAGTCCCGCCTCTCCGCCGCGGCCCTGGAGACCCTTTCGATCGTGGCCTACAAGCAGCCGGTGATCCGCGCCGACGTCGAGGCGATTCGCGGTGTGGCCTGCGGCGACGTGCTGACGCGCCTGCGGGAGATCGGGCTGATCAAGATCATCGGCCGCGCGGAGATCATCGGCCGGCCGATCCTCTACGGGACCACCCGGAAGTTCCTGGACGTGTTCGGGCTACCGGACTTGGACGACCTCCCGCCGATGGAAACGCTGAGCTTGCGACGGCCGGCACCCGCCGTGGTGCCCACGGAGTCCGTGGAACCGGCTGCGGAGCTGCCCGTCGCCGCCGCCGGCGCGTAGCCGACCGCCGAAGTGGAACTTTGCCCTACCACCAAAGCCCGGGGGCCACCGCTCATTCCCGCTTTGTGCGCAGTCGATAGCAGCATTGATGAATGGGTGGCGCAGGTGGTTTGGCGCGCTTCTCCCGGAGAGTCTGGCCACGCGCGGGACATTGGTGCTCGTGCTGGCCGTCGGCTCCGTCGTCTTGCCCGGATACCTCGCTTATCGGGCCTGGGCCGAGACCCTCACGCAGCGCCAGGAGTACGAGCGGCAGGCGCTGCTCGCGGTGGCGCTGTCGGATCGTCTCGCGCAGACCCCCGACGAGTCCGGCCAGCTCGCCGACTGCCGGCGGGCGTTGGACGAGTACAGCCGGCGCGTGCGTTGGGCGGGGATTGTCGACCGCGAACGCCACGTCCTCGAGTTGTCCCGCCGGACGGAGATTCGGGCGGAGCGCATCGCGGCCCAGGTTGACTTCAGCGAGACAGCGCGGACCAGCAAGCCACTGCTCGATGGCGGGCAGCCTTCGTCTCGGCTCGATCTGCTGACGCTCCCGCAACCAGACGGTCGCGCCGTCGTGGCGGTTGTCCTCGACCGCGGCCCGAGCGCCGGCGGCGCCGGGGTGAGCGACATCACCTGGCTCGGACTAGCGTGCCTGGCCATTGGGGGCCTCGGCCTGGCGTGGGCGTGGTTTCACTTCGGGATCGAGCAACCGGTTCAGCGGCTGGCGCGGCGCTTGGGGGCCGTGCAGGCCGGACTGACCGAGGCGGCGGCCGACGGAACGCTGCCCAGCGACCTAGCCGACGTCGCCCGGGCCATCGGGTCGCTGCAGCGCGATCTGGCGGGCTGGCGGGACGAAGCCGAGCGTCGGCGGGATTCAGCCGACGCCACGGTCGCGACCCGGGTCCGGCAGGCCGTGTTGGCCCAACGCCGGGCCGAGCGCGAGGCCGACACCGACTCCCTGACCCGCCTCGCCAACCGTCGGGTGCTGGAACGCGAGCTCCCGCGCCTGATCGAGGAACACCGGCGCAGCGGCGACGAGCTGACGCTGGTCATGTTCGACGTGGATCGGTTCAAGGCCCTGAACGACGCCTGCGGACATCTCGCCGGCGACACGCTCCTGGCTTTCCTCGGCGACCTGGTCCGGGCCGCCACCCGCAAGGGCACGGACCTGACGGTCCGCTACGGCGGCGACGAGTTCGTGCTGGCTTTGCCCGGGACCGCCGCACCAACGGCCTGCGACGTGGCCCGCCGCATCGCGGCCCTCTTTGCACAACGGGCCAAGAGCTTCGGCAGCCTCGATCCGCCGCTGAGCCTGTCCATGGGCGTCGCGGCCCTGCACGCACATGCCGCGATGTCGCCGGCGCACCTCCTGCAGCTCGCCGATGCGGCCATGTACCGCGCCAAGCGCCAGCACGTCAGCGTGGCGACCGCGACGGGGGTGTGATCCCCGCCCGAGTCGCGCGCCAACTGGGAGGGCGAGGCACTTGTTGGGAGGGCGAGACCCCCGTTGGGAAGGCGAGGCTCCTGCCGAGCCGCGGCTCAGCGGGAGCTTCGCCCTCCCGTCAACCGCCGCCGGTCGCTCACCGCCGGTAAAACGCCGCGAGCGCGTCCACGACCGCCCGCTGTTGCTCGTCCGTCAGCTCCGGATACATCGGCAGCGCCAGCACCTCGGCGGCCGCCTGCTCGCCGTGCGGGAAGTCGCCGGGCTTGTGTCCCAGGCCCGCGAAGCACGTCTGAAGGTGCAGCGGCAGTGGGTAATAGACCGCCGCCCCGATCTTCCGCTCTTTGAGGAACGCCAGCACCTCGTCCCGTCGCTGGGCCCGCACGACGTACTGGTGGTAAATGTGTTGCCCGTGGATTTCCGCCGGCGGACGGACGTGCTCGGGGGCCAGGTTCGCCGCCAGGATCAGCTCGGTGTAGCGCGCGGCGCGGGCGCGGCGCTGGCGGGTCCAGTCGTCCAAATGGCGGAGCTTGACGGTCAGCAGGGCGGCCTGGAGCGCGTCGATGCGGAAGTTGCCGCCGACCACGTCGTGGTAGTACGTGTGCCCGCTGCCGTGGATGCGCAGCTTGACGACCAGCTCGTGCAGACGGTCGTCGTTGGTCAGCAGCGCCCCGGCGTCGCCCAGCGCACCGAGATTCTTTGTCGGGTAGAAGCTCAGGCAGCCCGCCAGGCCGAATGCGCCGGCTTTCGTGCCGGCGGCGTCGTGGGCACCGATCGCCTGGGCGGCGTCTTCGATCACGGGGATGTTGTGCCGCGCGGCCAACGCCATCAGCGGCGCCATGTCCACCAACTGCCCGTACAGGTGCACCGGCATGATGGCCTTCGTCCGCGGCGTGATGCGGCCCGCGACCTGCGCCACGTCCAGGTTGTACGTCTCGGGCACGATGTCGCAGAACACCGGCCGCGCGCCGAGCCGCGCGACGGTGCCGGCCGTCGCGAAGAACGTGAACGTCGGGACGATCACCTCGTCGCCGGGGCCGATGCCCAACGCCATCATGGCGACCAGCAGCGCGTCGGTCCCGGACGACAGGCCCACCGCGTGCCGGCTGCCGCAGTAGCCGGCGAGCGCCTCCTCGAACGCCGTCACCTTGGGGCCGAGGACGTAGTACCCCGACGCCGCCACCTCGGCCATCTCCTTCAGCAGCTCCTCGCGCAGCGCGGCGAACTGCCCGGCCAGATTCAGCGGC
>CAIWOY010000172.1 GCA_903914415.1 uncultured Phycisphaerales bacterium | reverse complement strand
TACCACCCCCATGATGCCCGCGCTGTCCGCGACGCGATTCGTTCGGCCCAAGCGGCCGACGATTGGCCATTGCTGGTGACACGTCGTCGTCGCCTGCACAGCGCGACCCACCATGTGGACAGGGGATCTCAAAAAGACATTCCGATTCCGGACCCGAACCGCGCCCGTCAGGAAGCGGTAATCCGCACCGCGCCTGCCGCCGAAATAAGCGGTTCTGGCCGCCTTCCGCGCCTCCGCTGCGCGCCCGCACCCCCGCGCGCGGCGCGAATGCGGCGCCCCGCGCCCCTTCCCTGCCCGCCACACCCTGGCTTCGTACGCCACGCCGGCCTTCGCCGGACCGGGCCACCCGCCGCGTCCACAAAGAGTGGTCACACCCGTTTTTTCGGGGGGCTGCTCGCACGGCGCGTCCCGCAGGTGCTAGACTAAATCAGCGTGCACGGAAATGCTCCAACGATCCGAGCCGCGGCCGGCAGGGAGCGGTCCGCGCATGCTTGCTACCGCGCGCGGCTCGGATTGCGGCGCGCCGGAGACGCGTGATGCCCACCTTTTTTGCCCGGCGATACATGCGCCGGGTGGAAGCGGTCGGTTTCGTCGAGAAGACGCTGGGGGCGGTCATCCTGCTGCTCGTGGCGGGGATCGTGATCGCGTTCGTCATCGAGGTCCGGACGAACCGAGATTACCTCTTTTCCGCCGCGCCGCCGGCGGCGCCGGCTGCGCCCAGCGCGGCCACGCCCCGACCGGCCGCGCCCAGACCAGCCACGCTCAGCCCGGCTACGCCCAGCTCCGCGCGTCCCGACGCGACGGAGGAGGAAGCGAATCCGTTTCCCGCGGCGGGTGTGGCCGGTTGGCGGGCGCCGGCGGAGGCTGAAGTCTACGAGCCGCACGCGCTGTACGAGAAGATCGACGGTCAAGCGGACGAGCTTATCGAGGCGGGGTGTACGGGGCTCACGTTTGGCACCTATACCTCGGATACGGACGCGACAGACACCATCGACGTGTACTGGTACGACATGGGGCGGGCGGAGGCGGCCGCGGCGTTGTATACGTTCGAGAAGCCGCCGGACGCGCCCTGGGTGAACGTCGGTGCCACCGGCTATCAGGCCGGCAGTGCCGTGTTCTTCTGGAAGGGCACGAGCTACGTGCAGGTCCTGCCGAGCCGGCCCGACGAGCCCGACGCCGCCGTGGCGCGCGCCATCGCGGAGCAGATTGCGGAACAGATCAAGGAGTAGTCGCGAAGCGCGTCCCGTAGCGTCGGCCCCCCATGGCCGACGTAGAAGTTCAGTGGAACCAGGGAGTCCCCGCAGAGCATGGCTGAACAAAACCTGACGCGTCGTGAATGCCTGGTCCGGGGGGCCGGGGCCGTTCTCGTCGCCGGCGTGGCGGCGGCGGGCGGATATCTGCTGCATGATCGACGCGGGGGCGCGGCGTTCACCGGCGATCGACTTACAGACGGCGCGGCCGCGCCGCCCGGCCTGCCAGACTTTTTCGCGCAGGTCGATTTCCCGGCGTCGTCGCCGCGGATCAGCGTCGCGCTCGGCGACGAGGCGTGCATCGAGCAAATGGTTCGCACCGCGGTCGGCGGACTCGACCCGGCGCGCGGCATGGGCCGCTTCGTGGCCCCGGGCGACGTGGTCGTCATCAAACCCAACGTCGGCTTCGACCGCCCGCCGTATCTCGGCGCGACTACTCACCCCGAAGTCGTGCGATGCGTGATCCGGCTGTGCCGCGAAGCAAAGGCCCGTGAGGTCATCATCACGGACAACCCGATCGAGGCACCGGAGGCGTGCTTCGCGAAGTCGGGCATCGCCCGCGTGGTCGCCGAAGAAGGGGCGCGGATCGTCGTGCCGACCGAGGACCGTTTCGAGTGGGTCGCGTTTCGGCCGCACAAGCCCGACGCCGCGAAGGGCGAGGCGCTGCACCAGTGGCCGCTGTTCGCCGCGCCGCTGCGACGGGCGACCAAGCTCATCGGCATCGCCCCGGTGAAGGACCACAACCTGGCCAGCGCGTCGATGGCGCTAAAGAACTGGTACGGCCTGCTCGGCGGCCGGCGGAACCAGCTCCACCAGGCGATCCACGAGGTCATCAGCGATCTGGCCCTGCTGTTCAGTCCCACGCTCGTCATCGCCGACGCCACGCGCGTGATGATGCGCAACGGCCCGACCGGCGGACGCATAACGGACGTGAAACCCGGCGGCGAGCTGGGCCGGCCGGCGGTGATTGCCTCCGTCGACCCGGTCGCCTGCGACGCGTGGTGCTACCAGAAGCTCCTCGGCCGCGATCCAGCCCGGCTCAAGTACCTGGAGCTGGCGAGCGCGAAGATCCAGGCCGTCGCCGGCGGCGCGCACAGATTCGGGGAGGCAAGTTGGCAAACATACGAGCGCGCGGGGAAGATCACGACCGCGAGCGTTTAACTTCATGAGCGCTGTACCAGCAGCCCAACAACGGCCGAAGATCACCCGCTTCCGCGACTCCTGGCGGAACGGGCTGCGGATCACGTCCATCCGCATCGTCGTGCAGACGGCAATGTTCGGGCTGTTCCTCGCATTCGTTTTCCTCAACACCTTCGCACAGCTCGACCGCCTGCCCGGCCTGCGCGATTGGCTCAGCAAGTTCCTCGAAATCGACCCGCTCATCGCGCTGGCGACCGCGCTGACGACGCACACGGTCTACAGGGGCCTGCTCTGGTCGCTCGTCCTCCTGATTCCAACCCTGTTCCTGGGCCGCTTCTTCTGCGGGTGGGTCTGCCCGTACGGGACGCTGCACCAGTTCGTCGGCTGGCTGCTCCGAAGCAAGCCAGGAAAAGAAGACGCGCACCCGAACCGATACCGGCCCCTGCAACACGTCAAGTACTACATTCTCGTGGCCATGCTCGTCGCGGCGGTGTTCGGCAGCGTGCAGATCGGCCTCCTGGACCCGATCTGCCTGCTGTTCCGCTCGTTCACGGCCGCGGTTGTCCCGAGCCTCAACACAGCCGCACCGGCCTTGTTCGGCGCGCCGCGCTTTCACCAGGGGGCCTGGCTGATCGGGTTCATCCTGTTCGGCTTGGTGGCGGCGAACCTGGTTTACCCGCGATTCTTCTGCCGCGTGCTGTGCCCGCTGGGGGCGCTGCTGGGACTATTGGCCCGTTTCGCCTGGTGGCGGATGGAGCGCGACCCCGACACCTGCGGGGGTTGCGACCGCTGCCGCCTGCACTGCGAAGGTGCCTGCGACCCGCACGCGAAACTGCGTAAGGCCGAGTGCTTCGTGTGCTTCAACTGCATGGAGGAGTGTCCGGAGAACTCGCTGCGCTTCGCGTTTTTTGCCCCCAGGGCGCACGAAGTCGCCGGCCCCGACCTCCAACGCCGCAAGCTCATCTTCGCCGGCGCCACCGGCCTGCTCTTCTACCCGTTCGTGCGGACGACCGGGCGCGTCACGCGCAACTTCGCCAGCAGCGTCATCCGCCCGCCGGGAGCCACCGAGGAGTTGGAGTTCCTGGAGCGTTGCATGAAGTGCGGGCAGTGCATGAAGGTCTGCCCCACCAACGTGATTCAGCCCGCGTGGTTCGAGAGCGGCGTCGAGGGGCTCTGGACGCCGCTGATGAACTTCCGCATCGGGCATTGTCAGCTCAACTGCACGGCGTGCGGGCACGTTTGTCCGACCGGCGCGATTCAGCGCCTCTCCGTGCCGCAGAAGCTGGGTCTGAACGAGTTCGCCACCCAGGGCCCGCTCCATCTCGGCACGGCCCACATCGACGTCGGCCGCTGCTTGCCGTACAGCGCCGGCATCCCGTGCCAGGTGTGCGAAGAGGTGTGCCCCACGAGCCCGAAGGCGATCCACGTCGGGCGGCGGCGCCGCCGTCGCGGCCGCGGGTGGGGCGCCGTCGAAGCCGACGACTCGCCGCCGGTGCCGGTAGTTGACATCAGCCTCTGCATCGGTTGCGGGCTCTGCGAGCGCGAATGCCCGGTGGTCGGCGATCGGCGGGCGATCTACGTCACGGCCGACGGCGAGACGCGTTCGCAGGGCTGCGCCGACCGCGACCACAACCGCTCGGTGCGGCTGCCGGGCGTCACGCCGGCGGGCGACTGAGCGCGGCGCGGGTCCAACGTCCGAAACACACGCTGAGTTGGGGGCCCAACGCCGCGTGTTCGCGTTGCTCCGCGAATCCGGTTTTGCTAGAATGGAGGCTGGGTTGAGTGCTCGCCTGACTGCGGCGCGCTTTCCCGAGACCCCAGGCGGGGTGAGGTACAGGCATGAGAAATCTCGCCATCCGTCCGTTCGTGTTGCGGGTGGCTCTGGCCACCTGGGTCGCCCTGGGGACCACGCGGGCCATGTCCGGGGAGATCGTCCCGGTCCGACCCGACAGCAACGAGGCCACACGGGCTGCGGCGGAAGTGATTGTCCGCGGGATTTGGGGTGCGGAGCCCGGGCAGTTTGGCAAGGTCGACGAGGCCTCGCGGCCCGGGCCAATGGACTTCGCGGTGACGGATGCCGGCCTGTACGTGCTCGATCCAGTTAATGCGCGGGTCCAGCTCTTCGGCTGGGACGGCCGGTTCGTCCGCGCGATTCCGATCGGGACCAGGACGGCGGATTTCCTGGCCGTCGATGAACGTGGCCGCGTCGCCGTTCTGGATGCGTTCGTGCGGCGCGAACTACGCATCTTTGACCCGACCGGCGCGCCCGTGGCGCACGTCGCCCTGCCCCAGTCGATCGGGCTGGCCTCGGCCGTCTGGCTGCAGGGCGAGCGCGTGCTGATCGAGGAGCGCCACGCAGCCGTGCACGAACTCAATGTCGGGGCTGACCAGCGCGGGGCCCCGGCCGTGGTGGCTCGCTCGTGGACGGGCAGACCCTGCCGCGGGCGGGGTGGAACTGTCCAGGCGATCCGGGAAGGCCCCCAGGCCGTTGTGGTACGCACCGCGGGCGAGGGCGCGACTTCCGGATCGGTGACCCTTCAGTTCCCACGGGCGATGAGCGCCATCGTGGGGTTGGAGTCGGATGAGCGCGGGCGGATCTACGTCGCGACGACGTCGCCGAGCGCAGCCGCACGCGGCGCGGGAAAGACGGACATCGTGCTGGTCGTGCTGGGACCCGATGGTCGCTGCACGGCGACGCTGTCCCTGCCGGACGCGTATGTCACCGATCACTACCGCAAACTGGGGGTCTCCCGCGCCGGCGACATCATCCAGATGCAGACCACGGAAGACGAGGTGCGCTTCGTGCGCTGGACGCAGCCGGCCCCGGGGGCGGAAGGGGGCCGGCCATGAGCGCCACACGGACTGCGGGCTACGTGCTGGCGGTGGTCCTGGTCGCCGACGCCGCGCAGGCCCAGGTGCCCGCCAAGACGCGGGCGGATATCCTGCGCTACGCGGCCACCGGGATCGGATCGCCTTATGTCTGGGGCGGCGGCAACTGGGATCCAAACGACCGCAGCTCCGGCGGGGCGGACTGCTCCGGCTTTGTCTCCAAGAGTTGGTCGCTGACGAAGTGGACGCCGTATCGCGTCGACCTGCACGGGTACTCCACCGCGGACTTCATCGTGACGCCGGGGCCGTACTGGACGGAGGTGGACCGCGGCAGCCTGATCTACGGCGATGCGCTCGTGTACCGCTACGACGCCAACCAGAGCGGGCACACGTATATCTTCCTCGCCGGTGACGGCTGGGGCTCGCACGAGGTGTATGAGGCCCGCGGCACCGCCTACGGCATCGTTCACCGCTGGCGCACCACGCTGGCCGGCGCCGACGCCACGAAAGGCATTCGGCGGACCGGGCTGCTCGAGAACGTGGACGTCACCGAGTACATCGTGGAAGTCGATGATGGCGCCCCGTACTACACCGACGCGGGCATGAGCGGCAGTACCGCCTGCGACAGTTCTGCCCTGGGGTGTAAGGACGGCAACGGCCGCTACCGCTGGGTGACCGCCGGCCCGAGCGAGACTTGCACGTTCCAGCCCGACCTGCCGGAAGCGGGAGCGTACCGCGTGTACGTCACCTGCAACCAGGACAGCCCGAACGTGCAGGGCGTCGGCGTGACGGTCAACCACGTCGGCGGCTCGACGCGGTTTGTCTGGGACCAGAGTGCCGCCAGCTTGCTCAACACGTGGGTGCCGGTCGGAGACGAGGCCTTCCGCTTCAATGCCGGCTCCGCGGGCACCGTGGTTTGGGACGACTTCACGGCCACGCCGACGGACGGAGCGCACGTGTTCCGTGGCGACGCAACGAAGTTCGTCCTGGACAACCGCGTCGTGGTCGACGGCCTCGGCGGCCAACCCGGACGTTTCGCGACGATCCGCGAGGCGGTCGCCTGGCTGCATGGACACGCGTCTGAAGAGCCGGACGTGATCGACGTCACGTGCAACACCCTGTACGAGACCGGCTGCCTTGAGCTGGCGCTGTGGGACGACCTGACGATCAACGGGGACGCCGACGGCGACGGCGTGCCCGTGACTATCGCCGTGACGCCGGGAACGCCGGCGGACTGGGCGCGCCCGTGTGCGCTGTATCTGGACGTACCCATCCAGCACCACTACACGCTGCGCGACATCGTCGTGATCCCCCGCTTCATCAGCGCGGGCTATGCCACCGGAGCCTACGGGCTCGTCATCGACGAGCAGAACCCGTCCGGCGAGGCCTGCGCCATGTCGGTGACGCTGGAGAACGTGACCGTCGCCGGCAGTCTGGCGGGGGATGTGCCCACCAGCCCGGACGTCGATAGGCGCGCGGCGGCAACGCTGTTCGGCGGGACCGACGCGGGCTACGGCGCGGCCGTCCTCCAGCGTACTTCGGCGTGGGGCGGCGACGACACGTGCCGCCAGTCCGTCGAAGCCACGGGGCTCGTGGTCACTCACAGCGCCACCCGCGGGCTGGCGCTCCAGGCGGCTTACACCGACTGGCGCATCGCCGGCGGCCTGCTGGTCAGTTTCAACACCCTGGAGGGGATTCGCGCCGACCACCTCGGCGGCAGCCAGCTCAACATCTGCGGCGCCGCCGGTGCCGCGCCGAACCACATCCGCAGCAATCTGGGCGGCGGGCTCGTGAACGTCGGCGACGCCGGCGTAGGCTACATCTGTGTGAGCAATTGCACGCTGCACGACAACTCGAGCTCGTCCGGTGCCGGCGTCAGCAGCCAGAACGCCACGACGCTCGTGCAGAACAGCCTGCTGACTGGCAACCACGCCACCGGCAACGCCGGAGCTGCAATCGTGACCGGCGGGAGTCTCAGCCTCACCGGCTGCACGATCGTGGCGAACACCGCGGCGGCCGGGACGGGGGGCGTGTCCGTCTCCAGCGGCACGGCTACCCTGGCCAGCTCGATCCTGTGGGGCAACAGCGGCGGCCAGCTTCAGGGCCCGGCCACCGTGCAGTATTGCGACGTGCAGGGCGGCTGCACCGGTACCGGCAACGTCGACGCCGACCCGGTGTTCGTCGCGCCCGCCGCCGGCGACTACCACCTGCGACGCTGCTCGCCGTGCGTGAACGCGGGCAATCCCGCCTACACCCCGGCGCCGGGCGAGCTCGATCTCGACGGCCAAGCCCGCATCCTGGGCGGCGTCATCGAGATCGGGGCCACCGAGGTACCGTTCTGGGCGGGCGACGCGGACCACGACGGCGACGTGGATCTCAACGACCTGGCGCTTCTCGCAAGCTGTCTCGCCGGCCCGGGCGTCTGGCCCGCGCCGGGGCCGCCGCTGACGACCGCGGACTGCACGGCTGCTTTCGATGTCGACGAGGATGGCGACGTCGATCTGGCAGACATCGTCGCACTCCGGCGGCGCGATCACCAGGTCCTCACAGTCGCCGACGTGCTCCTCGAGGTCCGGAATGCGGCCGGCACGCTGCTTCCGCCGCCGGCGTATGTGGAGAGCGGCGCCTGGTCCAACAGCACGGCCAAGAGCCAGGCGGCTGGCCTGACCGGCACGGGCAGCCGCTTCATCACGTACGTGTTGCCAAACACCGGGACAGACAACGCCACGTTCGTGCCGCAGATTGTCACCCCCGCCGTCTATGAGGTCTTCGTCACGTGGGGCACGGGCGCCAACTGCTATGACGCGCAGTACACGATCCGGCACGCCGACGGGCAGACCGTCCTGCTGGTCGATCAAATCCCGGAGGGCGTCGCCGGCGCCAACGCCAACACCTGGGTCTCGCTGGGGCAGTTCCGCTTCGCGGCCGGGCAGAACGCGGCCACGGCGTCGGTCAACGTGTCGGAGGTAACGGTCAGCGGCAAGCCGCATTCAGGCTGGAGCCAGCGCGTCTATGCAGACGCGGCCAAGTGCGTCTTCGTGAGCCCGTAGGCGTGCAGCACCCGGCGGGGCGCCGCCTGCGGTTGCACGGCGTGATCACGTATCGAGATAGAGCTGGTACTCGTACGGATGCGGCCGCAGGTTGACCTCGCGCACGTCGCGCTCGCGCTTCGACTCGATCCACCCCGCGATGAACGCCGCGCTAAACACGCCGCCCTTGAGCAGGTAATCGTGATCCTGGCGCAGCGCCTCGAGCGCATCGGCCAGCGAGTGCGGCAGCGCCGCGATGCGGCTGCGGAAGTCGCCGTCCTGCTTGGCGATGTCCACGTCGAACGGGCCGAAGTTGCTGGCCGCCGCGTCGATCTTCGACTGCATCCCGTCGATCCCCGCCATCAGCATCGCCGCCAGCGTCAGGTACACGTTGCCCGTGAAATCCGGCGGACGGTACTCGATCCGCTTCTGCTCGGGCAGCACGGCGTAGCGCGGTACGCGGATGGCGGCGGAGCGGTTGGCCAGCGAGAAAAACAGGTTTACGGGGGCTTCGTAGCCCTCGACCAGCCGCTTGTACGAATTCGTCGACGGGTTCGTCAGGCCGGCGAGCCCGCGCCCGTGCTTCAGCAGGCCGCCGACGTAGTGCACCGCCGCCTCGCTCAAATGGGCGTAGCTCTTCTTGCTCTCGTCGAAGAAGACCCAGCGCTCGCCCTTCGCCAGCTTCTGGTGCACGTGCATCCCGTTGCCGGCCTCGCAATAGATCGGCTTCGGCATGAATGTCGCCAACTTGCCGTGCCGGCGGGCGACGTTCTTGATGACGTACTTGATGAGCAGGGCGTGATCGGCGGCCTGCACCAGCGGTGCCAGCCGCACCTCGATCTCGCATTGCCCGGGGGCCCCGACCTCGTGGTGGTGATAGCGGACGGGCACGCCCAGCTCCTCGAGCGTCAGCGTGATCTCGGAGCGGAGGTTGTGCAGTTGCTCGCCGGGCGGCACGCGCAGGTAGCCACCTTTGTGCGGGATCGGCGGCGTCAGGCCCTCCGTGTCGATCTCGCCCGAGCGAATATCGACGCTGGTGTGATAGGGCTCGTTGACGACCTGCACGCGTTCGAGCACGTGGAACTCGTACTCCGGGGCCATCCACGCTTCGTCGGCGACGCCGGTGGACTTCAGGTACGCCACCGCCCGCCTGGCGATGGTGCGCGGGTCGCTGGGGAACGGCTCCTTGGTGTCGGCGGTGATCGTGTCGCACAGGAAGCTGAGCGTGGGCTGGTCGAAGAACGGATCGACGAACGCGGTCTCGGGCCGCGGCAGGGCGCTCACGTCGCCGCTCTCGACCTTGCCGAACCCGGAGCCCGAGGAGCCGTCGTACCCGACGCCTTCCTCGAAGTGCGCCTGGCTGAAGCGGCGGGCGGGAATGGTCAGGTGCAGCCACTGACCCCCAATGCTCACGATTTTCAGATCCACAAGCGCGATCTGGCGCTCTTGGATGTACTTGAGTGCCTCGCCGACGGATGAGAACACGCGTGGTCTCCTCGCAATCCTGTCATTTTAGCGGATATTCGGGTCCAATGCACGCCTGTAGCGCAGGCGTGAAATCGCCGCGCCGCGCGCCTACCCTATGGCACCGGAAACACAAGGAGTGCGCGACATGGCCGCCCACACCGTCCACTGTGCCAAGCTGGGCCAGGATCTGCCGGGGCTCGACGAGGCCACGCCGGAGGGACGCTCGGCCCTCAAGCTGGCCCTGCTGCTGGGCGGGCCGGCGCTGCGGCAGCGGGTGCACGAGCAAACCTCGGCCCAGGCGTGGAAGCTGTGGAAGGACCACATGCTGATGGTCGTGAACGAATACCAGCTCGACGCGACCTCCGACCAGGCCAACGCCGTGCTGGCCGAACACATGGAGGCCTTTCTCTTCGGGGAGGCGCCGCACATGTCGGGGTACGTACCGCCTGAAACGAAATGACGCAGACCAGTTTTCGCCCGAGGGACCGCGGTGTGTAGAGCGGATTCAGAAACAGTTCGGCGTCGGTCGGGCGGGCGTGGCTCCTGCCGAGCCGCGGCTCGCCGGGAGGCTCGCCCTCCCATCAGCGCCCGGCGCTCGTCAACCGTGCGTATTGCGGTACTCCTCGAGCCAGGCCATTTGAATCGCCTCGAGCTTGCCTTCGCTGCTGGCCTTGGGATCGTCTTCGAAGTCCGGCAGCTCGCAAACCCAGCGATGCAGGTCCGGGAAGCGGACCGTCAACGGATCGAGGTCGGGGAACCTCTCGTGTAACTGCAGCGCGATGTCCTCCGTGTCCGTCCACTTGAGCTTCTGCGTCATCACACGGGCTCCGGAGCGGCTCCGCCGGCGGGTAATCAGGCTACCCTCGCACCGCGCGCCACCTTGGGACTGATAGGCGCGCTATCGCCGGGGGTCAAGCCGGCGACCGGCCGCTATAATCCGGCACGCGGGACATGGCGGCCGAAAACTGGGGGCGTCGTCGCGTGCCTGACCCTGAGTCGCCGGGTACGCCGGAGCATACGCGTGCCGCACTACATCACCGAGGCCTGCATCGGCGTCAAGGACTCGAGTTGCGTGGACGTCTGCCCGGTCGACTGCATCCACCCGCGCAAGGACGAGCCCGACTTCGCGAAAGTGGAGATGCTCTTCATCAACCCCGAGACGTGCATCGACTGCGGGCTGTGCATCGACGAGTGCCCCGTCGACGCCATCTTTAACGAAGACGACCTGCCCGACCACCTGGCGCCCTTCATCGAGAAAAACGCCGCGTACTACCGAAAGTAGCCTCGGCGGCCGCCTCTTCGCTCAACCGCCGCCGCCGGGCTCCGGCGTCTCGACCAGCGGGAAATCCTGACCCACCGTGGTCTTCAGCAGGTCCCCCCACGCCTTCCATTGCAGCTTCATCCCCGCCTTGTCGCCTTTTTTCATCGGCTCCAGGACGCTCGGCGGCTTCGCGGGCGACTGCAGCGCCACCAGCAGCCGCTCGCCGAACAGCACCAACCGCTCCATCGCGTTGCGGGACTCGACCAACTCCGGAGTGTCGGTGTCGCGCACCTGTGCGAGCGGCGTCTTCTTGTCGCTGGCTGTGTACTCCTCGATCGCCCGGCGGACCAGCGTCGCCGTCGCGACCGTCAGCCGCCGCCGCTCGTCGTCCGACAGGGCGCGGACCAGCTTCTCGGCGACGGCCAGGCCGGCGTCGTCGGCGCCGACCGCGGGCACCTCCTGCCGGGCCGCGTACGGCTTGGCCCGCTCCTCAAGCACGTCGAGCAGCGCGGCGGCGACCGGCTTGAGATCGGGCGGCGACGGGATTTCGGCGAAGTTCAGCGCGGCGTAGATGGCCCGCAGCGTGTCCCGCGACCGCTCCTTCTTGGCTGCGTCGCGGAGGGTCGCCAAGGTACTCGTGTACACGTCGCCGCCGGCCTGTGCCAGCTTGGGCCGCAGGGCGCGCAGCCCGAGGGCCGCGGCCGCGCGGATGCCCACGCGTTCGTCCTGCAGGGCCTCGAAGAAGACGCTGCGCGCCTCCACCACGTTGAGCGTGCTCAGAATCGTCAGCAGGCGGGCCGCGGGCGCCACGTCCGCCTTCGGGAACGCCGAGCCGAACACGCCGACGCACGCGGCAGCGTAGGCCTGCTTGAACGGCACGCTGCCGGCATGGCCCGCGCGCAGCACGCTGCCGGCCTCCCGCGCGAGGGCCGCATCCGGTCCGACGACCTCGCTCACGCGGTCGGCCACGAAGCCGCGCATCTGGTTGCGATCGTCATCGGTCAGGTCGGTCTTGGCCCGCAGCGTGCTCAGGGCGTCCTGTGGCAACTGCGGCTGTTGCGCGGCGGCACCGGCCGCCAGCCACAACGCGACGAGGCCGAGCGGCAAGACAAAGCGATTTCGCATCATCGGCGTATTCTCCGGCAAACCCCCGCCCGGCGGGGGCACTTCTACGGATGGGCATTCTAGCGAGCCGGCCCGGCCGTCGAAACCGCCGCCCGCGCCGAAGCACGGGTGATTTATCTTGACGCCCACGCGAAATCGGTGCTAGCCTACGTATGGGCCTGTCGGTGGATGGACCGGGTTACACGTGGAGCCTTCGGCGATGCCCGTATCGGCTGCTGATCCCGCGCAAGACGTGAAGGTCAAGGACCAGACGCGCCTGCTCCCGCCGTACCGCGTCATGCTGCACAACGACGACGTCAACACGTTCGAGCATGTCATCCGGGCAATCCTGCGTCTGACGCCGCTGAACGAAAAGGAGGCGGCGACGCGGGCGATGGAAGCCCACGAGACCGGCGTCGCCCTCCTGCTCGTGACGCACCGCGAACGGGCGGAGCTGTACGTCGAGCAGTTCGCCTCCGCGAGCCTGACGGTGACGTGTGAACCGGACGCGTGACTGCCGCCCGCGGCAACCACTGAGGCGCGGAGAGCGCAGAGAACGCTGAGGGCCGGGAGGGGATTCGCGGGAGCCGTATAGCGCGCACGAACAGATCCACTGAAAAAACCAATGGAATTCCTCCGCGCCCTTTGCGCTCTCTGCGCCTCCGCGGTTGCCTTGGCCTACTCGACGGTCACCGACTTCGCCAGATTCCGCGGCTTGTCCACATCGCAGCCGCGCAGCACCGCCGCGTGGTACGCCAGCAGTTGCAGTGGGACGACCGTCACCAGCGGCTGGAGCGGGCCCGGCACGTCCGGCACATAGAGCACGTCTTCCGCAAGCTGCCCGATCTGCTCGTCGCCCTCGGTCGCGACCGCGATGACGTGTCCGCCGCGGCTGCGGACCTCCTCGATGTTGCTGATGACCTTCTCGTAGAGGTGGTCGCGCACGGCGATGACGACGACCGGCATGTCGGCGCTGATGAGCGCGATGGGCCCGTGCTTCATCTCGGCGGCCGGCAGCCCCTCCGCGTGAACGTAGCTGATTTCCTTGAGCTTGAGCGCCCCCTCGAGCGCGATCGGGTACTGCAAGCCCCGGCCCAGGTACAGCCAGTTGTTCGCCTCGACGAACCGGGCCGCGATCTGCCGCGTTTGGGCCGACAGCTTCAGCGCCCGCTCGATCGCCTCGGGCACCCGGCCCAAGTCCGCCAAGTACTCCTGGCACGCCGCGTGGCTCATGTGCCGCCGCCGGCCGAGGAACGCGGCGATCATCGAGAGCACCGTAACCTGCCCGACGAACGCCTTGGTGGACGCCACGCCGATCTCGGGTCCGACGTGCAGGTACACGCCGGCGTCGCTTTCGCGGGCAATCGTCGAGCCGACCGCGTTGACGATGCCCAGCGCCAGGGCCCCGCGCTCCTTTGCCTCGCGCAGCGCAGCCAGCGTGTCGGCGGTCTCGCCGCTCTGCGAGAGCGCCAGCAGCACCGTGCGGTCGTGGACGAGGGGGTTGCGGTAGCGGAACTCGCTGGCGTATTCGACCTCGCACGGGATGCGGGCCATCTCCTCAATCAGGTACTCGCCGATCAGGCACGCGTGCCACGCGGTCCCGCACCCGGTCAGGATGACCCGGTCGCAGCGGACCAGCTCGCGGGCCACCGACGCGAGCCCGCCCAGCACGACGCGCCCCTCCTGCGCTTCGACGCGGCCGCGCATACACGTGCGCAGGGCCTCGGGCTGCTCGAAGATCTCCTTGCTCATGAAGTGCTGGTGCCCGCCCAGCTCGAGCTGCTCCAGCGTGAACTCGACCTCCTCGACCTCCTTCGTGACCGGCATCGCGTCCAGGTTGGTCGTTCGGAACCCCTCCCGCGTCACCGTCACCACTTCGTTGTCGGAGAGATAGATGACCTGCGGCGTGTGCTGGATGATCGCGGCCGCGTCCGAGGCGATGACGTATTCCTCCTGCCCGACGCCGAGGATCAACGGGCTGCCGCGGCGCGCCGCGACGACCACGTCCGGCTCGTCGAGGTGGAGCACGGCGATGCCGAAGGTGCCGCGCACCTCGCGGAGGGCGCGGCGGACGGCGTTCTCAAGACTCCCGTCATAGAAGTGACCGACGAGCTTGGCGAGCACCTCGGTATCGGTCTCGCTGTCCATCGTGATGCCGTGCTGCTTGAGAAACGTACGGAGTACGCGGTAGTTCTCGATGATGCCGTTGTGGACGAGGGCCAGCCGGCCGCTGGCGTCGCAGTGGGGGTGGGCGTTGAACTCGGTCGGCGCCCCGTGGGTCGCCCAGCGCGTGTGGGCCATCCCGATCGTCGCGCCGGTCAGCTCGTTGCCGATCTTCTCCTCCAGGGCCGATATCCGCCCGACGCAGCGCCGGATCAGGAGCTCCCCGCCGCGGATGACCGCGATGCCAGCGGAGTCGTACCCCCGGTATTCAAGGCGCTTGAGCCCCTCGGTAAGGATGGGGGCGGCGTCCCGATGACCGATATAAGCAACGATTCCACACATTCCTCGCCTCCGTCCGCCGGAACGCGCACGCCAGTCGCACGCGAAGCGGTACGTAGGATCGGCGCGGCGGTGCGGCTTGGGGGCCGGTTTCGCGCAAACCAACACGCCGGACGCGCCGATGATACTATCGGTGCCCCTCGTTGCGAAATAGACCACGGACCTGCCAGGGGCGGCCTCCAAACGGAAGCAGGTCCTGCGGCCAGCATTAACAAGCGAGGCAAGCATGAGCTCGACTCAGGGGACGGACGTACCGGCGAAACTCGTCTCTCAACTCATCGAGGAGTCCCCCGACCTGGGCGACATCGTCGCGGAGTTCGTCCAGGGACTCGCGCCCCAGGTCGCCCAACTGAAGCAGGCCTTCGAGAAGCTGGATTGGCAGATGCTCACGGTGCTCGCCCACCGTCTCAAAGGCGCCGGCGGCTCCTATGGTTATCCGGACATAAGCCGCCTCGGCGCGGAGATGGAGCAGGGCTTCCACAACCAGGACGCGGAGAACTTCCAGGCCTGGATCACACGCCTGAATGAGCTGGTTACCGCGGCCCAGGCCGGGCTCACCGGCCCGGTCTGACCGTCCCCGAGGCACCCGCGACCCGCCCCGATCAGACTTCAATGCTCACGCGCGCGACGCGATCCTCTTCTGCGCCGGGTGGAGCCCTCGCGTGGCGCGTGATCCGTACTGCGGCAACTGCGGCTACCTGCTGGTCGGGCTCACCGACTCCAGCAAATGCCCGGAATGCGGCAAGCCGCTCGTCGAGGTGCTGATCCGCAACGGCGGGTCGCTGCCGCGCGGCACACGCTACAAACCGGCCGTCACGATCTTCGGCCTGCCGCTCGTGCACATCGCCCTCGGGCCACACGAGGATGAGCCCCGCAGACGGGCCCGCGGCCGCAAGACCCCGTGAGGCGCGCTGCGTTGTGGCCGGCAGCGGGTTATCATTCCGCGCATGGCAACGACACCGACGGCACAGTTGGGTCCGCATCGAGTGGGGGCGGGACAACCGCTGCTCCTGATCGCCGGGCCGTGCGTCATCGAGTCCGCCGACCACGCGCTGCGCATGGCGACCGCAATCGCACAGGTAGCGCGGCGGGTCGGCCTGCCGTACGTCTTCAAGGCCAGCTACGACAAGGCGAACCGCTCCAGCGTGCACTCGTTTCGCGGCCCCGGGCTGGAAGCCGGCCTGGCGATTCTCCGCCGCGTGCGTGAAGAGACGGGCGTGCCGGTGCTGTCGGACGTGCACGAGCCCGCGCAGGCGGAAGCGGCCGGGAAAGTGCTGGATTGCCTGCAAGTCCCCGCGTTCCTCTGCCGTCAGACCGACTTGCTCGTCGCGTGCGGCCGCGCGGGGCGCAGCGTGAACGTCAAGAAAGGGCAGTTCCTCGCGCCGGAGAAAATGCGCCTGGCGGTCGAGAAGGTGCGCGAGACGGGCAACGCCAACGTGCTCGTCACGGAGCGGGGGACGTTCTTCGGCTATGAGCGGCTCGTGAACGACATGACCGGGTTGCAGGTCATGCGGCAGTTCGCGCCGGTCGTCTTCGACGCCACGCATTCGGTCCAATATCCCGGCGGGGGCGACGTGACCGGCGGGCGGCGCGAGTTCATTCCGCTGCTGGCGCGGGCCGCAGTCGCCGCGGGCATCGACGCCCTGTTCCTGGAGGTGCACGACGATCCGGCCGCTGCAAAGAGCGACGCCGCCACGGTCTGGCCGCTCGCGGAGCTGGAGCCCCTTCTGGCAACCCTGGCGCGCATCCGTACTGCCACCCAGTAATACGCATGCTGATTAGTCCTTGCGCTCGATCCACGTGGTTCGGCAAATCGACTGCATTCGCGCAGTCGTGAGGCTGTTCCAGGCGTCGGTACCGGCGGCCAGGAGGGCCTCGTAGTCGGCGTACACGCGGTTGCTCAGGT
>CAIWOY010000171.1 GCA_903914415.1 uncultured Phycisphaerales bacterium | reverse complement strand
CGTGCTTGCTGACTATCAATGCTATGGAAGCGGTAACGGACGGAACAAGGTCCGGGTGTGTTGCGACGAACGTGCGGGCTCATGCATCGGGGGCGCGGCGCCAGACGCGGCGTTTATCGGCTTGGAGCCCCCGTTTCCCGCGCGCATGGCGCGTAGGTCAAGTAATCAATCGCCAAGGTGTCCCGGACGGCGAGAGGTCAGGCCAGGTCCAGCATCTCCGTGCGGAGCCGACTGGCGAGTTGAGGCGAGTCCGCGGCGAGCTGGTCCCACTCGGCCTGCGCGTACACCCACAGGTCCGCCGGCACCGGCAGTCCATCCGGGTAGTACCGGAAATAGCGCTCGCGTGACGACAGCTCGGTCCGCGACAGGATCACCACCACGTCCAGATCGCTGCCGACGCCCCAGTCGCCGCGGGCATAGGAGCCGATGCACCCGACGCGCGCGACAAGCGGGTCGCGGGCGCGCAGCGCACCGGCCCAGGCGCGGGCGGCGGTCAGCACCGTCTCACGATCCGGCCATTTGAAGACGGCAGAATTCAACGATCTGACGGGCATGTTCCCTCGCATCGCGGCTCTGCTGTTCGCCATAGTGTTCTGCCGGCGCACCGGCGGGATGGCCGTTCGGGTAACGGGTCGGCATGTAGTATTGATCCAGTACGCGGGCGGAGTCGATGAGTTGCGCCGGCACGGCGATCGGGCGAGGCACGTCCTCCAGCAGGCGCCGAACAACGTGTCCCCACGCTTCCTGTCCGTGGCTCTGATGCAGAGCTTTGACCGCCATCTCGGCCGCTTGCTGGGCAGCGAAACACGCGTATTCGTGGAACCCCCCGACCATGCACGTGTCCACGAGCGCGAGGCTCCGTTTGGCCTGAGTCAGCCAATCTTTCGCGCGATTCGGCATGTCCGTATTGTACCGCAATGCCGGCCGCCAGTCCTTCACGCTTCCTGTGTCCGTGCCGGGATGTACCTGGTCCATGTGGCTGCGGAACCCACCGGAATCCGGTAAAATGCCGGCCGCTAAAATCGCCCAAGCAGTTGGAGCAACGATGAGCGACACCCCTGGCACGCAGCACATTCCGACGCCCATCGCGCGGGAGATGGAGGAGTCGTATCTCACCTACGCGATGAGCGTCATCATGGCCCGCGCCCTGCCCGACGTGCGGGACGGGCTCAAGCCGTCGCAACGGCGAATCCTCGTCGCCATGAACGACCTCAACCTCACCCCGCGCGCCAAGCACCGCAAGTGCGCCAAAATTTGCGGCGACACGAGCGGCAATTATCACCCCCACGGCGAAGGCGTCATCTACCCCACCCTCGTCCGCCTGGGCCAGGAATGGAGCATGCGCCACCTGCTGATCGACCCGCAAGGTAACTTCGGCAGCATCGACGGCGACCCCCCCGCGGCGATGCGCTACACCGAAGCCCGGCTGGCGGGCCCCGCCGAGGAGATGCTCGCCGATCTCGACCAGGAAACCGTCGATTTCGAGGACAATTACGACGGCACCCGGCAGGAGCCGGTCGTCCTGCCCGGCAAGTTCCCCAACCTCATGGTCAACGGTGCCGAGGGCATCGCGGTCGGCATGGCCACGCGGCTGCTGCCCCACAACCTCAACGAAATCTGCAAGGCCATCATCGCCTGCATGGACAAGCCGGACATCACCGTGGACGAGCTGCGGAAGATCGTCCCGGGGCCCGATTTCTCGACCGGCGGCGTGATCTGCGGGACCGAGGGGCTCGAAGCCGCCTACGCCACCGGACGGGGGTCGCTGGTGGTGCGCGGCGTGATGCACACCGAGGAAACCAAATCGGGCCGGCTGGACATCGTCGTGGACGAGATTCCCTACGGCGTGCTGCTGCCGACCATTAAAGATCGCATCCTCGACGCGATCCAGAGCGGGCAGATCAAGGGCATCGACGACGTGCGCGACGAGTCGGGCCGCGAGAAGCTCGTGCGGCTGGTCGTGGTGCTCAAGAAGGACGCCAACATCCAGGTCGTGATGAACCAGTTGTGGCAGTACACGCCCCTGCAAAGCGCGATTCACGCCCTGAACATCGTGCTGGTCAACCGTGTGCCGCGCACGCTGAATCTCAAGCAGCTCATCGAGCACTTCATCCACCACCGGGTCGAGGTGATCCGCCGGCGGACGATGTTCCTGCTGCGCAAGGCCCGCCAGCGGGCGCACGTCTTGGAAGGGCTGATCCTCGCCGTCGCCGACATCGACGAGATCATCCGCATCATTCGCCAGTCGCCCGACGTCGACGCCGCCCGCGCGGCGCTGATGGCCCGGCCGCTGCGGCTGAATGAAGCGGCGACCGTGCGGCGTTTGCTGCCCGAGGCGTTCGCGCAGCGGGCGATCGCGGCCGACCAGCACCTGACCCGCACGCAGGCGGACGCGATCCTGGCCATGCAGCTCCGGCGGCTCACCGGGCTGGAGATCGAGGAGCTAGCCCGGGAGTACCGCGAACGGGTCGAGCAGATCGCGGGGTACGAGCTCATCCTGGGCGACGAGCGGCGTGTGCTCGACATCATCGCCGAGGACCTGCGTGACTTGCAGGAGAAGTACGGCGAGCCGCGGCGGACGAAGATCGCGGGGCCCGTGGGCGAAATGGTGATGGAGCAGCTCGTCGAGCGCGAGGACGTGGTCGTCACCATCTCGCACGAGGGATACGTCAAACGCGTCCCGCTCGACGTGTTCCGCAGCCAGGGGCGCGGCGGCAAGGGCGTGCGCGGCACGGAGAGCAAGGACGGCGACTTCATCGAGCTGATGCGGGTCTGCTCGACGCACGACTACCTGCTGTTCCTCACCAACCGCGGGCGCGTCTACTGGCTGCGGGTCTACGACACCCCCAGCCTCGCCCGCACCAGCCGCGGCCGCTCGCTCGCAAACATGCTCACCATGCAGCCCAACGAGCGGCACATGGCCGTGCTGTCCATCAAGGCTTTCGAGGAGACGTTCGTCTTCTTCGCCACCGAGAAGGGCGTGGTCAAGAAAACGCCGCTGGCCGCCTTCTCGAACCCCCGGCCCAGCGGAATCCAGGCCATCCTGCTCGATCCCGACGACTCGCTCGTCAAGGTCTCCCTCACCACCGGCAACGACGAGATCGTACTCGGCACGCAGCAAGGCATGGCCTGCCGCTTCAACGAGGCCGACGTGCGGGCGATGGGGCGGTCGGCCCGCGGCGTACGCGGGATTACGCTCGCGCGCGACGACCGCGTCATCGACATGATCGTTGTCCAGCCTGGCATGAGCGTGCTCACCGTCTGTCAGAACGGCCACGGCAAACGCACGCCGGTGGACGCGTATCGGCTGACGCGCCGCGGCGGAAAGGGCGTCATCAACATCAAGACCAGCGAGCGGAACGGCCCGGTGGTTGCGCTGCGGGCGGTTACCGACGACGATTCCTTGATCCTGATCACCGCGCAGGGGAACCTGCTGCGCATGGAACTCGACCAGCTCCGCGACATCGGCCGGGCCACCCAGGGCGTGCGGCTGATCCGCGCTGAGGAGGACGACAGCGTCGTGGCCGTCGCGAAGGTCGTGAGCGAAAAAGAGGAACGGGAGATCGACGGCGAGAACGGGGCCTCGGCCGCGGCGCAGGGGCAGTCCGAGCCCGGCGCCGGGCCCGAAGCCGCGGGTGCGACGCCGCCCGCCGAAAACGCGGGGCCGGCCCAGTAGGCTGCGTCCGCGGCTTGGCCGGCCGGCGGCGCGCGTGCCGGTACCGCGCTTCGCCGCTTGCGTGCGCCGTCGGCCTGTGGTTACGCTTTTATGGTTGTCATTGGCCCGTTTGGCAGAATCACCGGAGCTTACAAGAAAGGTGCACGCATGATCCGATTCGCGCTCGTGTTCGCCGCGCTGGCCGCCGTACCGGCTCTGTTCGGGGACGACAAGCAGCCCGAGCCCGTCCAGGCTTCGGCGAAGCCCAACGCCGACGCCGCGCAGCCGACGACGAAGCTCGCCGCGTCACAGCCCGCGACGGTCCCGTCCGCGGACGGCCTGCGTCCCCGCGTGACGCTCGAGACCACACTGGGGAACATCGTCCTGGAGCTGGACGGGGAGAAGGCCCCGATCAGCACGAAGAACTTCATCGACTACGTCGAGGCCGGCTTCTACAACGGCACCATCTTCCACCGCGTCATGAAGACCTTCATGATCCAGGGCGGCGGGTTTACGCCCGACATGACCGAGAAGAAGGAAGGTCTGCGGCCGCCGATCAAGAACGAGTGGCAGAACGGCCTCAAGAACGTCCGCGGCTCGATCGCCATGGCCCGGACGCCGGTGCCGGACTCGGCCACCGCGCAGTTCTTCATTAACGTGGTCGACAACGCCATGCTGGATCAGCCGCGCGAAGGCGCCGCGTACGCCGTCTTCGGCAAGGTTTTGGAAGGCATGGACACCGTGGATAAGATCCGTGACGCCGAAGTCACAACCCATCCCAAGCTGCCGATGGGTCCCGTCGTGCCGAAGGAGGCGATCGTGATCAAGTCGGTCAAAGTGACCGGCCCCTACGACAAGGCCAAGTTCGCGGCGCGCACCGAGGGGGCGGCCAAGCCCGCCGCGCCGCCCGCCGCTGCCTCGGCCGCCGGCCAGGACCAAGCCGTCCAGGAGTTCATCAAGAAAGTCGAGGCGGAGACCGGCAAGAAGGTCGAGAAAACCGGTTCCGGCCTGATGTACGTCATCTTGCAGGAGGGCACCGGCCCCACGCCGAAGCGGACCGATTTGGTGGACGTGCACTACACGGGCACCTTCCTGGATGGGCGCAAGTTCGACAGCTCCCTCGATACTGGCCGGCCCTACAGCTTCTCGCTGCCCGGCGGCGTGATCCAGGGCTGGCTGGAGGGCGTCGCGCTCATGAAGGTCGGCGAGAAGCGCAAGTTCATCATCCCGCCGAACCTAGCGTACGGTGCGGAGGGCAGGCTGCCGACGATTCCGCCGAACACCACCCTGGTTTTCGACATCGAGCTGCTGAAGATCAGGGGACCGCAATAGAGCAAGACGCGACAGTGTGCTTTTTGTCGTCGGGCCCCGGCGCACGATTCCCGGGGCCGCCGGGACTGTGCCGTGACACTAGGCCGGCAACCGGCGCAGGCGGAAGATCGGACGCCAACCTTTTCGCGCTACGATGAGCGGAACCACGCTGGTCTTCATCGCGTTCGGGCTCGCGCTGGACGCGTTCGCCGTCGCGCTCGCCGCCAGTGTCACCCTGCGAACCGTTTCCGGACGGCAGGTCTTCCGGCTGGCGTTCCACTTTGGGCTGTTTCAGGCCATCATGCCGGTGCTGGGCTGGCTGAGCGGGTACGGCGTCAGCCGCCTGATCTTGGGTTGGGATCACTGGATCGCGTTCGGGCTGCTGGCGTTCGTCGGGTGCCGAGCGATCTACGCCGCGGCTCGCGACGCCCCCGCGACCCCGACTCGTGCGGATCCGACGCGCGGCCTGCGTCTCCTGGTGCTTTCGGTGGCAACCAGCCTGGACGCGTTCGCGGTCGGGCTCTCGTTCGCGATGCTGCAAGTGGACATCTGGTACCCCGCCGCCGTCATCGGCGTCGTCACGGCCGGCCTGACCGTGGCCGGGATGCTCATCGGCAGCCGGCTCGGGGCCCGCTTTGGCCGGGCGATGGAGTTCGCTGGCGGCGCCGTACTGATCGCCGTGGGCATCAAGATCGTCGTGCAGCACCTGGCCAACGCCTGAAGTGCGGACGCGCCGGCGACCGTCAGGAATCCAGCCCGATGTCCAGCGACGCCGCCGCGTGAGTCAACGCCCCCACCGAGATCCGGTCAACCCCCGTGGCGGCCACGGCCGCGACGTTGTCAAGCGTGATGCCGCCACTGGCCTCGATCTGCAGGGTCCGCTGTGCGGACCTCCGCCCCGCGCCCAATCCCGACCGGTCGCGATGGGCGACGGCAGCCCGCAGGTCGTCGAGCGAGAAGTTGTCCAGCAGGATCATGTCGATCGCCGGAACCTTGCAGACCTCGACGAGCTGGGCGAGGCTGTCGACCTCCACCTCGACGAACGCGGCCCGGCGCGCGCGCCGGCCGAGCCACTCCTCGAGCGTGACGGCCAGGCGGTCGATCGGAATCCCGGCCAGATGGTTGTCCTTGATGAGGAGCGCGTCGTAGAGGCCGGTGCGGTGGTTTTGCCCGCCGCCCGCGCGGACCGCGTACTTGTCGAGTTCGCGCCACCCCGGGATCGTCTTGCGTGTGTCCAGGATCTGGACCGCGGGATTCACCGCGCGGGCCGCGTCCACGAAGCGGCGGGTCAGTGTCGCAACACCGCTCATGCGCCCCAGGAAGTTCAGCACGGTGCGCTCCGCCGCCAGCACCGTCGCCCGCGGCCCGCACAAAGTCGCGACGGCGGCGTCTCGGTCAACCGCGTCACCGTCCTGCTGCATGTGGCCGCCGCGCGCCGTCGGCGTGAACTGGAGTGGCTGTCCGAGGCGGGCGCAAAAGGAGGCGCAGATGGCAGGCCCCAACGCGAGACCGCAGATGACGCCCGGGCCGCGGGCCACGACGCGGGCCGTGATCTGGCGGCCGGCGTCGGGGAGCAGCGCCGACGTCACGTCGCCCGGGCCGAGATCCTCGTCGCGGGCCGCGTCGACCAGTTGCAGAGTCAAGGCCGACCACATGCCGACACCCTCACACGCCCGAGATCCACCGTGGCGAACCCGGCCACTACGGGCTCTTGTTGTTCCGCCGCTCGGGGTGCGTCAAGCCGACCTTCCAGGCGAGCAGCGCCGTAGCCAGCACGATGCCGGCGTACAGAAAGATGGCGTACCGCGTGCGAATCACCGGCCCCTGCGCGTCCACCCACGTCAGCAGCAGCCCGATCGCCGCATACAGAATGGCCAGGACGTAGCAGATGAGCACGGTCTGCCGCACCGACAAGCCCCGCTGCACAAGCTGGTCGTAAAAGTGGCTCCGGTCGCCGGCGAAAATCGACCGGCCAGCGCGCCAGCGGCGAAACATGGCCAGGGCCGTATCGAACACCGGGAGGGCGAAGATCATCAAGGCGCCCAACACCCACCGGAATGTGCCCCGCTCGGCGAACAGCAGGATCAACATCCCGCAGTTGTAGCCCAGCAACATGCTGCCGGCGTCGCCCATGAAGCAGCGGGCGGGGTTGAAGTTCCACGGCAAGAATCCCAGCGCGCCGCCGAACATCGCAATCGACAGGACCAGGCGCACTGGGTCGCCCTGCGCGCTCCATCCACCCACGGCCAGGTGCGTTGCCAGGAGAAAGAAGCCCAGCGAGATGATCGCGGTGACGCCGCTGCACAGCCCGTCCAGCCCGTCGATCAGGTTGGCGGAGTTGCAGGCGCCCAGCACGATGAACACGCCGGCCAGCACCGACAAGGGCGCCGCCAGGATGCCGAGCACGGCCATCAGGCGCTCGGGCAGGGGAAAACCGCAGTCCGCCGCAACCGTGGCCAGGCCCCCGAGCGCCGAGTCAACCAGCTCCCGGCCGGCCCCCGTCACCAGGATCACGGCAGCGATGACGACGGCGCCGACTAGCAGCCGGACGCGGGGTGCGATGCTGCGGACGTCGTCCAGCAGCCCGAGCACGGACATCGCCACCCCCCCCACGAGTAGCGGCAGCAGGCGGTGCCACTCGCACGCGTGCAGCGCGATGGCAACGGCCAGCGTCAGGGCCCACGCCACGCAGATCGCCACCCCGCCCAGATACGGGATCGGCCGGGCGTGCGGCTTGAGCGTCCGATCGGGGAAATCCAAAACGCCCAGGCGATTCGCGAGCCGAATCGCCAGGGGCGTCAGGAAGACCGTCGCGATCAGCGCCAGCACGCCGAACGACCGGTACTGTTTGACCACAATCAGCAGGGCGTCCATAAGCAGGCGTTAAGTATACTCGCAGCGCGTCCGTCTCAAAGGCCCGCCGGCCGCGGACAAACTCCGTCACGGCGCCGCGCGACGCAGCCGCAGCGATTCCGCAACCGTGGGTGTTGAGCGGTGGGTAAGCTTCTGAGGTGAGGGGGAGTTACGCCGTTTTTTCGGCTGCGGAGCAGATTCGCATTCGCATTTGCGCTTGACAGGCGCAGCAAGT
>CAIWOY010000170.1 GCA_903914415.1 uncultured Phycisphaerales bacterium | reverse complement strand
GTCGCCGGGTCGAAGAAGAGGTTGAAGGCGATGTAGCCGACGTCCGGTTCGATGCGGCGCGTCTCGAAGCGCAGGTGCAGCGGCGGGAGGTGCCCGAACCGCACGAGTTGCCCGTCGGGCGCCGCCCGCATGAGGTCGAGGACGGTTTGCTGATCGCCCGCGGCCCGGAACGCCACGGCTACCGGCTGGCCGATCGGGCCCGCGAGCCAGCCCGTCAGCATCGCGGCCAGCATGTACGGTTGCACCGTGGAATTGCGGTAGGACTCTGCGATCCGTGCCAACGCCGGCGCCACGTCGTCGTCAGCGACGCGCACGATCTCCCAGCCCGGCCGCACGCCCGCCTGCTCGGCCGGCGAGCCGGAGCGGACCGCGGTCACCAGCGCGCGCCCGTCGAGTACACGCACCACCAGGCCGGTCTCGCCCTCCCCGCCGTCGCCGTGCCGCGACGCCATCTCGGCGTACGCCTTCACCGGAATGATGGCGAAATGCGACTGCTTCAGGCGCTCGATCGCACTGCTCATCGCGTGGCGTGCAGCGGACATCGTGTGGGCTCGCTGGACCTGCGGACGCAACTCGTCGCGGACGGCATTCCAGTTCAGGCCGCCCAGCGCCGGGTCGAAATGCTCGTCACGGATGGTCCGCCAGATCAGGTCGAACGAGGCCACGTTGAGTTGGCGCTCGTCGCGGGTCAGTTGATGCTCGCCGGCGCGGCCGCCGGCGGCACAGCCAGCGAGCGTGAGCACGAGTAGGGTGGGAACCAGGAGCAGCCCCCGGGACCAGCGTCCATTCGGCGAACCGCCTGCCCGCAGGATTCGACAGCGCGGACCGCACTCGTTCATGCCTGCGGATGCCATCGTTACACGTGCTCCTGCTGCGGCTTTCGCCGGCCTGTGGGCGGTCGCGTGGGCCTTTGGCCGCCGGTTCACTCTACCGGCGCCGTGGGGGCGCCACAAGGAACCGCCCGGACGGGCAGTGGGCTCAGGTGGCGAAGCGCCTGGCCGGACGGGGAACTTCGTCGCCGCACCGGCGTCCAAGCCCCTGTCGAGGTGGCGCGAATCCAGGGTTTGGCCCGCACATCTTGCACGTGCGGGTCCCATAGCAGGAGCCTGCCCATGAACCGTTGGCCTTACGTGTCGCTTTTTGTCGGATTGGTAGTCCTGGCGGCGCTCGGCGCGGTGCCGGCAGCGCGCGCCCAGGGAGACATCATCATCGTCCCGCCTCCGCTACCGAGGCTGCCACGGCCGCCTATGCCACACCCGCCGCCCGCCCCGGGCCAGATCCGCCTGACGCTCCAAGCGCTCAACGTCCAGGCCGAGATCACCGACGGCGTCGCAGTGACGACGGTCCGGCAGAGCTTCCAGAGCCCGCTCGACCAGCCGGTGGAGGGCACGTACGTCTTCCCGCTACCGGACGACGTCGCGGTCGGCGATTTCGCCATGACCGTCGATGGCAAGACTCTCCACGGCGAAGTGCTCGACGCGAACGCCGCCCGCCAAACGTACGAGGAGATCGTGCGGCGGGCGCGCGACCCCGGACTGCTCGAATACCTCGGTTCGCGGCTGTTCAAGGCCCGCATCTTCCCGATTCCGCCGCACGGCAAGGTGGAGGTCGAGCTGCGCTACTCGCAGACGCTGACCGAGCAGGGCGGGCTGGGGCAGTTCCGACAGCCGCTGCATCGCGAATCGGTCGGCGAGCCGCCGCTGGAGCAGCTCGTCGTGAACGTCAAGCTCACCAGCACGCTGCCTCTGGCGAGCGTCTTCAGCCCCACGCACGAGTGCCGCATCATGCGGCCCAACGCGCGCGAGGCCACGATCAGCTACGAGGCCGGCCGCGTCACGCCCGACCGCGACTTCCTGCTGTACTACCAGCGCCAGGACGCGGCATTCGGCGTGGCGGTGCTGGCGCACCGTGGGGCGGGCGAGGCGGGGACGTTCCTGCTGCGGATTTCGCCGCGGGTCGAGCCGGCCGACGACGAAGTCCTGCCCAAGGACCTCGCGTTCGTGATCGACACGTCGGGCAGCATGGCCGGGCCGAAGCTGGAGCAGGTCAAGCGGGCGCTGACGTTCTGCATCAACGCGCTCGACCCGCGCGACCGCTTCAACATCCTCGCGTTCAGCAGCGAAGTTCATCCGTTCCGCGACGGACTGGTGGCGGCCGATGCGGACGCGCGCCAGGCGGCGGCGAAGTACGCGAGCGAGCTGAAGGCGCTCGGCGGAACGAACATTCACGCGGCGCTGCGCAGCGCGCTGGAGAACGACCCGCGCGACGGCACGCGCCC
>CAIWOY010000169.1 GCA_903914415.1 uncultured Phycisphaerales bacterium | reverse complement strand
GGGCTCGGCTTCGCGCCGCCGGACTACGACCTGCCTGTGGCCGCGCTCTCCGGCGGGCAAAAATGCCGCGCGGCGCTGGCAAAGCTGCTGCTCCAGGAGCGCCAGTTCCTGCTGCTCGACGAGCCGACCAACCATCTGGACATCGACGCGGTGCGCTGGCTGGAGAAATTCCTCGCCGGACATCACGGCGGCGCCGTCATCATCTCGCACGACCGCTACCTGCTCGACCGCGTCGCGCAACGCACGATCGAGCTGACCGCCGGGCCGGCGGGTGGCCGCGTGCAGTCGTACTCGGGCAACTACAGCGACTACGTCCGCACGCGCGAGCTGCACGCGCTGACGCAGCAGCGCCAGCACGACCAGGACCGCGCGTTCATCGAAAAAGAGCGCGACTTCATCGCCCGCCACATGGCCGGACAACGCTCGCGACAGGCCCAGGGCCGCCAGAAACGGCTCGAACGTCAGCTCGCCGCCGGCGAGTTCGTGCTCGACCAGCCCCACCAGCGGCGAACCGTCAAAATGGAATTCGCCGCGCTCGCCCGCACGCCACGCGGCAACCAGGCGATCGTGCGGACCGACGGGCTCGGCAAGCAGTACGGCGACAAGGTGCTCTTCCGCGACTTGGCGCTGGAAGTGTGGGGCGGCCAGCGGCTCGGGATGACCGGCCCCAACGGAACGGGCAAGACGACGCTGCTGAGGATCATCCTGGGGCAGGTCGCGCCGGAGGCCGGCACGGCGAAGCTCGCGGCCACGGCGCGCGTCGGGTATTTCGCCCAGGAACCCGACGGACTCGACCCGGACAAGACGATCGTGCAGGAAATCTGCGCGGTCCGCGGCGACTTCCTGGAACGCGACGCCCGCCACTACGCGGCCCGCTTCCTCTTCACCGGCGAGGACGTGTTCAAGCGGGTCGGGCAGCTCTCCGGCGGCGAGCAATCGCGCCTGCGGTTCATGAAGCTGATCCTGGCCGCACCGGACCTGCTAATCCTCGACGAGCCGACGAACCACCTGGACATTGCCGCACGCGAGGCCCTCGAACAGGCCTTGGCCGACTTCCCGGGGACGGTCATCGCCGTAAGCCACGACCGCTATTTCCTCGACCAGGTCGCGGAGAAGCTGTTGGTCATTCGGTCAGAGGAGCACCAGCTCTATCACGGGAATTACTCGTACTACATCGCGAAAGTCGAGGAAGCCCAGGCCGCCGCCGCCGCCGCCGCCCAGGCCGCCGCCGTTGCCGCCCGCCAGAAGCAGCGCAAGACCGCCGGCAGCAGGTCGCGCGGCGGCGCCAAGGCCGCCGGCCCTCGTTCCCCGTTCGCGAGAATGCCGCTCGAAGAGCTCGAGGCGTACATCACCGCCCGCGAGGAGCGGCTCGAAGTCCTGCACGAGCGGTTCGGCGATCCGGCCGTCTACCGGGACCCCGCCGCGATCACGCAACTCAAGGCCGATTTCGACGTGTTAAAGGCCGAGCTGACCGCCGCCGAGCAGGCGTGGCAGCAGCGTGCGGCGGAGACATAGGGCGGGACTCGTGTGCGCGGACACCTCACGTAGCGTTGGCCCCCTGCGGCCGACGTAGCATAGCGAAAATGCCTCGAGACGCTACGTCCGCCACGGGGGACGGACGCTACATCCCGAAGCAATACACCACGCCATCCTCGGTGCCGATCACGAGGCAGCCTTCGCCGACCGCCGGCGAGGCGGAGATCGCACCGCCAGCGGTGAACCGCCACAGCTCCTGGCCGGTCGCGAGATCGAGGCCGTACAGGTTTCCGTCGGCCGAGCCGAAGAAGGCGCGCTCGCCGACGATCACCGGGGACGAATCCACGCGGCCCTTCGTCGCGAACTCCCAGCGCTGCCGGCCCGTGCCGGGATCGAACGCCCGCACGCGCTTGTCGCGCCCGCCGATGACCACGAAGCCGTCCGTCACCGCAGCCGACGACAGAAACGGGAATCCGTGGTCCTTGTCCTCGAACCGCCACAGCACCTGCCCAGCTTGCCAGTCGATTGCGATCACCTGGTTGCCGTAGCAGCCGAGGAAAACGCGCGCACCGCCCACCGCGGCCGCGGAGCCACTGACGGAGCCGAGCGGCACCTTGCGCACGAGTGTGCCATCCGCCAGCTTTACAACGTGTAGGTTCCCGTCGCACGCCGCCGCGAGCACGTATTCGCCCGCGATCGCCGGTGTGCCGTGCACGCGCTCGTCGGCCCCGTACGACCACAGCGGCTGACCGTCCGCGATCCGCAGGCAATACACATGGCTGTCGTACGAGCCGAAGACGAGCCGTTCGCCCGCATAGTTCGCGGACGAGATGATCCGGTCCTTGGCCTTGAACGACCAGCGCTCGTCGCCGGTCGCCGCGTCGCACGCGTGCAGGTTGCCGACCTCGTCGCCGAAGATGACGAGCCCGGCGACGACGCTCGGGGACGACTCGATGGCGTCCGCGGATTTGTACTCCCACTTCGGCTGGCCGGTCTTCAGATCGAGGGCGAGCAGCTTGCCGCCGTCGGTGCCGACATACGCGACGCCGTCCGCGATCGCCGCGGTCGAGGAGGTGCCGTCGCCGATCTCGCGTTTCCAGCGCACGGCGAGCTTCTCGGGCAGCGTGCTGCCGGCGACCCCGGTGTTCAGGGCGTTGCCGCGGAACATGGTCCATTCGGAGGTGGTGGGGGCGCTGGCCGGCGCGGATGACGGCACGGAGCCCGTAGTGGCGGGAGCGGATGAGGGCTGCGAGGATGGGGCAGATGTGGACCCTCCCCCGGCCCCTCCCTGAAAGGGAGGGGAGTCGGTAGCCGCCGCGATGG
>CAIWOY010000168.1 GCA_903914415.1 uncultured Phycisphaerales bacterium | reverse complement strand
GATGATGCTCGTGTTCAGTGGGGCGACGATCCGCGAAGGCGCGTGCTGCTTCGAGGACGGTAATTGCAGCGCGGTCACCGTCGAGCACTGCTACACGCTGGGCGGCTACTACCGCGGCGTGGGCCTGTCATGCCATGTGGTTGACTGCTCCGCGCCGCTCGGCGCCTGCTGTCACGTGGACGGCGCCTGCTCGGTGGGCAGCGCGAGCGATTGCAGCCTGACGGGCGGCACGTACATGGGCAACCAGACCACGTGCACGGCCAACATCTGCAACGGTGCCTGCTGCTACCCGAACGGTGCGTGCCTGGACCTGAGCATTACCGATTGCACGACTAGCGCCGGCACCTTCGAAGGCCCGCTGACGGCCTGCGCGAGCTTCCAGTGCCCGGTCCAGACGGTCGGGGCCTGCTGCCACACCGACGACACGTGCACCGAGGAGACGGCGACGCGCTGCGCCGGCTACGGCGGCAGCTACCAGGGCGACAACACTACGTGCGCCGCGTCCCACTGCACGGTGCGCGGCGCGTGCTGTCTGCCCAGCCAGACGTGTGCCGTCATTACGCCCGTCGCGTGTACCTGGCAGAGCGGCACGTACCTCGGGCAGAGCACGGTCTGCACGGGCGTGGACTGCTCGCTCTCCGAAGTGGGTGCGTGCTACGACACAGCCACCTGGACCTGCCGGGTCACGGGGCACGGCATCTGCACGGCCCTCAGCGGGACATTTGAAGGCGCGGGCACGACGTGTACGAACACGATGGCGCCCGAATATCGCAACACCATTGCTAATCCCACCACGTACTACAGTCCCGGGGCGAACAAAGCCCTGGGCGACGACATGACGCTGGCGGGAACGGCCCGCGGCCTGACGTATTACGATCTGGCGGTCGCCGGGACCGCCAATCACGCGTTCAACGTCACCGCGGCCCTGTACACGAACTGCCCGGGGCTGGGCGGGACGCTGATCGCCGGCACGCAGCGCACGTGGAACGGCGTGCCGGGCGACGACTCGATTTACCTCCTGTCGGCCGACTTCTCAACGCCGGTGCGTCTGCCGGACGCGGTCTGGATGATCGTGACGTTCTCGACGGCCGATTCCGGCTGGGTGGTGGCGGAGCAGGCGGAGACCGGGTCGACGCAGAACATCTTTGGGCAGAACGATCCGCCTTGGGCGTGCGATTACTGGTTCGGCCCGCCGCCGGCCGACTACGCCGGGTTCTGGGCGGACATTCAGTGCATCGCGATACCCGAGGCGCAGGGCGCGTGCTGCCACACGGATCACACGTGCACGCAGGGGACGATTCCGGCGTGCACGGCGTTCGGTGGGCTGTTCATGGGCGAAGGCACGACGTGCGCCAGCGTCAACTGTACGAGCGTCAACGTGGGCGGCTGCTGCGACATCGCCACCTGGGCCTGCACGATGAAATCGGCGGCCGACTGCACGGCCGCCGGCGGCAGCTTCGACGGCGTCGGGACGAGCTGCACGGGCGCGTGCCCGGAGTACCGCAACGAGATCAACCCGGTCACGCTGTCGTACAACCCGGGCAAGCCGATGGCGGACGACCTGACGCTGGCCGGCACCGCCCGCGACCTGACGTACTTCGAGATCGCGGTGTACGGCGGCGGCGGCGGGCCGTTCGACCTCTCGGTCGCGTTCTACAACGGTTCGCCGTGCTCCGGCGGCACGATCCTCCCCGGCACGGTCGTGAGCGGCGCGGGTTTTCCGGACGGGCAAGTGCTGAACCTGACGGTGACGCTGCCGGCGCCGGTGACGCTGCCGAACAACCCGTGGCTGGTGGTCGAGTTCTCGACCGCGTATGCGGGGTGGATCGTCGCCGAGACGGCCGAGGCGGGCTCGACGGGCAACGTGTTCGGGCTGGCGCAATACGACGGGCAGCAGTGGAACTGGACGTGCAACAACACGATCCCCGACGCGTACGCGGGCTTCTGGGCGAACGTGCAGTGCATCGACGCGGGTAAGAGCGGCCGCGGCGGCGGCGGAGCACCGATTCTCACAGTGACGCCGGTTGCGACGCCGGCGGGGTCGGTGCGGCTCGTGCATCCGGCGGACAAGATTGGCGGCACGGCGGGCATCCGGCTGCTGGCGGCACCGGCGGCGACGAAGATCCGCGCCGCGCTGGTTGAGGTTCAGCCGTCCTCCGGCGCGTTGACGCCGCTTCGCCCGGTGAAGCGCAATGAGCGCTAAGAGCGCGGAGGAGATTGGAAGCATGATTGCTGCGCACAATATGAGTTTCCGGGGCGCGGCCGTGGCCGTGGCTCTGATGGCTCTGGGTTTGCCGGCCGCGCGGAGCCAAATAATCCGAACGGCGGCGGAGCTGGGGCTGCGCGGCCTGGCGCCTCAAGAGAAGGTGCTGGTGCTGAGCAGCGATCCGGCGGCCGCACCTGCGGAGCCGGTTGTGACGGCGCCGCTGTCGTCCCTACAAATGGGCTCCGGCGCGCGGGTAACACTCGGGGACTATCGCACCGGTTGCCCGGACCTGGGTTTCTCGCAGTACGCGTACGCCCGCGACAGCGGCAGCAACTGGCCGTGGCTGCCGGCGAACACGCTGGTCGCCGACGATCTGACGCTGCTGCCCGGGACGTGGCTGATCGACTGCACGGACGTGATCATTCGAACCCGAGGCACGGCAGCACACGCGCTGACGATCCAGGCGTATGACGGCTGCAACGGGGCCCCCATCCCGGGCTCGCTCCAGACCTGGACCATTCCCGCGTACAGCGGACCGATTGTCCTGACCGACAACGGGGACGTCCACTTCTTCGCTTCCGGCACGATCTATCTTGGGATGACGAGCGCGGCCAACAACATCGACGGCTGGTACCTGGGCACGAACCAGGCCGCCGGCTCGACCTTGAACACGATTCAACTCGGGACGGACTGCAACGCGTGCATCGACGACTGCCAGACGTACGGCGGCTTCATCGCCGTGCTCTACGGCTGCAAGGTGCCGACAATCACGACCCAACCGACCAACGGCACGATCTGCTCCGGCGGCTGGTACCAGTTCTGCGTCGCCGCGCAGGGCAGCGGGACGATCCAGTACCAGTGGCAGCAGGACGCGAACAGTATTCCCGGGGCAACCTCGGCCTGTTACGTGGCGACCACGGCCGGCTCGTACCGCTGCGTCGTGACCGACACGTGCAGCACCGTGACCAGCAACGCCGCCACGCTCACCGTCCGCACCGGGCCGGTGATCACGACCCAGCCGACAGGTGGCGTGATTTGCGCGGCGCGCGCGCAGCACATGTGCGTCGTCGCCGACGCGATCGGCACGCCGCACTACCAGTGGAAGCGTGGCGGCCTGACGCTCATCGGCGCGACCAACTCGTGTTATGACGCGACCCAGGCGGGCTCGTATACGTGCGTGGTCACGGACAACTGCGGGCCGACGACGAGCGCCGCGGCGACGGTGCTGCTCGCCACACCGAGTACGGGGGACTTCAACGGCGACGGCACGGTGAACGGCGTCGACTGGGACATGTTCCGGCCCTGTTTCGCCGGGCCGGGTAACGGGCTCGCGGCCGGCTGCGAGTGCAAGGATACGGACGCGGACACCGACGCGGACCTGGCCGACTTCGCGGTGTTGCAGCGTGGGTTCGCGGGCTAAGCGTCGGCGCGGCGGAGGTCGAAAGATGCGCCCGGCTGTTACATGCGCGCTGCTGGCCGCTCTCGCAGTTCTCGCCGCCGCGGCTTGGCCGGCCGCTGCGCAGTGCGATCCGAACTGGCAAACCGCCATCGGCGTGCCGGGGCCGAACTCGACCGTGTGGTGCGCGCTGGCGGTCGATGAGGCCTCGGCGATCGGGCCGGCCGTGTACGCGGGCGGTCAGTTCACCACCGCCGGCGGCACGAACGCCGCCAACATCGCGCGCTGGGACGGAGCGGCGTGGTCGGCGCTCGGCACCGGGACGCAGAGCACCGGCGTGCCGTACGCTCTGGTGGCCAAGGACGGCTTCCTGTACGCAGGCGGCGCGTTCGCCAGCATGGGCGGCCAGCCGAGCACGCGCGGCATCGCCAAGTGGGACGGCAGCGGCTGGTCCACCGTGGGCGGCAGCATGGCCCAGAGCAACACGGGGCCGCGCGCGCTGGTCTTCTGGGGCAACGATCTCTACTGCGGCGGATATCAGAACGATATGGGCGGGGTGACGCTGCACAAGCTCGGCCGGTGGAACGGGACAGTGTGGGCCCCCCTGCCGGGCGACCCAATTGGGTCAACCGACAACGTCCTGGCCCTGGCCGTCTACAACGACGGCGGCGGGTCGGACCTGTACGTCGGCGGCACGTTCGCGTCGGCCGGCGGTAACGCCTACAACCGGAACATCTTCCGCTGGGACGGCACGAGCCTGACGCCGCTGGGGCGCGGGGCCGACGGAGCGGTCGAGGCGTTCGCGGTCTGGAACGGGGAGTTATACGTGGGCGGGTACTTCACGCACGTGTATCAGAGCGACAACACGGAGGTGGCCGCGAGCAAGATCGCGCGGTGGGACGGTGCGAGCTGGCACGCCGTCGGCACATCGGGCATGACCTCCGGGTCCGGCTATCACGTGTGGGCGCTCAACGTGTTCAATGCCGGTGCCGGGGATGCGCTGTACGCGGGCGGCAGCTTCACCACCGCCGACGGTGCGACGGCCCACTACCTCGCGACCTGGAACGGCTCCGCGTGGGCCGCGGTCGGGCAGTCGAGTCTCGACAGCTATGTCTATGCCCTCACGACGTCGCGGTACGATGGCGGGCTGTACGCGGGCGGGACCTTCACGACGTCCGGCACGCCCAGCGCTAACCACATCGTGCGTTGGGCCGGTGCGCGGCCGGTTTCGCCGGTCAATGCGGCGGCCACGCCCCCCGCGATCACGCTCGGCGAGTCCGCGACGCTCAGCGCCTCGGTCGCCGGTGCGACGATCTACTGGTACACCGGCGGGTGCGGGACGACGCTCGTCGGGACGGGCAATTCGCTCGTCGTTGCGCCGACGGCGACGACGACGTACTATGCGCGGGCGTATAACGGCACGTGCTTCAGCTATGCGTGCGACGACGTGACTGTCACCGTGAACTGCGCCCCGCCGACGCCGGACAACGCGACGGCCGAGCCGCCGGTGATCGTTGTGGGAGAGTCCACGACGCTGAGCGCCTCGGTCGCCGGCGCGACGATCTACTGGTACACCGGCGGCTGCGGCACGACGTCCGTCGGGACCGGCGATACGCTCATCGTCGCGCCGACCGCGACAAGCACCTACTACGCGCGGGCCTATAACGGCACCTGCTACAGCGACGGCTGCGACTCCGTGACCGTGACCGTCAACTGCGCCCCGCCGACCATCACGCAGCAGCCGGTCGGCGGCGCGATCTGCACCGGCCACCCGCTGCAAATGTGCGTCGTGGCCCAGGGCGGCGGGACGCTCCACTACCAGTGGAGGCGGGGCAGCCTCACGCTGATCGGCGCAACGGCGTCCTGCTACACCGCGACGCAGGCGGGGTCGTACACGTGCATCGTCACGGACGATTGTGGGCCGCGGGTCAGCGATGTGGCACCGGTCTATCTCTCAACGCCGCAAACCGGCGACTTCGACGGCGACGGGCACACCGACATGGACGACTTCGCCCGGCTGGCCGCGTGCCTGGAGGGTCCCGGCGCTGGTGTGCCCGCGGGCTGTGAATGTGTCGACGTGGTGCCGGACGGGCAGCTCGACCTGGCCGATTTCGCGGCGTTTCAGACGCTGTACACGAGCTAGTGTGCTGTCTCGCGAATACCGCGCGGTATCCAGACTGGAGCCGCGGCCTTCAGGCCGCGCGGGCGGACCGCGCCGGCGGACCGCGCGACATGAATGTCGCGGCTCAGGTGAGCCTCGCCGTGCGCGCGCCCCTCACTCGATCAGAACGAGCCCGAAATAGTGTTGTGCGTCCCGGTGCGTGCGGACAACCTCAATCGTAAAGCCGTGCTTGCGGGCCGTGGCGAAGACGTCGATGCCGCAGCCCTCCAGGGCCGGGCGGGCCTGTTCGGGATGGCGGCAGCCTTCGTCGAACGCGCATTCCGCGCAGAGCTCACAGGGCCCCGCGCCGAGGCCCAGAGCCTTGTAGTGCCCGGCCAGGAACACCGTGCGTTCCAGCTTCACGGCGATCTTCTTGGCCATGTTCAGGGGCGACTCGAAGAGGATGCCGCGACTGTACTCATCCAGCATGCGCCGGGTCTGCTCGGGCGTCGGCGTGTGCGGCGGGCACATGCGGCTGGAGTTGAAGCCGCCGCAGCCGAACTGGCATTTCCAACGGACCCAACTAGCGGTGACGACGTCCGCGGCCCGGACGATCTTGGCGCCGCGAGCCCCCAGGCGCCGGGCGGCGTCCACGAAGCCCTGGTACTTCCGCGTGGCCGGGGTTGCTCGCTTTGTCGATGGTCGCGCCGTGGCTGTTTGCCTCGTTAGTCCGGTTTTCGCCGGCCGCCATGGCTCCCGGCCGCCGCCGGCCGGTCGTGCCGGATTATGTGTACATCGTGGCCTGGAGACCCCGGCGGTGCAAGCGGGCGGGGTCCACGGCGCCCGCTTTGGTCGTTCCGCCAGGGAACGGCCTGGTGCGGGCGGCTGATACGCCACAGGTGCGCCGGACAGCCGCGGCGGCAGTCGGACGCCCCGAAGCCGGGCGTCAGGTACGCGGCACCGCTGGCCAACGACTGATTCACGGCGCACTCATCGTCCGGGTCGCTCGAGGCCGGGACAACCGCTGCGATTCGACAGGCGGACTGCGCGAGCAGGTAGTCAATGTGCCAGTGCTTGCGCCGCGCGCCGCGCACGTGCCGCAGCACCCGCGCCCGCAGGCCGCGCGCGGCCCGGCCGGTGTAGCCCGGATTTCCCAAATGGTGTCTAGAGCAAATTCAAAAAGGGCTTGCGCCGGGAGCGCGCACGCACGTATAGGGGAGCGCGACACAAGGAAGCGTTGCGATGGTCGCGACGATTGAGTGGCACCAAGCCGAGTTGTTCCCGCCCGTGGGATTCATCGTGACGAACCTGGGCCGGCCGGCCCGGCGGGGGAAACGGGGCGTTCCTGGGGCTGTCGGAAGCCCCTTCCCCGGGCAGCAAGGGCCTCGCCGAGCTCGTTTCCCCCGCGACGCCCGGGCAAGAATCGTGGAAAAGCCGGGCGCGAAAAGGGCTTGGCGCTGTACAATGGCCCTGCACCGTTCGGCAGCGGAGTCAGGCAAGGTCATCTGGGAAATGTGGGTTCAGTGGCCCAGTTTGTGCGCTAGTCGCTGAGGGAGAGGCAAATGAAACTGTCGAGAATCATGCTTGTGGCCGTTGTGATCGGCGGGTTCTGCGGCGTCGCGCTGGCGGACGATACGTTCGCTCCGGAGTGGCGTGGCCAGCCAGGTTCCACGATGCAGAAGTGGGAGTTCGGCTCCTACGCGCAAGTGAACATCCCTCCCGAGGGCTACTTCAACCCATACGGCACTCCGCTCGCGACCGTGTCCGGGGAGTTCCCCAGGGCCTTTTGGTGGCGGTTCGACAACGGCCACGTGGGCGTCTGGCAGTTCGAGGATTACATGCAGTTCAATGTGCCCAATACGCTGAACCAGGATCCGAATTCGTTTAAGTGGATTTGGATCCAGATTACGTACTCCGCCGGCCCTTTGGACGATCCCCTGGCGCTGACGGTGCCCATGCCATCGAGCGGCGTGTTCACCATGGAGAAGACCGCGATCGACGCCTACTACTGGCATGAGACGTACCTCCTGGCGATCACGCCGAACCCTCTGTCCGAGCAGATTTACATCATGCCGCGTAGCGTATACCTCCAGGTGGACGAGGTCGTGATCGACACCATCTGCATCCCGGAGCCGGCGACGTTCGGGCTGTTCGGACTCGGCGCGCTCTTGTACCTGCGTCGGCGGTAAGGCCGGCCTACGTCCCTGAAGAGCTTTTTCACGCGCCGGCTGCTCCGGCCCCGGCGGCTGGTGTTGTGCCGCGCCGGAAGCGCCGCGCGACGTGAATGTCGGGGCGCGGATGAGTTGCGAGCTCAGCGCGGGAACAGGCTACGCGCCGACGGCGCTACCGCCCCGGACGGGTCCAGCCTCACGGCGCGTAATCCGGCTAGTACAGGTGTAGGTATACAAACCGGCGGGCAACTCGCACGTTCCCAGCCGCCCGACGGTTACGCGCAGTTTCCGCTCAACGCGCAGCAGCAATTGGTACACGCCGGCCTCCGGCCACATGGCCAGAGCCGGTTCCCACGTCACGTTCTCCGGCGATCGACGGCGCCGCGCGGCCATGCCTTCATGCCGCGCGATCGGAGAGGGTGGGATTCGAACCCACGGTGGTATTACCCACACCGGTTTTCAAGACCGGCTCCTTGAGCCACTCGGACACCTCTCCCAAGTCCCGTGTTTCTCGGCGAATTCGCGTTGTTCCCTAGGATTTCCGGTGTTTCCCGATCGCGCTCGCCGAACGTCTTCCGTCCACCCGAGTGTACCGAAGTCGCCGCGCGCCGTCCAGAAAGCGCTAAGCCGGGCGACGAGACAAGATCGGCGTCGGATCGGCTATCGACCGGCGCATCGTTCGTCGCTGCCCGTCGCGCTGGCTGGCAGGTCGGCGTCGTCAAGTCGGCCAGGGCCACCCGCCGAGACGCCTGTCTCGCACGCACGACCGCGGGATTTCCACCCCGCGCGAGCGCCCGCGGGGACGGGATTTCTCAGAGGTTTGCGTGGGCGGGCTTGCGGTGCCGCGCACAATGTCGAGAATGGCGGCATCAGACACGCGGGTCCAAGTGCGGTGTGTGCAGTTCGCAGACGGCTACGGACAGGCCGCGACGCCTCGGGCACGCGGCCAGCGCAAATTTATGGAGGTGCGCGATGACACGCGAGGACTATCTCACCCACCAATTCGTGACGCTGCGCCGCGAGATCGAGGGGCAGCAAGTCCGGGTGTTCTGGATCATCCTGATCGGCTTGCTGGGGATGCCGGCCGTGGGCTATTTCCTGCTCAGCGCGACGACGCCGATCTGGCTGGCGCTGCCGTTCTTCCTACTCGTGCTGATCATCTTGTACCTGGCCGAACAGAATCACATGGTCCGTGCGGGCCGTTACATCCGGGAGTACATCGAGACCCAGGTCGATTTCTCGCCCGGCTGGGAGGCCTGGCTCGCCGAGCATGCGGAACTCCGTTTGGTGGACAAGCACTTCTCGTCGTGTTTTATCGTCCTCTTCTTCCTGTACTACTTCCTGTCGATCGTGTTCGCGATGGACCGTCTGGTGATGGCCGCCGTGATCGATCCGTCCGGGCTGGGCTGGTGGTGGGTCTGCGGAGCGACGGGGGTCTATGCCATCGCCACTATCTGGGGCATGGCCACGCTGATCCACCACTGGCGGTCCTTGAGCGGCCCTCCGCGCCAAGCGCAGAGCACCTGACGAGGCGATTCGTTTTCGGTGCGTCGCGCAGGCCCTGATCGGGGGGCGGGTGGCACGGTCGGTGTCGAGCAGTGCCCCGAGGTTCTGGCGCGGGGGACAGGCGAACGCTCGATGAACAGGTATCGCTTGAACGACGGTTCGACCTCCGGCGCAATGCGCGCGCTGCCCTTCTTCAAGGCTTCCGTGTCCTGATCCGGCGACGCGTCGAACAGCTCTGCGTCGTCAACGTGCCGGGCCGACTCGACCCGGTGCCCGGTCCCGGCGAACGCGTCCACGTAGATCGTCGTGAAATGCTGGGCCTGCGGATTCCGGCCCCGCCGGGTGGGGCACGGCCCTGCCGTGCCCGGGCTCGGAACCGCCGTTTGAAACGCCCCGACAGAGCACAGGCGAGCCGTGTGTTCGCGACCGTTGACAGCCCGGCGGCGGGGCCGTTATAGTTTGGGGTTCCGGCTTCGTCGCGGCCGGAGTACTACCCGCTCGCATGGGGCGCGTGGCGCGGGTCCACAGCAGGCCGCCAGGCACACGGCTGGCGGCTTGGGCCTCCGAGCGGTTCCCCAGCCGTGCCTGCTAGGCGTAACGCGACGGATTGGGCGTGACGAAGCGAACGCCGACGAGCCACTACCCGGTGGTGTAATCGGTAACACACCAGATTTTGGTTCTGGCGTTCCTGGTTCGAGTCCAGGCCGGGTAGCTTTGAAGAGCTATCAGCTAATAGCTTTCCGCTTTCAGCCAGAGGTGGAGCGAATCGCGCGCCGGGCGCTTGCCGATGGCCGGCGTGGCTGGTGGCCGATGGCTGAGAGCTGAGAGTTGAGAGCTTGTTGAGGACCGAGACATTCTCGGGAGAGCGGTGATGACCGGCTTGCGGATCTTCTCGGGACGCAGCAACCGCGGGCTGGCCGAGCGCATCGCCGAGTATCTCGGCCTGCCGCTCGGCCGGATGCAGCTCGACGACTTTCCCGACGGCGAGATCGCGCTGAAGCTGCTGGACGACGTGCGCGGCTGCGACGCGTTCATCGTGCAGTCCACCTGCCCGTCGGGGAACAAGCACCTGATGGAGCTGCTGATCTTCATCGACTGCCTGAAGCGGGCCTCGGCCAAGCGCATCACCGCGGTCATCCCCTACTTCGGCTACGCCCGGCAGGACCGCAAGGACGAGGGCCGCGTGCCGATCACGGCGAAGCTCGTCGCGAACCTGCTGACGACGGCGGGCGCCAACCGCGTGCTGACGCTCGACCTGCACGCCCACCAGATTCAGGGCTTCTTCGACATCCCCGTGGACAACTTGTCGGCAGAGCCGGTGCTTTCGGCGCACATCGCTGCGCTGGACCTCGGCCCGCTGACGCTCGTCAGCCCGGACGTCGGCAACGTCAAACGCGCCCGGGTCTACGCGAACCATCTGGGCGGCGAGCTGGCGGTCATCGACAAACGCCGCGTCAGCGGCGCCGAAACCCAGTCCATGGCGATCATCGGCGACGTCCAGGACAAGACCGTGCTGATGGTCGACGACATCATCGCCACCGGCAGCACCATCGCCCAGGCCTGTGCGGTCGTGCGCCGGCACGGGGCGAAGCGGGTCGTCGTCGCCGCCACGCACGGCGTGCTGTGCGGACCGGCGGTGGAGCGGCTGAGCGCCGCGGCGCTCGACCACCTGGCGGTCACCGACACGATCCAGACCGCCGACGAGGCGCGCGGACAACTGACGAAACTGACCGTCCTGTCAGTGTGTGAGCTGATGGGTGAGGCCATCCGGCGGATTCACCGCAACGAATCCGTCAGCAGCCTGTTCATGAGTTGAGGTAAACGCCGCAGGGCCGCCTGGCCGGCCGCCGCGGACGCTGGAGCACAGTCATGGAAATCGCAACCATCCAAGGCGAGACGCGGGAGTGCGGCGGCCACCACCACAACGAACGTCTGCGGCGGCGCAGCCTGGTGCCGGCGGTGATCTACGGGCACGACCAGCCGCCGGAGACGGTCGCCCTGTCGCTGCGCGATACGGTGCTGGCGCTGACGCACATGCGGCACGTGATCAAGCTGCAGATCGGCGGCCAGGAACAGCAATACCTGATCAAGGGCGTGCAGTACGACCACACGCAGAAGACGCCGATCCACGTGGACCTCATGCGCGTGGACGTGAACGAGCGCGTGCGCGTCAAGGTGCCGATCGAGCTGCGGGGCACGCCCAAGGGCACGGCGGAGGGCGGCACGCTGGTGCACGTCCTGACCGAGCTGGACGTAGAGTGCCTGCTGCTCCAGATTCCCGACATCCTGAAGGCCCGCGTCGACCACCTCGACCTCAACGAGATGCTGCACGTGCGTGACATCGCGGTGCCGCCCGACGTCAAGGTGCTGCACAACCCTGAAGACATCATCGCAGTCGTCCATCCGCCGCGCGGCACGGAGACCGCTGAGCTCGCCCCGGCCGAGGGGACGGCAGGCGCCGCGGAGCCGGAAGTCATCACCAAGGGCAAGGAAGAGGCGGAAGGTGAAGGTAAAGAGCCGTGAAGCTGATTGCCGGCCTGGGCAACCCCGGCCCGCGCTACGCCGAGTCCCGCCACAACGTCGGCTTCATGGTGGTGGACGAGCTCGCGCGCCGCTGGGCCGCGGACGTGACGCGTTACGACCGTCACTTCGAGGCGTTGCTCGGGTTGGCACGGCGGGCGGAGCAGGACGTGCTGCTGCTCAAGCCCGCGACGTACATGAACCTGAGTGGGCAGAGCGTGGCCGCCGCGTGGCGGTTCTACAAGCTCGCGCCGGCCGACGTGCTGGTGGTCCACGACGACCTGGACCTGCCCGTCGGGCAACTGCGGCTGCGGCCGGCCGGCTCGGCCGGCGGACATAAGGGGCTGGCGGACGTGATCCGGCATTTCGGCACAGACGAGGTCCCGCGGCTGCGGATCGGCATCGGCAAGGTGCACCGCGACGCCACCGTGGAGTACGTCCTCAGCCGCTTCGAGCCGGACGAGCGGCCCGCGATCGCGGCCGCGCTCCCGGCCGCCGCCGACGCCGCCGAGGCGTGGCTGTGCCGCGGCATGGCGACGGCCATGAACGAGTTCAACCGGAGAGCGAAGGGTGGCGCGTCGGACGACGCCCCGCCGCAAGGAGAACCATCTTGAGACGCTACGAAGCGATGTTCCTGTTTGACACGCCAGCGGCCCGGGACTGGGCCGGGATCGACCAGGAAGTGCGGCGGCTGTGCGGCCGCATCGAGGCCCAGGTGCTGGTGTGCCTCAAGTACGACGAGCGCAAGCTGGCCTTTGAGATCCGGCGACGCAAGCGGGGCACGTACGTGCTCGTGTACATGGACGCCCCGCCCGAGCGGATCGGGGACCTGGAGCGCGACGTTCAGCTCAGCGAGGTCATCCTGCGCATCATCATCGTGCGGGCGGAGAACCTCACCGAGGAGAAGCTCGCGCAGCTCAAGGCTCACAATCCGGAAGTCGCGTTGTGCCCGGCCGGCGACGGCCGGCGGCATGACGATCACGGTTACGGCGACCGTCGCAGCGGGCGGTGGGGCGGCGAGCCGGAAGCCGCCGGAGCACCCGCCCGCGAACCGGGGCCGGTCGTAGCGGGCGTGGTGGCCGGTCCGCCGGCCATCGGGACGGGCGGGCTGCGGTCCGACGTCCCCGCCGTCGACGCGGCCGAGTAAGCGTGCGGCGGTCAGTCGAGGGAACGGCCTGACCACATAGCGTCGTGACCGCCCGCGGGCTGCCGCACGATGCGGCGGTCTGGGCAAGGCAGGTGAAGACCATGGCAAGCTTCAATCGAGTCATCATGCTGGGCAACCTCACGCGCGACCCGCAACTGCGCTATCTCCCGAACAATACGGCCGTCTGCGACTTCGGGCTGGCGACAAATCGCCGCTGGCGCGACAAGGACGGGAACCAGAAGGAAGACGTTTGCTTCGTCGATGTCACGGCGTTTGGCCGGCAGGCCGAGACCATCAACCAGTACGTCACAAAGGGACGTGCGATCCTCGTTGAAGGTCACCTGAAGTTCGACACCTGGACGGGGCAGGACGGCCAGAAGCGGTCGAAGCACAGCGTCGTCGTCG